>JBDKGR010000125.1:0-7882 GCA_039798085.1 Pseudomonadota bacterium
GGGTTCGCTTCGACAAACAGCGCTTTGTGCAGCGGCAATAATTGGAATTGAATTTCCATCGCACGTTTGACATCACCCGCGCGGGCTGCGACGCATAACGCGTGCATCAAGCGGGGCGCGATGTTGGCGGTGACGCTCACATTCCCATGCCCACCGCACAGCATCAAGGCAACGGCGGTTGGGTCGTCACCGGAATAAATCGCAAAATTTTCCGGCGCTTCTTTAATCAACCATTGGGCGCGTTCGATGTTTCCGGTGGCTTCTTTAATCCCCACAATGCCGGGGATTTGCGCCAAACGCAACACCGTATCGTGTGCCATATCCGCGACCGAACGACCGGGAACGTTGTACAAAATCACGGGCAAATCGACCGCTTCGGCAATCGCTTTGAAATGCTGATACTGCCCTTCTTGCGTCGGTTTGTTGTAGTAGGGAACGACTTGCAGTTGGCAATCCGCGCCCACTTTTTTGGCAAAGCGTGCCAGCTCAATCGCCTCCGAAGTCGAGTTCGCGCCGCAACCCGCCATGATAGGCACGCGTCCTTTGGCTTGTTCAACCGATACGCGAATAATCTCGCAGTGTTCTTCGACATTGACGGTAGGCGATTCGCCCGTTGTACCGACTACGCCGATGCAATCGGTTCCTTCGGCGATGTGCCAATCAATCAGTTTACGCAGCGCGGGGTAGTCCACACTACCGTCTGCCAACATGGGCGTGATGAGGGCAACAATGCTGCCAGTGATGGGGGCTTGAGCTTGAGAGGTGTTCATGGGGAATTTATCTTGGATTGATCCTAGGTGGTTTCCCATTTTACTCAGAGTAAGAATTGTGTAGTTTTTTCCAAAGGTGGTATAAACCACTTGATACGATGTCTTTCAACTTGAGTACGTATCGAATAACAAGGAGACTGTAGGATGAAAGTAGGATTATTTGGTTTTGGTAAAGCAGGACGGGCAGTTGCCAATGTTTTGCAAGAAGACTCCCGTTTTTCCCTACAATGGGTTGCTCGGCGAACTGCTGGGGTAAGCTACGTACAAATTGCAGATGCTGTATCCACACCGTCCATTCCTGTGGTAGGACTGAATTCGAACAACATCGGCACATGGTTAGATAAATTTCCTGTGGATGCTATTATAGATTTTTCAGGGAAAGATTCCTTGGCAATTTATGGCGAAGAAGTCAAGCATCGCCAGATTATGGTGGTCAGTGCCATTTCAGCCTACGAGGAATCCCATTTACAATATGCGCATGAAGTGGGAAATCACACACGCATTGTATGCTCACCGAATATCACATTAGGTATTAATTTTTTGATTTTGGCGGCTAGACTTTTGCGTAACATTGCGCCATTTGCCGATGTAGAGATATTAGAGCAACATTTCAAATCCAAAACCGAAGTATCTGGTACTGCCCGTAAAATCGCAGATACGCTTGAGCTAGGCACGGAAAAAATCACTTCCCTCCGTTTGGGCGGCATTGTGGGTCATCACGAAGTGATTTTTGGATTCCCCTACCAAACTGTGCGGCTTGTCCATGAATCCATCAAACGGGAAGCCTTTGGTACGGGCGCTGTTTTTGCTTTAACCGAACTTATCAATTATGATATTGGTTTTTATACATTTGAAGATTTATTAATGAATAAAATCCGCAGTCAACTTTTGAATACATAGATTTAATTAATTTACATTTAATGTATAGCCCATAAGGATTGGATGTGAAATCACCCCACGATACGACCCACCTCCGAAGCATTAGTAATTTGATGATGTTAGTTTTGCGTAGGCGCTTTAGTTTGCACGACGACAAAGCTGACGACAAAGAAATTGACCAACGCCTTCGTAGTGGTATAGAAATGCGTGGAACCAATTTGTGGGTTTTAATTTTTGCAATTTTTATTGCCTCTATTGGTCTTAATGTCAATTCTACAGCCGTAATTATTGGTGCAATGTTGATTTCCCCTTTAATGGGGCCAATAATGGGTGTTGGTTATGGTGTTGGTATTTCAGATTTTTCATTGATTAGAAAATCTCTTTCTAACCTCGGTGTAGCAACATTAATTTCTTTAGTAACTTCTACCGTCTATTTCATGATTACACCACTTACAACGGTGCAATCTGAATTATTAGCACGTACTACGCCATCTATTTGGGATGTACTTATCGCCTTATTCGGTGGATTGGCTGGAATCGTTGCTACCACACGTCAAGAAAAATCCAACGCCATCCCCGGTGTTGCTATCGCTACAGCATTAATGCCACCGCTTTGCACGGCAGGTTTTGGTTTGGCAAATGGAAATTGGGAATTTGTACTGGGTGCATTTTATCTTTTCACCATTAATGGGGTATTTATTGCTCTGTCTTCGGCTATTGTTATTCGTGCTTACCATGTGCAAGAGCGAAAATTTATTAATATTCAAGCGGCAAAGCGTGTTCATTTCTATATTGGTTTAGTTGTGGCGGTGACGGTATTACCTAGTTTTTATTTAGCCTACAAACTGGTAGGAGATGAGGTTTTTCGTTCAAAAGCCACACAGTTCGTTTTGAAAGAGCTTGAAAAACCCAATTCTCATATAGTTTCTACTAGTATTGACACGAAAACACGACAAATAAAAGTGACATTGGTCGGTGATACGGTTTCCCAATCTGTATTGACCGCCGTAGAATCTCGATTAGGCATGGCTGGGCTATACGATGCAAAGCTCAAAATCTATCAAAATGGCGAACAACCACCACTTGATGTAGCTGCGCTCAAAACAAATTTATTAGGGGATTTATATAAAGTGAATCAAGCAAATGCAGATCAAGATAATAAAACTATTGAAAAATTAATGCAAGAACTGAACCTCTTGCGCAGTAAGCAGAATCGTTTTACCAATATCCCCGAAGAATTGCACGCCCTATATCCCCAAATTACTGATGTCCATTTATCTGAATCACCTTCTTGGAACAAGAAAACAGGATGGAGTACGACTAATACTCTTATTTTAAGCTTGCGTACAGACAAAATTTTGCAAAAAGATGATATGTCCCGAATAGAGCAGTGGGCTATTACTCGCTTGAAAGTAGATGCTGCGCGTGTGGTGTTAGCACCAAACAACTTAGGTAAATAACCACCGCAACCGCTGCAAGCATCACCCGCACATCCAAACCATCGTGCCGAGTTGAATTAAAAAATCTGGCTGAAGATAAAGCCAAAACACTCCCGCTAGCGATGCAACGATGCCGCCATAGAAAGCAATGAACCCAATGAACCCGATTTTTTTAGGCGCGGACAACAGCAGTCTCCTTCACGGGTAGGTTAATCAGGGCGGCAGCAATTCCCAAGGCGATGGCGATCAACCAAACGGCATCGTAATTACCGTTTCTATCGTACAAATACCCGCCTAGCCACACGCCCATAAACGATCCAAACTGGTGGCTGCAAAAAACGAATCCGCCCAGCATGGAAAGGTGTTTTACGCCAAAGATATTCGCCAATGCTGCATTGGTAAGCGGCACGGTGGAGAGCCACAATACGCCCATCACCGCCGCAAACACGTACACACCAGCGGGCGATAGCGGGGATAAGAGGAATATCGTAATCACCACCGAACGGGTGAAATAAATCAGTGCCAGTAGATTTTTCTTCTGAAATTTTTGACCCAAAACCCCCGCGCCATACGTGCCAAACACATTGAACAACCCAATAATCGCCAACGCATAACTGGCTACGGCGGGCAGTTGTCCCATGTCTTTGAGGTAGCTCGGCATGTGTACGGCAATAAACACCACCTGAAAGCCGCACACAAAATAACCCGCCATCAACAACAGAAAACTGGTGTGCGAAAAGGCTTCGCGCAGGGCGTGGAGGATGCTTTGGCTTTGTCCTTGCGCAGCGGCGTGGGCATTGGAAGCGTGCAAATGTGGCTCACGCAGCCCCCATGCCAGTGGAATCATCAACAATGCCGAGCAGCCCAAAATCATCAGTGCTTGCTGCCAGCCCCATTGGTTAATCAAAAACCCTTCGGTAGGAACCATCAAAAACTGCCCAAACGATCCCGCTGCGGCTGCCACGCCCATTGCCCACGGTCGGCGGGCGGGTTCGACATTGCGCCCGATTACGCCATAAATCACGGCATAGGTCGTTCCCGCTTGTGCCGTGCCAATCAAAATCCCCGCAAACACCGTAAACAGCAGGGGTGAGGAAGCCAACGCCATGCCGATGAGTCCGATGGCATACAAAATTGCTCCGCCCACAATGACGCGAAATGCACCAAAGCGATCCGCCGCCATGCCCGCAAAAATCCCCGTAATGCCCCAGACCAGATTTTGAATCGCCAGTGCCATCGCAAACGATTCACGCGTCCAATCTTGGGCTTGGGTAATGGGTTGCAGCCACAAACCAAAGCCGTGGCGTATGCCCATCGACAAGGTAACCACACCCGCACCACAAGCCAATACTTGCGTCACAGAAAGCGGAGGAGGGTGGTGTGGGGGTTGGCGTGAATCCTGCATGGTAAAGATAATAGAAAGGATATAGTATTGGTATCACCCCTATAGGATGGAGTGCGTGAATGCGCTATCGTATAGGAAGTGGTGCTTTTATGTATCCACGCTTTTTTTAACTGGAGAAACTATGAAATTGAAAATTGTTGCGTCTGCGGTTCTTGCTTTGTCTGCTGGTTTTGCATCGGCTCAAGCAGTTGTGACCATCGCCCATGTTGGCCCTACCAGCGGTGCGATTGCACACCTCGGTAAAGATAACGAAAACGGCGCAAAAATGGCGGTTGAAGAGTTGAATGCTGCGGGTGTCACCATCGGCGGAGCCAAAGTTACCTTGAAGCTGATGCTGGAAGACGATGCCGCTGATCCCAAGCAAGGTACTGCGGTTGCCCAAAAATTGGCGGATGCCAAAGTGGCTGGCGTGGTCGGTCACCTGAATTCGGGAACCACCATCCCCGCATCCAAAATCTACAGCGATGCAGGCATCCCCCAAGTTTCGCCCTCCGCGACGAACCCCAAGTACACCCGCCAAGGTTTCAAAACCGCTTTCCGTTTGGTAGCGGACGATACGCATTTGGGCGGCACATTGGGTCGCTATGCCGTGAAAGATTTGAAAGGCAAAGCGATTGCCGTGATTGACGATCGTACCGCTTATGGTCAAGGCGTGGCAGAAGAGTTTGCCAAAGCGGTGGTTGCTGCGGGCGGCAAAGTCGTTGCGAAAGAATTCACCACCGATAAAGCAACCGATTTCAATTCCATCCTGACCACGATCAAAGGCAAAAAAGCCGATGTCGTATTCTTCGGTGGTATGGACGCGGTGGCCGGCCCGATGCTGCGCCAAATGAAATCCTTGGGCATCAAAGCCAAGTTCATGGGCGGTGATGGCATTTGCTCGACCGAGTTGGTCAAACTCGCAGGCGATGCAATCACCGATAACCAAGTATTCTGCGCAGAAGCTGGCGGTGTAGAAGGTAAGGGCAAAGAAGGCATGGAAAAATTCAAAGCCAACTTCAAAGCCAAATTCGGTACGGACGTGCAAGTGTACGCACCCTATGTGTATGACGGCGTAAAAGTGATGGTTGCCGCGATGGTCAAAGCCGGTTCCTCCGACCCCGCTAAATACCTACCCGTATTGGCAGCCACCAAAGATTACGCTGGCGTAACCGGTCCCATCACATTCGATGCCAAGGGAGACATCAAAAACGGTGCTTTGACCCTGAAAACCATCACCGGCGGAAAATTAACTGAATTGGCCGTTATTCGTTAATTGCGTTAATTGCGTTAATTGCGTTAATTTCATTACAAAGGGCGCTATCGTTTCGGTAGCGCCTTTTCTTTATGCCAAAGTCACACACCAAGGCGCTTCATTGTGCGCCAACGCCATCCACAATGCCCACGCCGAACTGACCGCCAATCCCGCTCCGGCTAAACGCATTCCCCATTCCCCATTGCCCATGCCCCAACGCAGCAAAAGCCAAGGTGCAATGAACATGGTGATGCTGGTTCCCAGAACAAATGCTGCCATCACCAAAGCGCCACCAGCGGGGGTGGTTGCCAACGCCGCGAGCATCAAAGCCGAATACAGTAAACCACACGGTAATAATGTCCACAGCGCACCGATGATGAAAGGAGCCGTAAGACCACCGTTTTTTCGGGCGATAAAAATCTGCACCCGTCCCCAAACGCGCCGTGCCGTATCTTCCAACCAAATCGGCTGACGGGCTTGTAGCATCAATAGCACACCCAACGCAAAAGCAATCAGATGGAAGAGCGACCATACCGGGCGCAGAGCCGCCGATTGCACCGTCAGCCAGCCCAAGCCTTGGAGCGATGCCGCCGCCAACGCACCCAAAACCGAATAACCGATCACCCGCCCGATTTGGAACAAAACCAAACCCACGGTTTGCCGAGGTGCTGCCGCTTGGCTGATACCCGCGCACGCCGCGCCGCACATCGCCACACAATGCGGACCGCCTACCAAACCCATAACGAGTGCTGTCAAAGTCAAAGAAAAATTCATTGATAAAAATTTATTGATAAAGATTTATTGATGCAGGTCAAACTAAAAAAGGAAATAACCAAGAAATTGTTAAACTGCGAGCTATGGATAAACCAATCAAAGTCGCATGTTCTAACTGCAATCTGCGCGAACTCTGTATGCCATTTGGGCTAACCCCTCTGGAGCTGGAGCGCGTGGACAGCGTTGTAGCGAATCGGCGCAAAGTCAAGCGGGGGAGTTTACTCTTTCGAGATGGAGATCGCTTCACCAGCTTGTATGCGATTCGTACCGGATTTTTCAAAACCTGCATCGCCTCCGAAGACGGGCGCGAACAGGTGACGGGCTTTCAAATGGCGGGCGAAGTCATTGGTTTGGATGGTATTGGAAATGATAACCATACCTGCGATGCCGTCGCTTTGGAAGATGCTGAAGTGTGCGTGATGCCGTTTGACCTCATCGAAGAAATCTCGCGCGAAGTCAATACCCTGCAACGCCATATCCACAAAATTATGAGCCGCGAAATTGTGCGCGAACATGGTGTCATGCTGCTGCTGGGCAGTATGTGTGCGGAGGAGCGCTTGGCGGCATTTTTGGTGAATTTGATTGAACGCCTGCACGCACGCGGATTCTCCCAAACCGAGGTGGTTTTGCGCATGACCCGTGAAGAAATCGGCAGCTACCTAGGCTTGAAACTCGAAACCGTGAGCCGGACTTTCTCGAAATTGGTGGATGACTCTATTGTCGAAGTGAAGCAACGCCATGTGCGTATTTTGAATGCCGATGCGTTGCGTGAAATTGTGACTTCTTCATCGCATTAAGCTGCGCGTGGGACAATACGCGCCATGTTTATATTGTTTGATGAAGCCGGAAAGTTCATGGCCGGCAGGGTTCTTTCAGAAACCGATGCCTCCGCGCAAGTGGAGCTAGAAACGGGCAAACGGGTCAAAGTCAAAGCAGCGAATATCTTATTGCGCTTTGAAAAACCGTCGCCCACCGAATTGATGGCGCAAGCCCAATCCATTAGCCAAACCATTGAGCTAGAAATGGCATGGGAATTTGCGCCCGATGAAGATTTTGGCTTTACCGATTTAGCCCGCGATTATTTCTCCGCCCAAGCGCCGATTGTGGAGCTGGCAGGGATGCTATTTTGTCTTTTCAACGCGCCGCATTATTTCCGCCGCGCGGGTAAAGGAAAATTTAGAAGAGCCTCTGCCGAGCTTATTCAACAAGCATTGGCTGCTATCGAAAAGAAAGCAGCATTGCAAGCACAAATCACGCAATGGGCAACCGATTTGGGCGCGGGTCAATGCCCTGAGCCGATTCGGGAGCAGCTTTACAAAATCCTGTTCAAGCCCGATAAAAACGCGCCCGAATACAAAGCCGTGGTCGAAGCCGCCCGCGC
>JBDKGR010000126.1:0-7865 GCA_039798085.1 Pseudomonadota bacterium
TGAAAAAAGGCGTGTTGCCCATTCGTCCCGGGTTCGCCCCAAAGCGTAGGCGAGGTGGCGTAGGGCAATGCCTCGCCTTGGGTATTCACGCGCTTGCCATTGCTTTCCATCTCTAATTGCTGCAAATAGGCGGGATAACGCTTCAACGCACTGTGGTAGGGCGCGATGTTGCGGCTGCTGAATTCATAAAAATTGCGATACCACACATCCAACAGTCCCAAGCGCACGGGAAGATTCGATTCCAGCGGCGCGGTGCGGAAATGCTCATCCATCGCGTGCGCACCTGCCAGAAATTCGCGGAATCCCTCTGCACCAATCGCAATAGCCAGCGGCAACCCAATCGCTGACCACACCGAATAGCGTCCGCCCACCCAATCCCAAAATCCGAAGGTGGTGCTGATACCAAATTGTCGCGCCGCTTCCACATTGGTGGTGAGTGCCGCAAAATGCCGTGCCGTATCCGTACCGCCCTGCGCCATGAACCACGCTTTGGCGGAGTGGGCGTTGGTCATGGTTTCAATGGTGGTAAAGGTTTTACTGGCGATTAAGAAAAGCGTGTTTTCCGCTTTCAAATTTTGCAGTGTCGCCGCGAGTTCATGCCCATCGACATTCGAGACAAAATGAAACCGCTTATTCGGAATCGCAAACGCCACCAGCGCCAGCGTTGCCATTTGCGGCCCTAAATCCGAACCGCCAATGCCGATATTCACCACATCCGTAATCGTTTCATCATCGCGCACCGTTTGGGCGTAGGCAAGCATGGCTTCACGGGTAACTTTTACTTCTTTTGGAGGATTTGGTTTTCGCAATAACCAGTGCATCACCGCACGATTTTCGGTCGTGTTGATTTTTTCGCCGGCAAACAAGTCGGCGCGATGATCTTCTAAACTGCATTGACGTGCTAAATCGAACAGCAACGCCTCGGTTTGCGTATCCCACAAATTTTTGGATAAATCGGCAAACAGATAAGGCGCAGTTTGACTGAAGCGTTCAAACCGCTGGGAATCGGTTGCGAAGGCGTGGCGCAAATCAAAATCGCGTGCGCTATTCGCAAAAGTTTGCTGCAAAGCAGCCCAAGCAGGTGTGCGGTGGCAAGAAATCATGGCGGATTGGGGCGTTAATGCGCGTGGGTTAAGAAGCAAAGTTCTATTATCCAGTAGGAATAAAAAAACCCCACTACGTTGCCATAGCGGGGTTTTTCGATTTGTAATCTGAAGCTGACTTTATGTCAGCATCCGATTAGAAGTTGTGACGTACACCGATGGAGTAACCGTCAACATCTTTGCTGGTAGCCTCGTCTGTTTTACCGTCACGCAAGAATGCGCCGTAAACAAAAGTACGCTTGGACAAAGCGTATTTAGCTTCCAACAAGAAGTTGGTTTTTGCACCAGTGTCTTTACCAAGTGCATTGTAAGTTTTAGTAGCTTGAGCCAAGTCAGCCGTGAATGTGAATGGACCCATAGGAGCGGAAGCACCCAATGTGAAACCTTCTTTAACGGTGTTGTTGCTTGTGCCAGCTTTCATGCTTTGAACGCTAGCTGCAACGGTGGCAACGCCAAAGTTGTATTTAGCACCCAAAGAAGCGTTTTCGCTGATGTCAGTTACTTTGTTGAAGTTCAAAGCAGCGCCGATTTTGTCGTTGGAGTATGTCAAAGCCAAGTCGTACTTGCCTTTAGCATTGCCAGCAGCATCTTTGTACAAGCCATTGCCTTCGAGCACAGCAGCAACGGATGCTTTGAAACCACCAAAGCTAGGCGAGTTGTATTTAACCGCTGCATTTTCACGGGGAGCTGTACCACCAAAGCTGAATTGGCTAGCAACTGCGGAGTAGTTAGCAGCGCCGGTCAATTCCCAAGTAGCCACAGCGTCGAAAGCGGTTGTGAATTGGCGACCGATAACGATCTCACCAAAGCCACCAGCCAAAGAAATGTTGGCTTGGCGTTGGAATGTAGCTGCATCAGTAGCGCCAGTTGCCAAGTTCACACCAGCTTCAAAGTTGAAACCAGCTTTCAAACCGCCGATGGTTTCAGAGCCTTTCAGGCCGAAGCGGGAGTTGCCGTTGTTCAATGTGTTGTTGGCAATAGCTTGGAACTTGTCGTTAGCCAAGCCCAAACCACCAGTAGCGTTGTTGGAAGCGCCAACAGCAACGTCAGCCACGCCGTACAGAGTAACTTGCGCCATAGAAGCGCCGGAAGCAGCCATTACGGCCAAAGCGATGAGGGATTTTTTCATTTCGGTTATCTCAAAAAGGTTAAACAGCGGGCTCAATTCTTGCGGGATCAGAACCCCAGACAAAACCTCCTGTTCAGGAAGTTCACTTATTGCACCAGACATGGGAGCTTTTGGCAAAGCATTGCGGTATAAATGCGGTAAAAAATACCAAAGTAGTTGATTTTCGTTGCAACAATGCAACATTCTTTCAAGGATTCATCATGGATGCTCTGCTCACCACCGCCGATACCGCCTTGCGCACTCTATTTACCAAACACCGTGCCGCCACCCCCTACCCCCCCACCAACATGGGGCAATGCACCAATTTGGACACCGAATTGAATGCCGAACAACGCCGCGAAGTCGCGGCTTTGATGCGCGTAAACCATGTAGGCGAAGTCTGTGCCCAAGCGCTCTATACCGCGCAAGCGCTTACCACCCGCAACCCCCAATTACGCACGCATTTCACCCGCGCGTGCATCGAAGAAACCGATCATCTGGCATGGACAGAGCAGCGTTTGCACGAATTGGATGGGCGCACTTCCCTCCTCAACCCGCTGTGGTATGCCGGAGCGTTTGGCATCGGTCTGGTCGCCGGACGGATTAGCGATGCGGTGAGTTTGGGTTTTGTAGTGGAAACCGAGGTGCAAGTGGGCGCACATCTGCAAAGCCATTTGGATCGTTTACCCGAAAACGACCACGCTTCCCGCGCCATCGTGAGCCAAATGCGCGATGACGAATTGCGCCATGCCCAAGATGCCCGTGATGCGGGTGCTTTGGAGCTACCACAGCCCATTAAATCGCTGATGCGTGCCGCTGCCAAAGTCATGACCACCGTGGCGCATCGGATTTAAAGTGATTTAAAGCGATTTAAGGCGTTTTCAGCAGCACCCGAATATCCTCGGTTAAGCCTTTCGGGTCGCTGCCATAGCGCGTGAAGAGGCGTAATTGCCCTTTAGTGTCGTACACATAATTACCCGCCGAGTGGTCTATCGTGTAACTGGTAGGCGTTTTACCTTCGATTTTTTTATAATAAATTTTGAAGTTTCTGGCAATATCCGCGAGCTTTTCTTTGCTGGTGTAGAGCGCCAAAAAGCTGGGGTCGAAACTGCCCATGTATTCTTTCAACATTTCCGGCGTATCGCGTTCGGGGTCCACTGTGACGAACAGCACTTGCACCCGCTCCCCCTCCGCCCCCAGATTTTTTTTGATTTGTGCCAATTCGCTCATCGAGGTAGGGCACACGTCTGGACATTGGGTGTAGCCAAAAAATAACACAATCACCTTGCCCGGAAAATCGCTCAAATGGCGGGTTTTTCCGTTGTGGTCGAGTAGCTCAAAATCTTTGGCGTAATTCGCACCGGTGATATTCACCGATGCAAAATTCGGTTGGCGTGATGTGGCATCATCCGAACACGCACTTAAAATACCAAAAAGCCCGCTAATGCCTGCCCATACTGCATAAGTAGCTATTTTTTTGATAGTATTTTTGCTGGCTTTGTTGATAATTTTCATGATTTTTTCATTCCCAAAACGCTGCGCATATCGTGCAAACTGATGCGGCTTTCGTCGCTTACTTGGATGCGTTGCACACCACGAACCGCGTGACCGTAAATAATTTCAAAATTCAGTGTAAACGCACCCTCTGCATTGCGGGTTTGATCCAGCGCAGTGAGCAATTCTTGGTACCAACGCCGCCCACGCAAACCGGAAAATCGTTCGGGGTGCAGATTACGCCCCAGTTCGCGCAACTCCACCAGCAAGCGTTCGGGGGTTTGAAATGTGAGCGTCAAGCGTTCCGTATCCATCACGGGATCAGAAAAACCGCTTTGCACCAGCCTATCGCCCCAATCGTGCATATCGGTGAATGAATGCGCAGGTGGCAACCAACCAAGATTTTGGTAGATTTTGCGCAGTTCTCGTAACGTATTCGGGCCTAAACCGGAGAACATCAAAAATCCATTGGGTTGCAACAATTCCAACCATTGGGCAATGAGCGCTTGTGGATTCGCTTCGTTGTGCAGCACCATATTGGCCCACAGCATATCGACGGGTGGAACGGGCGCATTCAGCTCGGCAAAATGCTGTTTGGGGCGCAACAAACCCTTCCACCACGGTAACGCCATCTGGGACTGCGCAGCGCGTGTTTGCGCAGCCGTGGCGTGCAGGATGTAGCAATTCGCTTGGGGGTAGCGTTTGGTCAGCGCGGCATGAATCTGCATTCCGCCGTGTAGCGGGTTCCAATGCACCCATTGGGCGGGTTGGAGTTTGATCCATTCCAACCGTTCTTCCATGCGCCGCGCCACTTCTTCATGAAGCCACGGGGATTGAGGAAGTACGCGCAGAGCGCAACGGTTGGCGGCAATCGGGTCGATAAAGTCGGTAGGAGCAAGCATATTCCCGAGTATATTGGGAGTATATTGACATGATGTTTCGCCGTTTTTTACCCAGTCAATGCGCGGTGTGCCATGCGTGGCCGACGCAGCCCGTATGTGCAAAGTGTGAGGATACATTCGCCCACACGCCACCCGCCATGCCCGAACCCGATGCGGAAGCAGATTCCGCATGGGATGCCGCGTTTGCAGCCGTTGCGTATGCGTATCCTTGGATAGGTTTGATCGCCGATTTCAAATTTCACCAGCATCCGGCATGGGCGCGGTATTTTGCCGATTTATTGCGACGCAATCCAGCGGTTGTGGATGCGTTGGCGGCGGCGGATGATGTGATTCCGATTCCCCTATCGCCCCACCGCTTGCAAGAGCGCGGTTACAACCAAGCGTTGCTTTTGGCGCGCGCATTGAATCGCACCAAAACCCAATCCCAAGCATTGTTGCGAGTCGGTGAGACAGCGATTCAGCACACGCTATCACGCAGCCAGCGCTTGCAAAATCTGCGCAATGCGTTCATGGTGCATCCGGTGTATTTGCGTCAAGCTCCGCAGCGCCGCGTGGTGCTGGTGGATGATGTGATGACAACCGGAGCGTCGCTCCACGCCGCCGCTACGACATTGCGCCGTGCGGGAGTGGCGCATATCACGGTGATGGTGGTGGCGTATACCGAGCTAGTGTTCACCTAATTATGAAACGGTGTGATACGGTCGAGACCGGAACCGCGAAACCTTCCTAACTCATTGAAAACATTAGATTTTTTATTTTCACGCCAAAAAGATACCAACAAAAATACCAACAATTCTTAAAGTGTCTCCCCCTTTGGTCATTCACATGGGCTTTTTGGCGCGGTTCATGCCTCATTCATGGGGCTGGTGTGGGTGCATCAGGGATACCTTCGCCAAAAAGGAGGGGAGTTATTCCCTCGCGGAGGCTCATTTTTCAGTAAGCTATTATATTGATAGCAAACAATGCAATACCCATAAGGGCTAGAGGCATAAATCAGGGGGTATAAATGGGCTTCCCCTTTGGCGTATGAATTTCTGAATATGCCTAGGCGTGTACGCTACGAACGCTACGAAACCTCCCTTTTGGTGGAATCTGGGGTGATTCAGGGACTTGCCCGTGCCCCCATGAAAATCTGAATATGCCTAGGCGTGTACGCTACGAACGCTACGAAACCTCCCTTTTTGCAGGATTCCTAGGGTTTTTACCTATCTTTGGGCAAAGAAAAACGGCAACTCATGAATTCATGAGTTGCCGTTGTTGGGAGAACTGGGAACGTTTAGGCTTTCAGTGTGGGGTGAAGTTGGTAGCGTTCGCTGGGTCGCACGCCTTTAGAACTATAAGTTTGGCAAGCTAACCAGCCATAATCCTCCAATACTTTCGCGGCTTTTCGTACTTCTTCGGGGGTGCTTAATCCAGCCCAATGCTTTTGCGCTACCTCGCGCGGCGTGAAGGAATCTGATTGCAGTTTGCCGTCTTTTAACTTACTAAGTAACGCCTTCGCCCCATTGGTTTCTGGTGTCATGGCTGCGGCGTACATCCGTTCGGCATGGGTGCGCAGATACTGCCCCCATTCCATCGCCCGCAATAGTTCCCGTTCTTGGATAAGTTTTCCTTCGCTATCCGGCGTATCAATCAAGGCAAACACCAGCGCCAATGCTGGAATCAGTTTCCGGTACTTCGAGAGGTGCGACACCAGCGCCGGATGCAAATCATCACCCCGTATCTCGTTTTCCAAATCAGTAAGCCATTCCTTGAAGTGACGTTGTGCTTCAGGGCTAAAGCGCCATTCCACGGGTTCGGCATCAGTGGCAGGCTGTAACTGTGCCAGCCGTTCAAACACCGCCCATGCTTGTTCTTTGGCAGATTTATCAGGCCATTGATCGGTATAAACGAATTTCCTATCGGTATCAGGCCACACAGTTAGCCCAAAGCGCTGCAAGAAACCATCATCCCCTGCCCCGCCCGATACGGCATCCCGCACGTAGCTTTCCAGCTTGCCGGGTTGAATGCCCCCCAGCATCGCAATGCACACGCGGGGAATGTAGCTTGTGCCTCTACCGATACGGTCAAAGGTGTAGCCCTTATCCCCGTCATAGCCTTGCAGATAGAAGGCACGGGCTTCTTCCTGCCCTTGTTTGTCCATGCTGCATAAAAGCCCATGAATTTCGTCCCGATAGGACAGTGTGCCCCACGGGTTTGCGGTCAGCAATTCGCCCAGTTTCTCTACAGTCGAATCATTCACCACAAAGCGGCGGGCTGCGGGTTTTTCTGCCTTTGCCTCGGTTTGGAGTAGGGCGCGTGCTTTATCGGGGTCTTTCGCGGCTACTTTGCGGGCTTCTTTCTCATTGGCTTCGGCTCGCATGGCGGCAATGCGGTTATCAATCTCCCACGAATCGGATGCAGCCTGCCACAGTTCTCGTTCCTTGGCTTCTAGCTTATTCAAGGGGTTCAAGGCTTCCTGAATGGCGGGGGACTTCTTAACGCCCGGCCTGCCCACTGCCAAACCCCACAGATTCGGGGTGACCTTCCAATCATCGCGGGTTTTGGGAAACACCACGGCACGCGCTCCAATGAGGCTAGAAGCGGCGACCACCGCAGCAACTGCCACAAAGTCGGGTGGGCACTGCATCCGGTGGGCAATGTCTTTCACCCAACCGCGCAGGGATTCGGGCAACAAAGCCGCATCGAACGCTTGCACGGGTGGCAGGAAGTTGGGCAGGGGTGTGGGGTCACCATCAAACAGGTTTTCTTCCATAAATTCTTCCATGAGGGCATTCCGGTAATCATCTTTTAGGGCTGATTCGGCTACATCGCCCGCTGGTGGTGCATCAATAGCTACTGAATCCATAGCGCTATCAATCTGGTGCAACACGGTTTCAATGCCTTCTTTTTGGTGTAAATCATTAAAGTCGGTATCTTTCTCCCCGCGCCCGTCACCGAATTGAGGAACTACCATCACCCCGCCCACGGCTTTAGCGGCTGCGGTGGCTTTGGTTTTGCCCGTGTTGGGCGTATTGCGGTAATCATCATCCGCTGCAAGGATGATTCGGGCATCGGGAAACGCTTTGCGCGTGGCTTTGGCAACTGCCATGAGGTTGCCGGAATTGAACGCCATCCTGACCCTGTAGCCCGTGGCTTCGTGCAAACTGCATCCGGTCGCCCACCCTTCGCATATCACGATGATGGTAGCGTCATACAGCCGTTCCCCTATGTCGCAATACCCACCAGTGGCATCACCACCGGATTTCATGCGCTTTG
>JBDKGR010000127.1:0-7832 GCA_039798085.1 Pseudomonadota bacterium
TGGCTCCGCCCGTGGGTTTGAATGTGTATGTCGTGAATCGCATGGCAAAAGATGTGCCGATTGCCGAAAGTTATCGCGGTGTCATGCCGTTTTTGATTAGCGATACGCTGCGTATGCTTTTAATTTTATTCTGCCCCAGCGTTTGCTTATGGCTGGTAGGATTCGTGCGGTAATTCGTGCAGTAAGTCAAGCACAATAAGTTATTTACCATAGAAATGGAAACGAAATTGGAAGCCAAAGTTTTCAAGAATATGGGTAATTTCGTTCAACAAAACTTGAGATGTTCTTTCTTTGGTAGTGGTTATTGATGAACTGATGGTAACTTCGTTAAGTGTGCAAACTTCTTGAAAATCAATAAGTTAAGCGATACTTCCAAAGCATTGCAAAGTAGCATCAGTTTAGAAGGAGCCACTACCAGTTCTTTCATCCGCCTATCAAAATCCATTTGGCTTTTTTTGAACTCCCGTTCATTTTGTTCAGCGCGTTTTTTGGCTTCTTCGGCGTTACGTTCGGAACGTAGGCGGGCTACCTCTTCGTTTTCTCGAATCGTATTACGGGTTTCCATCAAAGCGCGTAAGACATCATCCAATGTAATGGCGGGTGCTGTTATCGTGGACATGGCAATTTTCTCCTTTTCTGAATGATAAACCCCACCCCAGCAAAAGCCAAGGTGGGGTTGATTCAAACAAACCCAAAGCGCTTACGCGCCAAAATCACTGTCCGCCATGTACCGCTGTCGCTGATGCGGTAGGTATGGCAGGGACTACGGTGGAAGTTATTAGGTGGAACCCATTAATTAACCACTAATTCAAAACTTCCCAGAATCTTTCCATTCATAGATTCTGGTGCTGTTTTTATTGTTGCAATGTAACGTTTTCCATGTTCCATCTGCACACCTCTACAAACGGATGCAAAACCATTCGCATAGCCGTTTGAATCAGGATAAGTAACTTTACCACTGGCAGTATTCTTGGTAATGGAAAAACTTCCTATTTGCCCAAAACTTCCTGCTGTAGTAGGTGCTTCAATATTACATTCAAGACCTGCAACATCAACAACTGCTGTTTGTGGCAATGAGCGACCCCGAACAGTAACTATTGTATTATTGTAGGGATATAACCCAGGGTACATCTTATTTTCTTGAACATTAAAGTTATACCCACCAAGCATGATGCCACCCGGTGTCGAACACGTTCCATCACTGCCTATTTGCGATGTATCGCAAGAGCTGGTTACGCACTGATTAGTTGCAACGTTTAGAACTAGTGGGGGAATGCAGGTTGGTGTTGCAGTGACACATTTTCCATTGCTTGCCAAAGTTTCGGTAGGAGCACAAGTAGGTGGCGCGGTCGTAACTGTAATGGTATACGCTGGACTTGTCGCACCGACGGGTGTTCCATCCAATCGTTTTTCTACCCGTACCGTAAAGCTATGAGCACGCAATGCCAACGGCGTAGTAATGGGGAATTTCCATGTTTGTGCAGCCACTGTTGCTAGCGTAGAGCCAAGATGCAATGTGCTGTCCACCGTTGCCGCAGGGTCAAGGCGTGTGTTTCCATCATAGATATTGACAGATTGTGTACTAGCATCAAAGTTCGTCACCGTGCCACTGAGTGCGGGAGTGGTGTCATCGGTAGAGCCACCATTGGCAATAGCACCTACTTTAGAACCCGAATCAGCACTTGCAGCCGTAATGAGTGCAACAGGAGTGGACGCTGGAGCAACGGGGGCAGATGCTACCGCAATGGTGGCAGAAGCTGCTCCTAATGGTTTTCCACTGGCATCCAAATACGTTGCCGTCACGGTTTTGTTGCCGGATGTGGTGTAGGTTTTATCAAAGCTGGTAGTACCACGATCATCACCGACTGTGGTTGTTTTAGTGGTTCCATCTCCTAAATCCCAAAGAACCGATTTAATGGCTTGGACGGCATCGGTAACCCATAACCAAACTTTCTCCATCACCGTGACATTCTTCGGATTAGCATTGAGCGTGGCGGTGATCGGAGGCGTTCCCTTTTGCACTGGGTTTTTACATTGTTGCCACTCTTGTAAATTTGTTCGACCATCACCATTGGTATCGCCATTAGCAATTTCAGCACCAGTACCTGTTAAACCGTAACGTTTTTCCCACCAATCAGGGATTCCATTGCTATTAGCATCGGTAGCATCTACTGTGATTTCAGTGTACTGACGCGCCCAAGTACCCCAATCACTGTAGCCACCCACGCGGACAGTGTAGGTTCCGGGTTTTGTCATACGTGCCCAGAATACGCCCTCTTCTCCATTCGGATCAGGAATAAAACTGTAGCTGCTAGATGGAATACCCAGTTGTTGAACAATACGGGGAGATGTCCACCGTACCCACTTGATATATGAATCATTCATGAATGGGAATGTGGCGTGCAATGGGTTCGGCACATTGGTGGCAGTGCCCCGAATTTTGATAGCACATGAATCTTGTGGATGAGTCGTTCCATTACCTTCTGGCAAAAATGCTTTTAGCACCGGTAAATCCATAATAGTGGTATCAGCCACTAATTCCACTTTTTTGAAGGTTTCGTAGTCATCCTTCTTAGCAGTTTCAGGCCATGTTTTTAATGTGGTATCCCAAATATGGAAATCTGCATACAAATAGGCATTTACACCAGCACCCAAACGGGTTTTTGTCAAACGATAGTCAGCATCAGATGCAGTTGGTGCACCAGTTTGTGCAGTAATTAAATCCACTGCATCAATATCCATTTGTACATGACCCTCTACCCCTGCACCAGCATTCATGTAGGGGTCTAGAACGGCTTTACCTGTCAGCACTTCATAGCCTGTGAGTTCCAAGCTCGGCAATACATGAATTTCCAAGTTGGCTTCTGCCTTGCCATTACCGCCCAAACGGAGTTGATAAACTGGTTTCACCGTTTGGTAGGGTACAAATTGCCCGTTCTTGTACTCCACGCCGAAACTGACATCATCAAAACCAATGTTCAATTTTTCGGTAGCATGAAGTTCACCACTTACATCGCCTTTAATTCGCATATCCATGCGTAACACACCGCTTACCACAATAGGTACAGAACCCGCCATATAGACCTTGAAAAACTTACGAGGCTGAATTATCTCCATTGTTTTATCCATACTCCCTTGAGCGGTTGCGTCAATAGTGAGTGTTTGCTCTATGCGTGGGCTAGCTTGAACTCCCATACGGGCATACTTCAAACTGCTATTAGTAATATTTTTATCAAATACTACTGTGGGATTGAAAGTAGTAACAATGTTGTTTTTCACCTTGAATCCAGCACTACCCGTGAAGACTTTTTCAGCAGGTTCTTGGGTAGGGGCAGTATCGGTGGTTACGAAAATTTCTAGCTCAAAATCAATTTTCTCGCGCCAAGTGTTGGCAATGCCATCGCTGCATCCATCTCCAATATCGTCTAAGTAAGCTGTGGCAATAACCTTGTAGGGCTTATCACTGGCAGCACCTGCTTTAGCCCAAAAATACACTTTCTGGTTACCTGCTATCTTCCCCCCTTGGACTGATTGCGTTACTGCGAAATCACGGTTGTAATCGGCAGCAGCCCCAACCAATTTAGGTTGACTATCCGAACCTGTTCCCCATACTGCACCCAGCTTCACATTACAAATACCTACCGCAGTTCTACTATTCCACGGTATGGTTCTATCCGTTACAACAACTGTTAATGCGGAAGTAGCAGCTTCACTTGCATCAGAACCTTCGGCAATAGTGATACGGTTATTGCCTAGAATTTTCCCCCAGCTACCTTGCTGGGTTGCGTTATTGCTAGCATTGAAATACAACCCTAATTGCTTTGATGTAACCCCTGTACCGGCCACATAGCGCAATTTACTATCAGACCAGCTATAGGTGTTTTGAGCCGATCCATCAGGTGTCTTATTAACAACTGCAATACCACTTTGCACGGCTTGACTTGCCACTTCAGCGGGAACTGCACCCATACGGAAAGAGCTAGAAATTTGGAAGTTTTGCACCACATCCGTTACCGCAGCAGATGCGGTTTGAAGGGTGGATACACCACCACTTTGTGTAACCCCTGTCACCTTGCGCAAATAGCCCAAGCCACCGTTCGCATCTGTGCTACTGATAAAAGTACCTATCGCTGGTGCAGTTACTCCTGCTTGCAGAGCAACAGTATTAGTTGTCACTGTTGAGACTTGATGAGTGGGCAAAGTTTGAACAGATACGCCCGGAACGTTAATCGCATTAGCGGCGATGTTAGAGGTGGTACTAGTAGGTGTAGTCGTGTTAATTGGAGCCGTCACCACAGGCGCTACAGATTCTACGACTGCGGGTTTAGCTATTGTTACCGCCATACCATCACTCGCAGTGCTTGCACCATTGGCATCAGTGGCAACTAATCGCACGGAATAAAGGCTCCCTGCCGCCAAACCCGTCGTGATATTGGCAGAAGTAACACCTACACCTTCAAACTTTAAGGTACTCGCACTAGGACTAAATGACGCATCGTTAGAGGCGTGTATCTGGTACTTGATTGCACCAGCGGGCGTAGTGTCATCACTCGCAGGCAACCAACTCACATTGATAGCCCCCGCTGTAGTCGAGCTAACCTCAACCAGTCGCACACTGCTTGGTGCTGTGTTTTTAGAAACTGGAGGAACGGGGTTAGCACTCGTAGCGGAATCGGGATTCGATGCACCACCGCTCCCCCCACACCCCGCCAACACCGACAATGCCGCAGCACCCAATACCATCCGCAGCCGATTCAGCCACGGTTTTTGTGTTTGATTTTTCACGTTGATTTCTCCTATTCCAAGATTTCAAAAGATTCAAGAATTCAAAACTGTTTTTGCAAACCGAGCATCCAACCACTGGGTCGGTGTTCGTTGGCGGGGGCTTGTAAATCACCGACTAACGGGCTGGTTCCGTGTCCATAGCGGGCGGTGGTGTAGCGGGCGGTTAAGCTCCAGCCGGAAAGCGCTTCCATCCCTGTTAAGCTGCCCAAATCTTGGCGGATACCGAATTGCCATTCGCGTAAAGTACCGCTGGGTTGCGTAGCGGAAAAATCCAAGCTGGGGACTTTCACGGTAGCCGCACGGGTTTGACCTGCCAAGGCTTGCATTTCCACCACCGTACCAGCGCGGGCTTGCCATTGCAGCAATGCGCCTGCGGCGGTAGTGGTGTAGTCGTAGGCTTCGCTGTACTGGGCTAAATTGCGTTCCCAGTGGTGTTGCCCGAATTGAATGAGCGGCGCAATCTGCCAATCGCCATACTGAAACGCATAGCCCAGAGCAAGATGGATTTGGGTGGATACATTGCCCGTGCGGGCGGTGTAGGGGGTGAATTTGCCGTTAGCGTATTGCAAATAACCGTTGTAATCGGTTGCACCGCTTTGGCGATTGGCTTGAAAGTGAAAAAGCCAGTTATTGTCGGTTTGCCAACGTAGGGCAAGGGCGATTTGGGGTTGTGTACCGCTTTCCGTATTCAAAATACCATTGGCTACGGGGGCGCTGGTATCGGTTTCGCGGTAATCTTGTTGGCGTTGTCCTCGGCTTAATTCGATAAACCGATTATTCTGTTGCCATGATTGGGGTCGGATTGGGGTCGGATTGGGCTGGGCTGGCTACGCCTAGCCCAGCCCCCATCAATACCAAATACAGTGGAAATTTACGCATAGCGGTAAGAAAAAATGAACAATAAAGGTAAGGGAAAGTAAACTCTAGCAGCAGATGTTCTTTTTGTCTGTTGCTTTTTAGCATTTTTTCACTTTGTTGAATCTATATCAACATCTTTTACTTCATTATTCACTTCACCATGACCCATGCGCCCTCTTACAAACTCGCTGGTGTGATGGGTTGGCCGGTGGCGCATTCGCGCTCGCCGCTCATCCACAACCATTGGATTGTTGAAAATCAACCTCAGCCACTCAAGGGCGCGTATGTGCTGCTGCCCGTACAGCCCGAAAACCTCGCACAAGCACTGCGTGCCTTGCCTGCTTTGGGGTTTGCAGGTTGCAATTTAACCATCCCTCACAAAGTAGCTGCGATGTCGATCGTGGATCGGGTCGATTCGCTCGCGCAACGCATTGGCGCAATCAATACCGTGGTGGTAGAAGCCGATGGTTCATTAACCGGACGCAATACCGATGCGTTCGGTTTCATTCAAAGCCTGCACGATGCGCAACCCGCTTGGCGTGCTGATAATGCCGCAAGTTCTGCTATCGTAATAGGAGCTGGAGGTGCAGCAAGGGCGGTGCTTGCAGGGCTTTTGGATGCTGGAGTATCCGAAATTCGCCTCACCAACCGCAGCCCCGATAAAGCACAAGCATTGGCACGCGAATTCGGTTCTGCCATTCGCCCCATCGCGTGGGCGGAGCGGCACGATGCGTTGGCGGGTGTTTCTCTGCTCGTCAATACCACCAACCAAGGAATGCACGGCGAACCTGCTTTGGATTTGCGTTTGGATGCGCTCCCTGCCCATGCTTTGGTTTCCGACATTATTTACATCCCCTTAGAAACGCCTTTGCTTGCCGCCGCCCGCACACGCGGTAACCCGACCGTGAACGGGTTAGGAATGTTGCTCAACCAAGCGCGTCCGGCGTTTGAGGCGTGGTTTGGCGTGCGCCCGACCATAACGCCGGATTTAATGCAGAAAATCCTCGCCACCCTATGAGGGTGAGGGCATTAGCAAGACATTGGTTTCGCCATTCCGGCGACATCTGGGGCGGACTGGCGGCGATGCTGGTTGCCTTGCCTGCGGCGGTTGCGTTTGGGGTGACCGTCTATGCCGCGATTGGCGCAGAATACGCCGCATCGGGCGCACTGGCGGGTATTTTGGGTGCGACGGCATTGGGTTTGCTTGCCCCCACATTGGGCGGAACGGATCGCCTTATCAGTGCCCCGTGCGCTCCGGCAGCGGCGGTGTTGTCGGCCTTTGCCATTGAACTGGTACAGCAAGGGGTGGCTGCCCCTTCCATTGTGTTGATGATGGCGGTACTGGGAATTTTGACGGGGCTGATTCAGATATTCATCGGCTTTATGGGGGTAGGAAAACTGATTCGCTACATTCCCCATCCCGTGGTCAGTGGTTATTTAAGTGCAGTTGGTTTGATTATTATCGGCAGCCAACTTCCCAAATTATTAGGAGCGCCCGTGTTGTCGCCCCATCTGTGGGATGTGCGCAATATCCTGATTGGGGTTTCCACGATCACGGCGATGCTGTTTGCCGCCAAACTGACAAAAATCGTACCCGCCACGATTGTGGGCATGGTCGCGGGGGGAGTGGCGTATCTCATTTTGGCGATGAATCATCCCCTCATGCTTCAATTAGAGGGGAATAAACTGGTCATTGGTTCGTTGGGCGCATCGATTGATGGCTATGTCGGGCTGCTCACGAAACGCTGGTTTGATATAGGCGAATTGAAACTCTCGCAAATCGCGGCGTTATTGGGCAGTGCTTTGACGTTGGCGGCATTGCTTTCGATTGACACTCTGAAAACCTGCGTGGTATTGGATCAAATGACGCGCACCCGCCACGACCCCAACCGTGAATTAACGGCGCAAGGTTTGGGCAATATCTTGGCATCGGCGGTTGGTGGAATGCCCGGCGCGGGAACGATGGGCGCGAGCCTTATCAACCTTTCCAGTGGCGCGAAAACCCGTATTTCAGGAATTTTAGAAGGCGTTTTTTCACTGGTAGCGGCGTTGTTATTGGGGGCTTTTATTGCGTGGATTCCGGTTGCCACGTTAAGCGGTGTGTTGTTGGTGATTGGGCTGCGCATGATGGATACGCAACCCTTGCGCTATTTGGAATCGCGCTCCACGGTGTTGGATTTTTTGGTCGT
>JBDKGR010000128.1:0-7583 GCA_039798085.1 Pseudomonadota bacterium
GTGCGGGCAAGCGCCGCCGTAGGTATCAACGATGATTTTGCGTCCGGTCAAACCGCAATCCCCTTGGGGGCCGCCGATCACAAAACGTCCGGTGGGGTTGATGAGGTATTTGGTTTCTTGCAACCACGCTTTGGGCAAAACGGGTTTGATAATTTCTTCAATCACCGCTTCGATAAAGGCGGGTTTCATGTGATGCCCGTCGCTCATCTCGGGGCTGTGCTGGCTGGAAAGCACGACCGTATCAATGCTGTGCGGCTTGCCATCGACGTAGCGCATGGTGATTTGCGCTTTGGCATCGGGGCGCAAAAAGGGCAAACGACCATCTTTACGCAGTTGTGCTTGGCGTTCGACGAGGCGGTGCGCGTAGTAGATGGGTGCGGGCATGAGTTCAGGTGTTTCATCGCACGCATAGCCGAACATCAATCCTTGGTCGCCCGCGCCGATGTTCAAATAATCGTCGGAAGCGTGATCCACCCCTTGGGCGATGTCGTTCGATTGTTTATCGTAAGCCACCAACACCGCGCAGCCTTTGTAGTCGATGCCGTAATCGGTGTTGTCGTAGCCGATACGCTTGATGGTATCGCGGGCGACTTGGATGTAATCGACATGGGCATTGGTAGTGATTTCACCCGCTAAAACGACCAAACCGGTGTTGGTCAGCGTCTCGGCTGCGACGCGGGATTTGGGGTCTTGTTGGAAAATTGCATCCAAAATCGCATCGGAAATTTGGTCGGCTACCTTGTCGGGGTGGCCTTCGGAGACGGATTCGGAAGTGAAAAGAAAATCGTTCGCCATAATAAAAATACTCCTAGTTGGGTTGGGTTGGCGCGTTGCCAAACTGGAGGAGTTAGGCGAACGCTTTAGCAGAAAAGTTTATCGTCGCCCTGCAAGTAGTTCAATAACTCAGCGACACTTGAATTCTAGATTCTAGCCGCCTCAAACACCAAGAATCGCATGGAGTTCTGCTTGTCTTCGTTCATTGTACGGAAAGTACGAAAATACAGTACACAAGGAGTTTCTATGGCACAACCCGCACACATCCCTTGCATCCTTCCTGAAGATTATTTGGCATGGGAAGCCGAACAAACCGAACGCCACGAATACCTTGATGGTGAAGTATTCGCTATGGCCGGTGCGCAGGATAGGCACGTCACGGTAGCAGGGAACTTGTATATTGCCCTGCGCCAACATTTACGCGGCAGTCCATGCCGTACCTACATGAGCGATATGCGCTTGCAGGTGGTGGCGAGTAATTGCTATTTTTATCCCGATGTATTGGTTACTTGCAGCACCAAGGATGCGAGTAACCCCAATGCCAAATCCGAACCTAAACTGCTGGCGGAGGTTTTATCGCCCAGCACCGCCGCGTATGACCGAGGGCTGAAGTTTGCCCACTATCGCAGTCTGCCGAGTTTGGAAGAATATGTCCTCATTGACCTTGATACCCGCACCATCGACTGTTACCGTAAGGGCAATGATAGCCTCTGGGTGCTTCACCCCTTCGTGCGCGGGGAATCCATCGCACTCGCCTCTGTCGATTTGGAATTGACGGCGGATGAGTTGTTTGCGGAGGTGGAGTGAGGTTAATGAATGCTGGTAGGGTTGATATTTCCCGCCCGAGCCGCAAACTCCGCCCGTAACGCCCGCAGCTTCTCACGCGGGTCTTCTTTGGAGGTAGCTTTATCGAGGTTCATTTCTTCAATAAAGCGGCTGGGCTTGGCAATCACCATCTCGCGTCCTTTTTTGCGGCGGCGTGTCCAGCTTACGGCTAGCGTGCGCTGGGCGCGGGTGATTCCTACGTACATCAAACGGCGCTCTTCTTGCAGCCGAATAGCGTTATCGGCGATGGTGGTCGCATCGGCTTCGGGGTTTTCGTCGAGCTTGAAGGGCAACATCCCCTCGGTTACGCCGACCAGCATGACGTGTGTCCATTCCAGCCCTTTCGCCGCATGCAGGGTGGAGAGGGTGACGACGTTTTGCTCTTTCTCGCGCTCACTCAAAGTGGAGATAAGTGCCACCGTTTGCGTGGCTTCCAACAGCGTTTGATTTTTATCCGTACACCGCTTGGCGATCCAATCGCAGAATTCGCGCACGTTTTCCCATTTCGAGGCGGCTAACGTGGCACTATCTTCCGTGTCCAAAAGATAACTTTCATAGCCAATATCCATAAGCCATTCGGATAAAAACGCGGCAGCATCCTTGGAATCGGTGATATGTTGGGCGCGGTCTTGCAAATCGCTCACATAACGGGCGAATTCGTGCAGGCTTTCCAAGGCTTTTTGATTCAGCACGGCAGCTAATGAAAAAGAAAAAAGCGAATCAAAAAGACTTTGTTTAGAACGATCCGCAAAATCCCCCAGCGTTGCCAGCGTTTGGTGACCGATGCCGCGTTTGGGCGTGGTAATCGCGCGAATAAACGCCGGATTGTCATCATTATTCGCCCACAGCCGCAGCCACGCGCACAGGTCGCGGATTTCGGCGCGGTCGAAAAAACTCGTTCCGCCCGACACTTTGTACGGGATATTCGCCCGCCGCAGTGCTTTTTCAAACGGCTTGGCTTGGTGATTGGCGCGGTAGAGAATCGCAAAATCCTGCCAATCCACATCTTGCCCGCCTTGCGCCCGCAAGCCCAAAATGCGGGCTACGGCGCGTTCGGCTTCGTGCTCTTCGTGGTCGGCATCGACCACGCGCACGGGTTCGCCTTCGCCCAAATCGCTCCACAAATTTTTGGGGAAGAGTTTCGGATTCGGCTGAATCACATGGTTCGCCGCCCGCAAAATCGCGCTGGTGGAACGGTAATTTTGTTCCAGTTTGATAACCTTCAAACTCGGAAAATCAATCGGCAGTTTTTTGAGGTTTTCCAACGTCGCGCCGCGCCAGCCGTAGATGGATTGGTCATCGTCGCCCACAGCGGTGAATCGTGGTTTATCACCCACCAAACACTTCAAAATTGCGTACTGCGTGGCATTCGTATCCTGATACTCGTCAATAAGGATATGCCCCATTAACCCGCGCCAGTGTTGCACAACGTGCTCATTATTTTGTAGCAATTTGAGCGGCAAGGTGATTAAATCATCAAAATCCACGCTTTGGTACGCGGTGAGCCGTTCCTCGTACTTTGCCATGACCGCAGCGGCAAGGTATTCATCGTCCGTTTGGGCTTGCGCGAGGGCTTCTGCGGAATTCAATCCGGCACTTTTCCACGCGCTAATCGTCCACTGCCACTGCCGCGCGGTTGCCGTATCGGTACTGCCGCCCGCGTCTTTGAGGATGCCCAGCACATCATCGCTATCCAAAATACTAAAGCGCGGTTTCAACCCCAATTCCGTGCCGTGTTGCCGCAACATCCGCACACCCAGCGCGTGGAAGGTGCAAATCACCACCTTTTGCGCGGGTTTGCCGATAAGCGCTCTGGCACGCTCGCGCATCTCGGCAGCGGCTTTGTTGGTGAAGGTGATGGCAGCAATGCGCTCGGGCTTCATATCCATCTGAATCAGCCGCGCGATTTTGTGCGTAATCACCCGCGTTTTGCCCGAACCCGCCCCTGCAAGCACCAAGCACGCTCCGTGCAGGTAATTAACCGCTTCCTGTTGCGCGAGGTTTAAGCCGTGGGGTGGGGATAAAGTCATGGGGTGGGGTGGGTACGGATGAGAAGGGGGATGGGGATGTTAAACCAATGGCGATAATGAAACCGTCACACCCCTTCTTCCTTCTAATCCCTACAATCCTCTTTCATTTATTGAACCTAGATCCAACCATGACCCCTTCTATCCCCCCCGATATGTCGATTCCTTCTTCCCCTACTCCCCGTGCGGGGGTATCTGGCTGGTGGCGTGCGGCAACCATTTTCTTGTTGCTGGTTTTGTCGATTATGGTGGCGACCACGGCCAGTATGTTTGAGCAATTCAAAGCCCAAGTGCAGTACCTGCAAGTCCAGCTCAAGGAAACCCAACAGCTCAAATACGTGGCGATATTGAACGATACGAAAAATGCTCCCGCCATGCTGGTCACCATGAATTTGTTGGACGATAAATTGCACATTCAGCGTTTGAACGGCGTATTAGAAGGGCGCGAGGAAAGCCTGCAACTGTGGGCGATGTCCGAAGGCGACCCCACCCGTTCACTGGGCGTATTGGGCAGCAAGACCAAAACTTTGCAAATTCCCGCCACCGAGCGCGATTTAGCCAGTGCCACCACCCTCGCCATTAGCGTAGAAACTAAAGGTGGCATCATCGACCCCCAACAACCGCCAAGCCAACCCTTTTTGTTTCAGGGAATGGTGATTCGCAAGGCGTTGTAAAACGATAACCACAGGAGACACCCCATGCTATTAACCCAAGACCAAGAAATGATCCGCGACGCGGTGCGCGAATTTGTACAAACCGAAATCGGGCCGAACGCCGCGAAGTGGGATAAGGAACACACCTTCCCCAAATCGGTGCATAAAGGATTGGCAGAATTGGGCGCGTATGGCATTTGCGTTCCCGAAGAATGGGGCGGCGCAGGGCTGGATTACGTAACGCTCGCGCTGGTGCTGGAAGAAATCGCAGCGGGCGATGGCGGTACGAGTACCGTGATTAGCGTCACCAACTGCCCCGTGAACGCGATTTTGATGAAATACGGCAATGATGCGCAGAAGAAAAAATGGCTAGCACCCCTCGCGCAAGGAAAAATGCTGGGTGCGTTTTGCCTGACTGAGCCGCATGTTGGGAGCGATGCTTCCGGTTTACGCACCACCGCAGTGCGTGACGGTGACGAATATGTGATTAACGGTGTGAAGCAATTCATTACCAGCGGCAAAAATGGTGATGTCGCCATCGTTATCGCGGTAACCGATAAAAGCGCGGGTAAAAAGGGCATGAGCGCTTTCCTCGTCCCGACCACCGCCCAAGGTTACGTGGTTGCGCGGTTGGAAGATAAATTGGGTCAGCATTCCAGCGATACGGCGCAAATCAATTTTGATAATTGCCGCATTCCGACCGAGAATTTAATCGGCATAGAAGGGCAAGGCTACGGCATTGCACTGGGCGGATTGGAAGGCGGTCGCATCGGCATTGCAGCGCAAAGCGTGGGCATGGCACGGAGTGCATTGGAGGTAGCGATTGCCTATGCCAAAGAGCGCGAAAGTTTTGGAACGGCGATAGCCAATCATCAGGCAGTGGGCTTCCGGCTTGCACAGTGTGCTACAGAAATAGAAGCAGCACGGCAACTGATTTGGCACGCGGCGAGTCTGCGTGATGCGGGTAAACCGTGTCTGAAAGAAGCGGCAATGGCAAAATTATTCGCCAGCGAAATGGCGGAACGCGTGTGCAGTGTTGCTATTCAAACGCTGGGTGGTTACGGTTATGTGAGCGATTTTCCGGTCGAACGCATTTACCGCGATGTGCGTGTGTGCCAAATTTACGAAGGCACTTCGGACGTGCAAAAAATCATTATTCAACGCGCATTGTTTGCCGGATAAATTGGATAAATAACGATAAAAGGAAAATAAAAAATGCCAATTACCAAAAGTTCCCGCGATTTAGTCGATGAAGCGATGGAAGAAATTCGCACCTACACGGTGGCGGATGTGGTCGCGCGGCTGAACGATCCGCACACGCAGTTGGTTGATATTCGGGATGTGCGCGAGTTATCACACGGCGGCACGGTTCCCCATGCGTTTCACGCGCCGCGCGGAATGTTGGAATTTTGGGTTGATCCCGCATCGCCCTATTACAAACCCGTGTTCGGCGATGAGAGCAAAGAATACATTTTGTTCTGTGGCGCGGGCTGGCGCAGTGCGTTGGCAACCAAGGCGCTGCAAGATATGGGAATGCGCAACGTAGCCCATATTGCAGGCGGTTTCACCGAGTGGTTGAAGCAATCCGCACCCATCGAAACACTGGAGCATAGTAAGGCACAGTAATGAAATAGCCCCGCTTGCGTGGTGAAGTAGGCGCAAAAGTTGCTAGTATTGGCTATCCACTCTATGGTTAGCCTATGTCTATACACGCAGCACTTCACCACGTCACGCACTATACCTACGACCGTTTGGTTAATTTAGGGCCGCAGGTTGTTCGCCTGCGCCCTGCGCCGCATTGCCGTAGCAAGGTGCTTTCGTATTCGCTCAAAATTGAGCCTACCACGCATTTTGAAAACTGGCAGCAAGACCCGTTTGCCAATTACCAAGCGCGTTTGGTTTTCCCTGAAAAAACCAACGAATTCAAAGTCACGGTGGATTTAGTCGTCGAAATGGCGGTTTACAACCCCTTCGATTTCTTTTTAGAACCCGATGCCGAAGAATTCCCCTTCACCTACAAACCCGATCTCAAGCAAGAGCTTGCACCCTATTTAGCCGCTGATCCGGTTACGCCGCTACTCCAAGGATTTTTGGACCAAATCGACCGCACCCAACGCCGCAGCGTGATTTTTTTGGTGGATTTGAATACGCTGGTTCACAACGCCGTGAACTACACCATCCGCATGGAACCCGGGGTGCAAACGCCCGAAGAAACGCTCAAACTCGCTAGCGGTTCGTGCCGCGATTCCGCTTGGTTGCTGGTGCAACTGCTGCGTAACTGCGGTTTGGCGGCGCGGTTTGTGTCGGGGTATTTGATTCAACTTACGCCCGATGTCAAATCCTTGGACGGGCCCAGCGGAACCGAAGTCGATTTCACCGATTTGCACGCGTGGTGCGAGGTGTATCTCCCCGGCGCAGGTTGGATTGGCTTGGATGCCACCTCCGGCTTGTTGGCGGGCGAAGGGCATATCCCATTGGCGTGTACGCCCCAACCGTCGGGCGCTGCGCCGATTGAAGGCGGTGTCGATAAATGCGAAGTGTCGTTCAGCCACGAGATGAAAGTCACACGCGTTTACGAATCACCCCGCGTTACCAAACCCTATACGCCCGAACAGTGGGATGCGGTGATGGCGCTGGGTGCATCCGTCGATGAAGAATTGGAAGCGGGCGATGTCCGTTTGACAATGGGCGGCGAACCCACGTTTGTAGCGGTCAGCGACCGCGATGCCGCCGAATGGAACACCGATGCCCTCGGCCCCACGAAGCGCAATTACGCCACCGCACTGGTGCAAAAACTGCGCGATGAATACGGCAAAGGCGGATTTCTGCACTTTGGACAAGGAAAATGGTATCCGGGCGAACAGTTGCCCCGTTGGGCATTGAACATTTACTGGCGTGCCGATGGCGAACCTGTGTGGCTCAACCCCGCGCTGTTTACCGATGAACGCCATCCCACGCACTACACGCACGAGGATGCGAAACGCTTCACCCAAACCCTCGCCGCCACGCTGGGATTGACCGATAAATTCATCCAAACCGGATACGAGGATACGTGGTATTACCTCTGGCGCGAACGCCGCTTACCCGTGAATGTCGATCCGTTCAATTCCAAGCTCGACGATGAAATGGAACGCGCCCGCCTGCGCCGCGTCTTCACGCAAAAGCTGGATACGCCCGTGGGTTATGTGCTGCCATTGAAACCCAAGAACCACCCCCATCCCCTCCTTTCAAAGGAGGGGTGGCAGGCAACGCCTGACGGGGTGGTTTCTGGCTGGGAAACCGGCCCTTGGTTCTTGCGCGATGA
>JBDKGR010000129.1:0-7518 GCA_039798085.1 Pseudomonadota bacterium
CTTTTATTGCGTGGATTCCGGTTGCCACGTTAAGCGGTGTGTTGTTGGTGATTGGGCTGCGCATGATGGATACGCAACCCTTGCGCTATTTGGAATCGCGCTCCACGGTGTTGGATTTTTTGGTCGTGCTGGCGGTGATCGTTGTGGCATTAACCGTGGGGTTGATTGCGGCCTCGGCAACGGGCGTGGTGTTGTCGATTATTTTGTTTCTGCGCGAACAAGTGGGCGGTAATGTGATTCGGCGCAAGAGTTTGGTGAATCAACGTTCTTCCACATGGTATCGCCCCGAAGCCGAGATGCGGATATTGGCACAAAAAGGCACGCATGGCATGATTATTGAATTGCAAGGCAGTTTATTTTTTGGAACCACGCACCAGTTTTTTTTGACGCTAGAACCCGAATTGCGCACTCGGGATTATATTATTTTGGATTTTCAGCGCGTTCAATCGGTTGATTTAACTGCCGCACATACGTTGGTTTTAATCCGTGATATTCTGCATGAACGCCATGCCACGCTGCTGCTTTCCAATGTGCGGGAAGTATTGCCCAATGGACGCAATCTGCGCGAATTTCTGAAATTAAGTGGCGTAACCGGATCGCACAGCCATGTCAAAATAATGCCCACATTAGAATCGGCGATTGAATGGGTAGAAGATAAACTCATTGGTTCCACCACCACCACCACCACCACCACCAATAACATTAACATTAACAATAACAATAAAGATACCCCTTTGGAATTGCACCAAATGGAATTATTTCAAGGGCGTAAAGATGAAACGCTCCAAGCCCTTGAAAACTGCATGGAACACCGCACTTGGAAAGCTGGGGAAAGTATTTATCGCCAAGGAGATGCGGGCAATTCTCTGTATTTTATTCGCAGTGGAGAAGTTCGTTTATGGGTAGGGCAAGGTTATGGTTTGCCTATGCACCATATTGCATCGTTTGGACAAGGGGATTTTTTTGGCGGATTGGCATTTTTAGATGGTCATCCACGCGGTAATGATGCCATTGCACATCAAAATACCGAAGCCTATATGCTGACACTTGAAAAATTCAATGAATTGGCGGAAACCCACCGCATGACCGCCTATACCATGCTTTTTGCCATTGCCCGCACCTTGGCAACCCGTCTGCGTTATGCCGATGATGAATTGGTATTCTTACAAAAAGATTGAAGATGAATGAAGATGAATGAAGATGAAAAATCATTACGATAATTTAGGCATCCGCAGTTCGGCGAATTTGGCAGAGATTAAAAAAGCCTTTCGCCAAAAAGCCGCGCTTTATCACCCCGACCGCAATCCCGATCCGCTTGCCCCTGCGCTTTTTCGTGCGGTGCAAGAAGCCTATGATGTGTTATCGGATGAAACCCAACGCCAAGCCTATGATGATAATCGCCGCCGAGGGCTTTTAGATAATCCCCAAGAAACTGCCCGCGAAATCTGGCAAAACTATTTCGACAATTTACCCTTGAAATCACCACTATGAATATCTCCCCTTATTTTCGCCACCTCAAAAATTCCTATTCTGCTGAATTGGACGATATGCGTACCGATTCGGATGGTAAAAACGTGCTCGATAAACGCCTTACCCAACGGCGCAAAGAATTAAAATTTTTGCTTGCCATGCTGGAAACGTGCCCTGAAATGGTGGCAACGGCGTTTCATAAAGGTTTTCGATTTGGCAATAAAGCCCCTGCCAAAGCTGCAATGGAACACGTTATTAGCCGCGAATCGGACGAATTGCCGGATTGGGACACCATCACCCACGCATTCACGATGGAGGCATGGACGCAACCGCTGGTGGAAATTGTGGTGAAAGACCCGCTCGGCGAATGGTTTTTAACCGTTGCAGCGGGTTTGGAATACCTGAACCAGTGCAAAAACGACCCCGCCGACGATGAAGAAGCGGAAGCATCTGAGGAAGAAGACGCTTCCGAAGATGCGGGGGAGCAATGGTTAATCGAACAAGGTTTTGATCCGAAAGCGCGCTAATCCGCGAATCAACCCACGAATCAACCCGCCACCACGCGCACCATTTCGAGGCATTTATTGGAATAGCCCCATTCATTGTCGTACCACGCCACGATTTTCAGGAATGTGGTATCCAATGCAATGCCCGCCTCGGCATCAAACACGCTCGTGCAAGTCTCGCCACGGAAATCAGTAGCTACCACTTTTTGATTGGTATAACCCAACACGCCTTTTAATGTGCCTTCCGATTGCGATTTCATCTCCGCGCAGATTTCAGCGTAAGTCGCGGGATTATTCAATTCCACGGTTAAATCGACAACCGACACATCGGAGGTGGGAACGCGGAACGACATTCCGGTTAATTTGCCTTTCAATTCGGGCAATACCACGCCCACGGCTTTGGCTGCGCCAGTGGAAGAAGGAATGATATTTTCCAAAATCCCACGACCGCCGCGCCAATCTTTGTTCGAGGGGCCATCGACCGTTTTTTGCGTTGCAGTGGCTGCGTGAACGGTCGTCATCAAACCACGTTTAATGCCCCATTTGTCGTTCAATACTTTGGCTACGGGCGCGAGGCAGTTCGTGGTGCAGCTTGCGTTAGAAACAATGGTTTGACCTGCGTAATTTTGGTGATTCACGCCGTACACAAACATCGGTGTATCGTCTTTAGAGGGAGCGGAGAAAATCACTTTCTTTGCACCCGCAGCCAAATGTTTCTCGCCGCCCGCTTTGTCCAAGAAAATGCCGGTGGATTCGATCACGATGTCTGCGCCGACTTCGTTCCATTTCAAGTTGGCGGGATCGCGCTCTTGGGTCAAACGAATCGGTTTACCGTTTACGACCAAGGTATTGCCTTCAACGGAAACGCTTCCCTTGAAACGACCGTGTACGCTGTCGAATTGCAGCATATATGCCAAATATTCGGGTTCGAGCAAATCGTTAATCGCAACCACTTCAATATCGCTGAAGTTTTGCAACGCAGAACGCAGCACATTGCGTCCGATACGACCGAAGCCGTTAATTCCAATTTTGATGGTCATGGTGAGTTCCTTATCTATTTTGAAGGTAAAAAATGAAAAAATGAAAAAATGGGGATGCGATTTTAATCGGCAGCGCGTAACGCATCTTCAATCGCCCGCCCGAGTTCAATGACCGCTAAAGCGTAATAACTGCTCCAGTTGTAGCGGGTCACGGTATAAAAATTATCCGTTCCGGCGATGTAAAGCGGTGGCGCATTGCCTCCATTTTGCAGCATCACCAACGCCAAGGCTCCCGCATGGTGTTGGGCATTGGCTTCCAACACAATCCCTTTTTTCTGCATTTGTTGGCGGTTGAAGGTCGGCAAAATATCGGGTTGAAGCAGAGTCTCGAGATCGGCTTCACCTTGCAGGGTCACTGCATAATGGGTGGGCATTCCGGTTTTCCAGCCAAATGCCTTGAAATAATTGGCAACCGAACCAATCACGTCCTCGGTGTTATGCAATAAATCAATGCGCCCATCGCCATCAAAATCAATCGCATAACGCATCCAACTAGACGGCATAAACTGCGGCACACCCATCGCCCCTGCGTAGCTACCGCGCCAGTTCAACGGGTCGGTTTCCATGCGCTGACTCAACGCAAACAGCGCTTTGAGTTCGCCCCGAAAAAAATCCCTGCGCTGGGCGGCACGCGGATGTGCAGAAGGAAAATCGAACGACAGCGTAGCCAACGCATCCAGCACCCGAAAGCTGCCCGTGTTGCGACCGTACAGCGTTTCAATTCCCAAAATGCCGACGATGATGTGCGCGGGAACCCCCATTTCTTGCTCGGCACGCCCTAATGTCGCGCGATGCGCCTTCCAAAACGCGACACCGTGGCGGATGCGTACGGCATCCACCATGCGAGTGCGGTAGTTGGTCCAATTTTTGACCGTTCCCGTTGAAGCGGGAATCACCGCACGCGCCACACCGGGTAAATAACGCGCTTGCCCTAAAGTTTGCAGCACCGCTTGCGCATCCAGCCCCAAATGGACGGATATTTCTTCCGCCATTCGCTGCATATCGGCACGGCTGGAATCGCGCTGGGCGTAGAAGTTTTTCGCATCTTTTTGGCTGCTAGCGCTTATAGATACTGCATTAGTAGCTATTAAAAGAATAGCGATTAGGGGTTTTTTCAATAGGGATTTTTTCATCGCGGTTCCATTCCTCGTAATTGAATTCCACGTAATTCCCGTTTCAATCGGTTAAACGATGCCTGTGATGCTTTCAATGATTCCGTGGAAGCGGCATACCGCCATGCTTCCATGCACAAAAGCCAATCACGCACCTCGGGGAGGTTGACCAAAGCCGCCATTTGGCGTGGCGAAGCATGGGCGGGAATATCGAATCCAGCTTTGCGCAAACGTACAGCAGCATCGTTCAATAAACGCAGCCACGGATTTTGGCGATGCCGCTCCCACCCTGCCCATGCCATTGCTACCAAGCTCGAACTGACAATGATGCCGATTAAAAGGTAGCTTAAATCTTCCCAACTGGGGGATTCAAAACCGAGTTTCTTCAGCATCTCGAATTGCTTATTTTGGGTGTAATTCAAAACCCATTGGTTCCAGCTATTGTTAGCGGCTTCCCACATCATGCGCAATTCCAAAGCGAATTGGGGCGCGGCTCCCTGAAATGCTGCGGCAATCGCACCACGCGGCAGTTGAAGTCGCTGCATACTTCCGGTGCGGGCGGGCGCAACCGCAGAAGTGGGATCGACGCGAATCCAACCTTGTTCGGCAATCCATACTTCTGCCCACGCATGGGCATCGCTTTGGCGAACCGTCCAATAACCATCGACCGGATTCATCTGCCCTCCTTGGTAACCCGTTACCACACGGGCAGGGATATTCAAATTGCGCATCAAAATCACAAAACTGGAGGCGATATGTTCGCAAAACCCGATTTTTCGATCAAACCAAAATTCATCCGCGCTGTGCGTTCCATACACTCCGGGTTCTAAACTGTAGGTATAACCACCGGTGCGCAGGTGCGCTAAAACGCCTTCCACCAACGCCGATTTTCCTTTGCCTTGGTAACGCGGGTCTTGGCGCAGAGTGTTGGCAAACGCCACGGTGCGCGGATTGGAATCCAAGGGCAGAGCCACATAATTTTGCAGTGCCGTGGTGTGCTGCATCGGGCCGTGTCGAAAATCCAGATAACTGGTTGCTTGGTAACGCAGCAAATCGGAGATGGGTTTATCGGCTTCCCATTGCAATTCGGAGGTCATGCGGGCATCCATACCAGCCATACCAGCAGATGTGGGCTTGGTGGGTGCAGCATCCAACAGCAGCAACCACGGACGGTGCGTGGCTTCGAGTGTGACTTGGTAGCGAATCGGCGTTCCTTGTCCCTGTAAATCGGCTTTCAAATCAGGGACATTCATAAAAAGTCCACGATACGGCTCCCATGTGCGTCCATCAAAACGCGACAACACGGGCCCACGAAAATACATTTGGCTTTCATGCGGGGGCGTACCTTCAAAACGAACCCGCATGGCGATGCTTTCATCTTGCGCGAGTTTTGCCATACTGCCGACTTCCATGCGTGAGGAAAGCCCCGTGCGCCCTGCCATTGCATCACTGGGCACACCCCACAACGGTGCGATGCGAGGAAACAAGACAAAAAGCACCACCATAATCGGCGCACCCAATAGCGCCATCCACGCTGCGGTTTTGGCGGCATAAAGCAAAGGCGGACGACCCACAGGCATTTGGCTATTCACCAATGCGGTTAATAAACCCAACAAACCGACCAACATCGCCATTGCCACCAACAGGCTTTGGGAAAAGAAAAAATTGCTCAACAGCACAAAAAAGCCGAGGAAGAAAATCACCAACGCATCGCGCCGTCCGCGCAATTCCAGCGTTTTCAGGGTGAACAGCACCACCAAAAAAGTGACCCCTGCATTGCGTCCCATGAGGGTTTTGTAGCTCAAAAATGTGGCAATGGTGGTGATACACAACAACCCAATCAACCACCAACGCGAAGGCAATGACCAACTATGCCACGCTAAAACCCCGCGCCATACCAGCAGCGTGCCCGCCAATACCCAACTCCATTCCGGTATATGGGGCGTGAGCGGTATCAAAATCCACCCCGTTACCACGAGAAGAAAAAGCGTATCCCGTGCTTCGCGGGGGAGGTTATTGATAGACTGCTTGAATGTGAATAGGCGCATTTTTCTATCCTTCTTAATCGTTATAAAAGCTATTGCAAGCTATTGCAAGCTATTACAGCGTTCTAAATCGGAGGCTATTTGGGTGATAACTAATGCGTTATTCTCATAGAGTTTAATACTATGGTGAAGACGGTGAAGGCATCGATGCAGAAAATAATTTTTCCAATCAAACCCATGCGATTTATCGGGGGAGGGCAACAATAACCACAAAGGTTTATCAATAATAGCGGCAAAATAAGCCATGCGCGTATCGGTACTGATAATTAAATCCATTAACTCACATAACGCTTCTCGGTCACCTGCTGGATGATTCCAATCAGGACTCACAAATAGCTCGGGATAAAATGTAATGGTTAATTGATCTGCTGCATTGATTTCTTCTTGCAAACACACGTATTGTAATTCTGGTGGTAGATGCGGAATCCAATCAGCTAATGAATAACGAGAATCGTTATAATGATTCCAAATTAAACCTACACGCGGTTTGGTGATTCTTCCTAATTGTTTTTTCCAGTATGCCATAATAGCATCATCAGCACGGTGATAGATGGATTTTTCTAATGTATTCAATGCGGCTTTGCGATTATTATGTGCCACGATAAGATCGGGTTGCAGGACAATCGCTTGGGTATGGCTATCTATAGCGGCTTCTAATAATTGGAGCTGCTGAAAAGCATTTCCACGATTGGTATAAGCGGCAGCTAATTGGGGGTTTAATTCAATCGCCCGATTATGGCTAGAAATAGCGGCTTCAAAATACTGTAATGCTTGTAAAATACTACCTCGATGGTTGTATATTTCTGCGACTTCGGGATTGATAGCAAGTGCCTTATCAATCCAATCAATCGCTTCATTCAACTGCCCTAAATTAAAATGGGCCATTCCTAAAAAATGAAGGACATTGACATCGTGAGGGGCAACGGCTAGTGCCTGTTCCCACATTATTTTAGCTTGGGTAAATTGTCCTTTTCGGTACAACTCTAACCCCTCAAGAAGAGGGTTCATGATTTTTTCGTTGTTATCCATTTTGCTTTATTTATTTTGCTTTATTTTATTTTATCTATTTGATGAGCTAATACTGAGCTAATACCTAAAAGCTCACCAACGCCAATGCCTGCAAACACGCTCTTTTGTGCGCTTCGCCGCTATTGGGGGATATTTCTCCATTCGGTAAACGCAAACCGTAGCGCAGATTTTGGCGCTCGGCAACCAAAATCCACGCACAAAGACGGGATAAGGATTGTTCCCGCGCAGCACCGCCCAAACCGGTGTGGGCAATATCCAGCCAGAGTTCTAAATTTTGGGCATTTTGCGCATCGCGGCTGACCAAGGTATCTGATTT
>JBDKGR010000130.1:0-7510 GCA_039798085.1 Pseudomonadota bacterium
CTGCTGTGAAAAATTGCACCCTCTTTAAGATGGCATTGCAATGGCAAATAGCGTAATAAAAGCAATGGAAAATAATTTCCTATTCCTATTCCTATTCCTATTTCTGTTTTTTGGGTCGGGATAGACAATTCTTTCCGAACTATATTTTCAGATAGCGATTGCGTATGTTGCTCAATAAATTCTACCGATACATCTTGGCTTCCCGCACTGGCTTTCAAAAACCTTTTATTTAATTCATACCAATAAGTAGAAATCCCTCCCGCTTTTTGCAGGGAGAATATAATGTTATCCAAATAACACGGTATGGTTTTCATTGAAATTTGCGAATTGCTTGCTTTGCCAACATCGAAAAATCTTGGGTACTTAAAACACCCATTTGGTACTTCATCCACAGCGTTTTGATAGTGCGCGATAAAGCATTGCTATTAAAAATATACGACGACGTATAACTATCTGCTGCATGGTGGGGCAAAATCGCCGCTGGATGTTGCAATGGAAATGAAAGTGCCTGCGTTTTCATATCTGCATACATACTCACCCCCTGCGTATGCGTGGCATCCGCACCAAATCCGATATTGGAAATTAAATTCACGTTGGGCATAACCGAAATGCGCCCTTGAATCCAAGAATGCAGCATCCATTGGTAATCCCATGTATCAATTTTTCCTTGAAAGGTACGCTCAAAAATCTGCGACCAATAGCGTATTTCGTTTTTATTTTTTATAATCGCACTCAAGTATTCATGGTTCCGAACCATCGGCCATAAGGCTATTTCTTTATCGTACCCTTTCCAAGCCCGCCGCCATGATGCCCATCCCCAAATATGGTTGTAGCGGGAAAAATAGTAACTGGCATCACCGCGTGTTCTTCCAAATTGAAAATTGTCCCCTGAAATCATGGCAATACGTTCATCATCCCGATAACGTTCTAACATTTCTTCGCAAAATCGAAAAAATGAAGGCTCTGGCAAACAATCATCTTCCAAGATAATGGCTTCGGGGACTTGTTCAAAAATCCAATCTAAACCACTGGCAACGCGATTCTTGCAACCCAGATTGGTATCTGAATAATTCGTTAAGACCTTGCAATCCCAATCAACTTGATCCACTATAGCGCGGGTGGTGGCACATTTTTCCGCTTCCCCTATACGCTGATTGCGTGCTCCATCCGCTACCACCAATAAAATAGGGGGCTTTGCTTTGGCAACTTCGGCAAAAACCCGTTTCGTCGTCTCCGGTCGATTAAAAATAATCAATGCAACCGGTGTTGTTAAATTCCAATGCGACATAAATCTTTAATTTATTTAAATTATTTAAATAATTTAATTTGTTTAAATTATTTTTCGGAAATACGCAATGGTTTCTTTCAAACCATCTTCTAATGATACTTTGGGTTCCCATTGTAGGATTTTGCGTGCCAAAGTAATATCGGGTTGGCGTTGCTGTGGGTCGTCTTGGGGCAAGGGTTCAAATACCAAAGATGAGCGAGAACCCGTTAAACGAATCACTTGTTCTGCCAACTCCAACATGGTAAATTCACAAGGGTTGCCTAAATTGATAGGGCCGGTAATTTCTGGCGATGAATCCATCAAACGCAAGAAGGCTTCAATTAAATCATCCACATAACAAAAACTACGGGTTTGCTGCCCACTACCGTAAATTGTAATATCCAGACCTTTCAAAGCCTGCACAATAAAATTACTCACAACACGCCCATCATGGGGGTGCATACGTGGACCATAGGTATTAAAAATTCGTGCTACTTTAATTGCTAATTGATGCTGGCGGTAATAATCAAAAAACAAGGTTTCAGCACAGCGTTTGCCTTCATCGTAACAACTGCGAATACCAATGGGATTTACATTGCCCCAATAATTCTCAGTTTGAGGGTGAATCGCCGGATCGCCATACACTTCACTGGTAGAGGCTTGAAAAATACGCGCCTTCACACGTTTTGCCAAACCCAGCATATTGATCGCACCGTGGACACTGGTTTTGGTGGTTTGTACCGGATCGTGCTGATAATGAATAGGACTAGCAGGGCACGCCAAATTAAAAATCTGATTGACTTCTACATACAAAGGAAAAGTAACATCGTGCCGCATCAATTCAAAACGAGGTTGATACAATAAATGCTCTACATTCTTTTTACTGCCCGTAAAAAAGTTATCTACACATAATACATCATCACCGCGTGCTACCAATTTATCACATAAATGAGAACCCAGAAAACCCGCCCCCCCAGTTACCAGAATTTTTTGTGTTTCTCTCATCGTATTTCTTTCATTGTTTTTTTCATTGTTTTCCCCTTAAAAATAATAAAGCACGGGTTTCTATCATAAACAATTTTCTGGTTTCCTTCCAAAAAGGAAGAATGCCATAATTAGCCATTCCTTGTGCGACCACAATCGCTATCGCCGCACCCAGCACACCATACATCGGAATCAATACGCTATTGAGCGCCACACTGCACAATACCCCTACTAGGGTTTGGATAAATAATAACGATGTTCTTTTTTCAATCACCATCACCGCACTGATGCCAACCCCTTGAAAAACAAATAATACCGTCCAAATATGAATAGCAAGAATAAGACCAGCCTCGGAATACACCGCCCCATAGAGTAATTGAACCAACGGATTGGATAATAACACCATTGGGATAGCGATAAGGTATGCGATCCCTGCCAGTATTTGGAGTAATTGTTGTAATTTTTGGTAATACAAAGTAGGTGATTCAGCGTGCAGTGCCGTAAGATAAGGCGTTGCCGATGCCACCACCACGGTGGGAATCACATACCACATTTCTGATAAACGGATAGCGGCAGAATACAAACCCACCGATTGATTCCCTTCTATTTCAGCAAGCAGCACCTGATCCAAACGCAAATAGAGTGCAACCGCAATCCCAGAAAAAATTAAATACCGACTTTCTCGTAGCAATGCCATCATCGTGCTTATTTTAATACGCAGCGTTAAGGGGTCATGCGTGCGGCGTTGGCGTGTGCTGCGTTGAAAAACTATCCAAAAACCGATAGCGCATAAAACCGCTTCTGCGGCAGTGGTCGCTACAAACGCCATAACGGGCGCTTGGGCAAGAATCAGGCTGATATTGAGGGTAGCAAGCACCACAAATGCCCCGCCTCGGGCTATTGCGGTTAATTGGGCTTGAACTTGCGATTGAAACCACAAATCTGCCGTATCAAATGCTTGAAAAATAATACCCGCCGCCATAATCGCAATAAACCATTGGGCATCGGTATCCGATGGGCGCATCCCGTGGATGGTGGCAATGGCTAATACGAATGCAAGCCCGCCCCCTGCAAGTTTCAGTGCGAAGGCGGCACTCAGAATATCGCTGCTTTTTTCAGGGTGCAATACGATTTCTCGCACCACAATCGTATCCAATCCCAGTTTGGCAAACGCCGAGAAAAATACGGTAAACGCTATCGCAAAACTCAATTCACCAAAGGATTGCGGGCCTAAATGGCGGGCGATGGCAATGCCAATCAAAATAGCACCGCCTTGGCGAAAAAGGCGATCAAAAAATAACCAGCCGCTATTACCCAGTATTTTCAGCCACCACGTATTCATTCCACAGATTCCACGGATTCCACGGAGTCCACACATTGTTTTGCGGCGCAACGGGCACAAATACAGGCTTTGCGTTGGGCTTCTAGGGGAATGCGTGCCAAAATTTCAGGGTCGAATGTTGCCGTAACACACCAGCAAGGAGGCTGAGGGATACCCGTATCACGCTCTATTTCATTGGCACATTGATTGGCTTGCCCGCATAAAGGACAAAAGCGCGGGTCAATCAAGGGAGCGGAGGATGTCGAGGGTGTTGGAATTGGCATAATAGCTCATGGCAGTTTTGTGAAATTTTGTAGATTTTGGGTGGTTTTTCCTTGCACGCTATTTTCCTCTTATTTAATCTGTCCCGACGCTCGCAATGGCTCTTGGGTGGAATGCTGGTCTTGCATGGGGTCTTGGGTGCAAGTTTGGGGTTGTCGGTGGATGAGGCGCATTACGTTCTTTATGCGGCTCGCCTTGATTGGAGTTATTTTGACCATCCGCCCTTGGTGGGTTGGTTGCAAGCGCCTTGGGTGGCACTCCAAGCACCGGTATGGGTATTGCGCTTGTTGCCGGAATTGATTTGGCTGGGCACGGCATTGCTCGCGCATACGGTGGCAGATCAGCTCGCACCACGCACCCTGCCATCCGGTTCTGCCGGATTTTGGGCGATTGTGGTGTTGGCATTGGCTCCGCTGTGCCATATCTTGGGGATTGGTTTATTACCCGATACCTTATTGATGTTCTTCACCCTCTTGGTGATGGTGATAACCTTTGCCTTGATGCACCAGCCCCTATCGCTAGGTCAAAAAGGGCCTTGGATTGCGCTTGGCATCCTTTTAGGTTTGGCGGGTTTGAGCAAATACACCGCCATTTTTACCGCCCTAGCCGTTGCGTTGTGTTTGTTCTATGCGCACGGTTGGCGGCTATTGCGCCAAAGTGGACTGTGGCTGGCGTTGGCGTTGGCTTTGTTGTTGGTGACTCCGGTGCTGTATTGGAATGCCCAGCACGATTGGGTTTCTTTCCGCTACCAAGTCGCGCACGGTGCAGGTGGTGGTTGGGAAATACCGCATCTGTTGCGCTTTTTGTTGATTCAATGCGTGGTTTACGGGGTGTTATTCTTTTGGGGATTCAAGGGGTTGTCGATTTTGTCAAAGGGCGAATGGATGCTATCGGCGTTCTTTGCCATTCCTTTTGGTATTTTGACGTACCTATCCGGTGGAGGAAGCAGTTTGCCGCATTGGACGGCTCCGGCATGGACGGCACTCATCCCCTTTGCCGGAATTGGTCTAGCACGTTCCATTCAACAAGGACACACCCACTTAATTGCAACCTTTGCTACGTTGCAAGTGGGGTTCACCTTGACCTTGATTACCCTTCTGTTCACGGGCGGACAGCCGCTTATGACCAATACCTACGGCGAAGGCAATGCCACGACCCCCTCCAACCCTTTTGCCGATGTGTATGGATGGGATAAAGCGGGAAAACGTGCCCGTATCCTCGCTGCCCAGCACTATTTGCCCCGCATTGCCGTTCAAAATTGGACATTGGCTAGCCGGATGGATTGGTACGCTCGTCCGCTACCCGTTCACGTTTTGGCAGAAGGTGTTAATCAATTTAGCCTTTGGTCGGGGTCACTTCCGGTGGGTAGCAATGTGCTTTTGGTGCAATGGTCACAACTCGCACAAGCGGATGCAGGGGATGCTGGGGATGCTATTCCTTTTTCTGATTGCGAATTATTGGACACGGAAACCATCACCCGCTTCGATAAGCCAATTTCTGAATTCTATTTTTACGCCTGCTATGACTATAGCCCCTAACGATGCAGCGCTTTTTATCGCCATCAACACGTTCTGCCAGATGTTTCCCGCCGTTATGTGGACGGGGTTTTCTTTGCTCGGCAATACATGGGGCGTATTCGCAGTGACCGCACCCTTGCTGGTACGTGCTCCCCGTTTGATGATGGCGTGGTTGTGTGCTGCGCCCTTTGCCATCGCCTTTGCACGCATCGGCAAAAGCCAGATTGAAAGTCCGCGCCCCGCTGCGGTGATCGACAACACGCAATTTCAGATTGTGGGCGAGGCATTGCACAACGTTTCCATGCCCTCTGGTCACACCACAACCGCGTTTGCGGTGGCTTCAGGAATTTATTTTGCGCTGCCCGTCGCCACCCGCAAACGCCATGTATGGCTGTTTGGTCTGGCAGCGTTGGTGGGACTTTCTCGTATCGCCGTAGGAGCGCATTGGCCCGGAGATGTCATAGCGGGTGCTGTGTTGGGCTTGCTAGCGGGTTTGCTGGGACAAAAATTGCTGGTTCGGATTCCCCCTCACCATTTGGAACCACGGGCATGGAGTCAGCGCCTTATTGCTACTATTTTAGTAGCTACGACGGTAATACTGGTAAGCGATACACTCGATTTTGATGAAAATCATCCGCTCCAATATGCGTTAGCCGGAGTCGTGGCGATAACGGTGTTTGCATTTTTGCGTAAAAGTTGGAAGCCTCTGCAATCATGAATACGATGACGATGAATAAGATGAATACGATGAAAAAATTATTCACCACTGCCTTCACGGCTATTGGTATTGCTTTGGCAGCGCAGAGCGTATCGGCACAGGCTGTTTTCACGCCCGCTGACCGTTTGCTACGGGTCGGTACGCTCACCATTGGCAGTGAAATATGGACCAATTTGGTTTTGCATCTGGATAACGACAACCGCCTCAGCATCGTCAGTGCCAAGCCCCCCGCTACGCCCACCGCACCACCCGCTGCCGCTCCTCCCTCCACATCAACCCAATGGCGTGGCGTGAATCTGGCAGGAGCAGATTTTGGCGAAGGCACTCTCCCCGGAACCTATGGCACGCATTACATTTATCCTGAAGTCAGCAGCGCGACCTACTTCCGCAACAAGGGCATGAATACCATTCGCCTGCCCTTCCGCTGGGAACGCCTGCAACCCACTTTGATGCAAGCCTTCAACGCGACGGAACTAGGGCGGCTCACCACCTTCGTGAACGGCGTTACCGCACAGGGCATGACGGTCATCATCGACCCGCACAACTATGCCCGCTGGCACGGGAAAATTATCGGCTCATCGGAAGTGCCGAATAGCGCTTTTGCGAATTTTTGGTCGCGCCTCGCTACCCAGTTCAAAGACAATAGCAAAGTGGTGTTCGGGCTGATGAACGAACCCAACAATATGCCCACGGAACAATGGCTTTCGGCTGCCAATGCCGCCATCGCCGCGATTCGGGCAACAGGGGCGAGCAACACCATTACCGTTCCGGGCAATGCGTGGACTGGCGCACATAGCTGGTCGCAAAACTGGTACGGCACGCCCAACGCCACCGTGATGAAAGGTTTGAACGACCCCAGCCGCAATATGGTGATAGAAGTGCATCAGTATTTGGACGGCAATAGCTCCGGCACGGATGCAAACTGCGTGAGCACCACGATTGGGCGGGAACGGCTGCAAGATTTCACCGGTTGGCTGCGTACCAACGGCTACCGCGCCTTCTTGGGGGAATTGGCATCGGGCGATAACGCCACTTGCAACCAAGCCATGACCGATATGCTCACCTACCTACAAACCAATGCGGACGTATGGCAAGGTTGGACATGGTGGGCAGCCGGCCCGTGGTGGGGTGGCTATATGTTCTCCATCGAACCCACCAATGGCACTACCGACAAACCGCAAATGAAAGTGATTGCGCCGTTTTTGAAGTAATGGTTTTGGTAGTACGTTTCGGTAGTGGTAAAATATAAATATGTTTAGTTTTACATTAATATTGCTAAGTCAAGCACAATAAGTTATTTACCATAGAAATGGAAACGAAATTGGAAGCCAAAGTTTTCAAGAATATGGGTAATTTCTTTCAACAAAACTTGAGAGGTTCTTTCTTTTATTTCCATCCAATGATGTTTCATAGTATTCCAT
>JBDKGR010000131.1:0-7435 GCA_039798085.1 Pseudomonadota bacterium
CGCAATGGGCAACCGATTTGGGCGCGGGTCAATGCCCTGAGCCGATTCGGGAGCAGCTTTACAAAATCCTGTTCAAGCCCGATAAAAACGCGCCCGAATACAAAGCCGTGGTCGAAGCCGCCCGCGCTACACACACCGCACCGCTGGTGTTGCTGCAAAAAGCAGGCGCGATTGCATCGCCTTACCAGTTTCATTGGAAGCGCTTTTTGTTGGAAAACTTTCCCAAAGGCACGGCGTTTCCCGCACTCCAAGCCTCGGCGATCAACGCAGCGGATTTGCCCTTATCCACCGCACAAGCCTTTTCGATTGACGATTCCAGCACCACTGAGATTGACGATGCGCTTTCCGTGCAAGGCTTGGGCAGTGGCACGGTGACGGTTGGCATTCACATTGCCGCACCCGGGCTGGCGATTCGCCCCAATGATGCGATCGACCAAGTGGGACGCACGCGGCTTTCCACGGTCTATATGCCGGGTTACAAAATCACCATGCTGCCCGATGCACTGGTGCAAAGCTACACGCTGCAAGAAGGGCGCGATTGCCCCGCCGTGTCGCTGTACGTGACGCTGGATGAGGCGACATTGGCAATTCAAAAACACGAATCCAAAATCGAACGGGTGCGAATTACCCACAATTTGCGCCACGATAAGCTCGATCCGGTGCTCATGGAATCCTTGGATGCGCCTTTGGCATTGCTGCTACGCCTCGCACAGGATTTGAAAGCCAAGCGCGAAGTGGCACGCGGCAAACCCGAAACATTCAATCGCCCCGATTACAACTTTAAGCTGGTACATGAGAAACCTGAGAACGGCGATTACAGCGAACCCACGGGCGATGAAACCGTACAAATCACCACAAGGGAGCGCGGTTCAGCATTGGATTTGATCGTTGCCGAGGCGATGATTTTGGCGAATAGTACGTGGGGCGCTTGGATGGCAGAAATCGGCGTTCCGGCGATTTACCGCAGCCAATACAGCATGGCTCCCGGTATGAAGGTGCGCATGGGAACGAAAGCGCTGCCGCACGCGGGCATGGGCGTGAAATGCTATGCGTGGAGCAGTTCGCCGCTGCGCCGTTATGTCGATTTGGTGAACCAATGGCAAATCATCGCCTGCATTCAGCACGGAAATATGGCGGGGCTGGCGGCTCCGTTCAAACCCAAAGATACGAATTTGTACGCGATCATCTCCAGTTTCGACGAAACCTACAGCGCCTACAACGGCTACCAAAATGCGATGGAACGCTTTTGGACGCTGCAATACCTTCGCCAAAATAACATCACCGAGCTAGAAGCCAGCATCATCAAAGACGGTTTGGTGCGTGCCGATACGCTGCCGTTGGTGTTCCCGATTCTGGGCGGGCAAAATCTGCCACGCGGTGCGCGGGTGCGGGTGCAGTTGGGCGTGGCGGATTTGATTGCACTGGACATCAACGGTACGGTGCTTGAACGCTTGGATAGTGCCCCCGTTGTTGATACCGATGCAAATACCGAAGATGAGGAAGAAACCATTGATTCTGGTTCTATTACGATTGCAATGGATGTGAATGATGTTGCCGAAATTCCTGAAACTCCTCCAGTCGTTTAGCACCCTTCAAATTGCCTTGACCCTATCCATCGCTTTTCATGCGGTGTTGCTGACGGTGCGTTTTGTCGATCCCGAAGCCTTTAATCGGGTGTTTGAAGACACGCCGTTGGAGGTTATTTTGGTCAATACCCAAAGCGATGTGCGACCCGATAAAGCGCAGGCGATTGGGCAATCCTCCCTCGCAGGGGGTGGCGATGCCGACCAAGGACGCGCCACGAGTCCGCTTCCCCCCTCACCCGAAGCGCCGGATTTCAGCAAACTTTCGCAAGAAGAAGCCAGCCATGCTTTGCAAGCCTTGAATGAGCAGCAGCATCTGTTGCTCCAGCAGGTGAAACAGCAACTGGGGGCATTACGACCGCCCAGCCCCGCCCAACCCGCGAATGAGCAAGAAGCGACCGAAGCTCGGCGTGAGGAAGAAAAGCGCCAACAGCTATTGCAAATGCTGGCCGAAATTGAACGCCGTATCAAACAAGACAATGCCCGTCCGCGCAAGCGTTACATCAGCCCAGCGGTGAAGGAAGCGGTCTATGCGATTTACTACACCACGCTGCGCAATGCGATTGAAAAACGGGGAACCGACAACTTCCCCCAATTCGGGGGCAAAAAACTGTATGGTGAACTAACAATGGTCGTGACCGTGAACTACGATGGGCGCGTGGTGAGTACCGAAATCGCCGAATCCTCCGGCAACCGCCAGCTTGACCGCCATGCAATGGCGATTGCCCAATCCGCCGGCCCGTTTGACGCATTTTCACCCCCCATGCGCCGACAAGCCGATCAGGTGGTGGTGGTATCACGCTTCAAATTCACCCGCGATGAAACGCTAGAGACCAGCGTCGCCGCCGAACCCCGTCAATAAATTATCCGATGCGACACTACCTCAGCCTAGCCGCCCTTGCTTTTGCGGCATTGCAGGCATTTTTCTTATTGCGTGTTGCCGTGATGGGGTACATTGCCCCCGAATCAACCAGCTTTCAACGTTCCGAAATGTGGCGGATTTCGGTACTGAATATCACGCAAAATCTCCCGTTCAATCGCCAACCGCTCTTACCTTGGAAGCAACAATGGGTTCCTTATGAGCAAATTGCGGTGAGCTTGAAACAAGCGATTATTTTGTCGGAAGATGAAAATTTCACCCAACACAATGGCGTGGAATGGCGTGCCATCGAAAAAGCATGGAACAAAAATGAACGGGCACAACAACGTGCCGAACAACAAAATTCCACGAAACCGCCCAAAATCATGGGTGCATCCACCATCACCCAGCAACTGGCGAAAAACCTGTTCCTATCCAGTGAACGCCATTTATGGCGCAAGGGACAAGAATTGATGCTGACCTTGGTATTAGAACAAATGCTTTCCAAACGCCGCATTTTGGAAATTTACTTGAACAATGTGGAATGGGGCGAAGGTATTTTTGGCGCAGAAGCCGCTGCCCGTTACTACTTTGGAAAATCCGCCGCCCACCTCAATGCCGCCGAGGCTGCCCGTTTAGCCGTGATGTTGCCCGGCCCCCGTGCTTACCAGAAACGGTTTCATAAATCCCCTTATTTGGCAACACGCGCCGCCAGCATCCAAAACCGCTTGGGTATGGCGCATATTCCGATGGCTGCTCCTTGATGCGCATTTTGGGCATTGATCCCGGTTTGCGCACCACCGGCTTTGGCGTGCTGGATGTGCAGGGGAGTCAACTGCAATACGTCGCCAGCGGAACCATCTCCACCCAGCATCTGAGTGCCACCGCATTGCCGCTGCGCTTGAAAGTCTTGTTTGATGGGATTGGGGAAGTCGTCACCCGCTACGCACCGGATTGCGCGTGTGTGGAGATTGTGTTTGTGAACGTCAATCCCCAATCGACTTTGTTGCTAGGGCAGGCACGCGGGGCGTGTATTACCGCTTTGGTGTCGAGGGATTTGCCCGTTGCCGAATACACCGCCTTGCAAATGAAGCAAGCCGTAGCGGGCTATGGGCGGGCGGATAAAACCCAAATCCAATCGATGGTGCAGCGCCTGCTGAAACTCCCCGGGCTTCCCGGATCGGATGCCGCCGATGCGCTAGGGCTTGCCATCACCCACGCCCACGCCGGTGCTGCAATGGCACGCTTTGCCGATGCCGGTGGAAACAATCGCTACAAAGGCGGACGCAGCGGTTAATTCGGTTGATGTCCATGATGTCCATGATGTCCATGATGTCCATGATGTCCAGAATGTGCTTAGTCCTTACACTGGATTAAGGATTGAAATTCCATAGTTACGCAAAATCCCTTTGCTCGAAGTGGATCAATGCAAACGCTCGTTGGTGGGTTTGCAAAACAATATGGAATGACAATCATGAAAATCATGAAGAACTTGCTCTCAGTCAGAGCCACCGCAGCCGCTATGCTGGTCGCCTTGGCTTTTGGTTCCTACGCACAAGATAAGCCCTTGGCTGCCACCGAAAAGGCGTATCAGGTAGGGGATAAATCTCCTGTGGGTGATGTGCCGATGGTGCAAAGTTTGAATCCTAAAGCACCCCCTATGACCACGGCAGAATTTGATGCCGCCCGCAAAATTTACTTTGAACGCTGCGCGGGTTGCCACGGTGTGCTGCGCAAAGGCGCAACCGGTAAACCATTGACCACGGATAAAACGATTGCCAGTGGAACCGATTACCTCAAGGTATTCATTAAATACGGTTCACCCGGGGGTATGCCGAACTGGGGCACTTCGGGCGAGTTGAACGATGAGCAAGTGGACATGATGGCACGCTACATTCAGCACGAGCCACCAACACCCCCCGAGTGGGGCATGAAAGAGATGATGGAATCTCTCAAGATTACCGTTCCACCAGAACAGCGTCCTACCAAGAAGATGAATAATCTGGATTTGGGCAATCTGTTCTCTGTCACGTTGCGGGATGCAGGTGAGATTGCCTTGATTGATGGTAAATCGAAAGAAATCGTCAAAATCATCAAAACCGGTTATGCGGTACATATTTCGCGGATGTCTTCGTCGGGTCGTTATTTGTACGTGATTGGTCGGGATGCACGGATCAATTTGATTGACCTTTGGATGAAAGAACCCGCTAGCGTGGCAGAGATTAAAGTAGGTTTGGAAGCGCGTTCGGTGGAAACGTCTAAATTCAAAGGCTACGAAGATAAATTGGCGATTGCAGGCAGCTACTGGCCGCCCCAATTTGTGATGATGGAAGGCGACACCCTGAAGCCGCTGCGCATCGAATCCACCCGTGGCATAACCGTGGGGACGCAGGAATACCATCCCGAACCGCGTGTAGCGGCGATTGTGGCATCGCATTACAACCCCGAATTCATCATCAATGCCAAGGAAACCGGCAAAATTTTGATTGTCAATTACAAGGACATGAAGAATTTGAAGATGACCACCATTGATGCGGCACAGTTTCTGCACGATGGGGGTATGGATTCCACCGGACGTTATTTCCTAACCGCTGCCAACGCATCCAACAAAATCGCGGTGGTGGATACGAAGGAGAATAAATTAACCGCGTTGATTGATGTGGGCAAAGTTCCTCACCCCGGTCGTGGTGCGAACTTTATCCATCCCAAGTTCGGCCCCGTATGGGCTACCAGCCATTTGGGTGATGAAACCATCAGCCTGATTGGAACCGATCCCATCCAACACAAAGCCCAAGCATGGCGTGTGGTGGAGACATTGAAAGGTCAAGGCGGGGGTTCGTTGTTCATCAAAACCCATCCCAAATCGCATAATTTGTGGATAGATACGCCGCTGAATCCCGATCCTAAACTGTCGCAATCCATCGCGGTGTACGACATCAACAACCTCAGCAAGGGTTATGAAGTGTTGCCGATTGGCGAATGGTCAGGCATCAAAGACGACGGCGCACGCCGCATTGTTCAGCCCGAATACAACAAAGCAGGCGATGAAGTGTGGTTCTCGGTCTGGAGTGCGAAGGACAAAACTTCCGCTTTGGTGATTGTGGACGACAAAACCCGCAAGCTCAAAGCCGTTATCAAAGACCCCCGTTTGATCACCCCCACGGGCAAGTTCAACGTGAACAATACGCAACACGATGTGTATTAGAATTTTCCTGCGCTGGTGTGTAGGTTTTCTTTGGGGCACATGGGTTCTGGGTGTCGGTGCGGTAACGCCCGACCCTACAGAATCGGCTCTGTACCTCCAACATTGCGCTTCGTGCCACGGTGAGAAGCGTTTGGGAGGCATGGGGCCCGCCTTGTTGCCTGAAAGTTTGGAGCGGTTGCGCAAACCCGATGCCACCGCCGTTATCACCCACGGGCGGGTGGCGACCCAAATGCCACCATTTGGAAAATTGCTTCCACCCGAAGCAATCGCCCAACTGGTTCAATGGATTTATACCCCCAGCCCCGTAGCGCCGACTTGGGTTGAATCGGATATTCGCGCTTCTCGTATCAAAACAGCAGGTGCTGCCGATTTACCCGCCAAGCCGCAATGGGCGGCAGACCCTTTGAATTTGTTTGTGGTGGTGGAGGGGGGCGATCACCATGTTTCCTTGGTGGATGGGGATCGTTTTGAATCCATCCATCGGTTTCCCTCGCGTTTCGCGCTGCATGGTGGCCCGAAATTCACGCCCGATGGACGCTATGTGTATTTTGGCTCGCGCGATGGGTGGATTACCAAATACGACCTCTGGAATTTAACCGTGGTTGCCGAAGTCCGTGCTGGCATCAATATGCGCAATGTGGCGGTATCGGGGGATGGTAAATGGGTCATGGCGGCGAATTATTTGCCCCACAATTTGGTGTTGTTCGATTCCAATTTGGAGCTGGTCAAAACCTATCCTGTCACGTCCTTGGATGGTAAAAAAAGCTCTCGCGTTTCTGCGGTGTACGATGCTGCGCCGCGCAATAGCTTTATCGTCGCGCTGAAAGATATGCCCGAGTTATGGGAAATCTCCTACGATGTGAAAGCGCCACCGATTTACGATGGTTTTGTACACGATTACAAAATGGTCGAAGCGCTGGGAAAAACCGGATTTTTAGGCGTTCGGCGCACGCTGCTGGACGAGCCGCTTGACGATTTCTTCTTCGATCAAAATTACCGCAACGCCATAGGCACAACGCGCCCCAAAGCCGATGGCAGCTCTCAAGCGCAGGTGGTAAATTTGAATGCCCACCAACGCATCGCCAGCTTTCCGCTTTCAGGAATGCCGCATTTGGGATCAGGCATCACGTTTCCGTGGAAAGATACCGTGGTGCTGGCATCGCCCAATCTCAAAAACGGCGAGGTCACGGTGGTGGATATGAAAACGTGGCAAGTCGTTCAAACGATTCCCACTGCTGGCGCGGGCTTTTTTATGCGCAGCCACGAACAATCGGCGTATGCGTGGGTTGATTCGATGATGAGCCCCACAGGGCGCGATACCTTGACGGTGATTGAGAAAGCCACGCTCCAAGTCGTTGCACAGGTGCGGGAGGTAGGACATATTTTGTCGCACATCGAATTTACCAAGGATGGGCGCTACGCACTGGCAAGCCTTGGAGAGATGCAAGGTGCGCTCATTGTGTACGACGCAAAAACGTTCAAAGAAGTGAAGCGCCTGCCCATGAGCAAACCCATCGGCAAGTACAACATTGGCAACAAAATTACCCGCTCTGAAGGGACTTCACATTAAATGGCTGCCCTCCGCGTCCTGTGTGCGGTTGTTATTGTTATTGCTTCCGTGGCAATTCATGCAGCCCATGCAGAGCCATTGGGCATCGACCCATTAAGCACCCATCGCCAAACGGAATTGGTGACGCTGGTGCGACAAGATTGCGGTTCTTGCCACGGAATGACGCTCCAAGGGGGGCTGGGTTCGCCCTTGTTGCCCGAGGCGTTGCAGGACAAGCC
>JBDKGR010000132.1:0-7223 GCA_039798085.1 Pseudomonadota bacterium
CGCGGCGGGCGGCGATTCCGTCCGTTGAATCCCAATATCGGCGGCATTACAGAGGCTAAACCCGAAAAATAAGCATTCGCCGCAGCCCCTTCTTTGCCCCGAAGTTTGTCCAATGTCGGGATTTTGGGGGTATTTTCGAGGGTTTTATGAATTCGCTTCACCGTTTTCAAGGCATCGCTCAACGGTTTGCGTGCGTCTAAACGATGTTGTTGCAAGGTTTGCAGCACTTTTTGCTGCCGTGCGAGTTTGGCACGTACCACTTCTCGCGCCCAAGTGAAGCACCATGCTTCATCCACCACGCGCAATGCCTGCGCTAAACGCACCGACGCATCGTTGTGCTGCACCCCTAAAACGATGGCAACACGGCGGGTTTGGCGGGTACTCATCAGCACGGTGCTAACGCCAGCCTCGGCTAATTTCATGAGTACACCCGTATCCAGCCGTGTTTGAGAACCATGAATCACGCAACGGTCAATGAAGGCAATCGGAATGGTTCCTCTGCGTTCACCCGCTTCGTAAAGGGCAAGCGTTTCTCCTTCGGCTTTGACTTCGAGGTTGGCACGGTCAAGCAATAAAAGTCCCATAATTTTTATCCGATATACAAAAAATCGGGGTTCGCTACCGTTGTGGTTGATTCTTTTCGTGACGCTTGTCCCAACACAAACGTTTTGTTGCGGGGGTCAAGCCGTAACAGGGCAAAGCGGTCATCCCGAGGCTCTAATAATTGACGCATGGATTGGATGAGCGTATTGCGTTCAGCCGGTGTTAAAAACAATTCGTGTGCCGATTTTTGTCCACCCAAAGCATAAGGGCGCGTGATTTTGAGGGCAGCCGCTAAACGATGTGCGTCATTTACATCGTAACAAGCAAGGTAAGGAGTGCGTTGTGTCATGGGTGGGGTTATGGGGGTATGGGGGTATGGGGTCATGGCAAGGTTGCCAGTGGTTTTTTATAAGAAATTACCGTAATAATTCAACCCATCGCAACAACACATTGTTTACTTAAAAGGAAAAAATCATGTTTGGTCAAATTCTCACAGCCCTCAACACCATTGCCACTATCACCACCATTATCGACACCATCACCAAAGATTAACCAAAGACTAACCCCGAATCAACTCAACCCAAAGGAAAAATTATGTTCTGTAAAATCATCTGCGCCATTATCGACGAACTCACCAATAACGACTAAATTATTTACCAACTCAACCCAAAGGAACCATTATGAACGGATTTTTCGACATCATCATCAACATCCCTAAAATATTCAAATAAAGGAACACCCCATGATTTCAACTCTTTCAACCCTTCCACGCGATATTCTTTACCAAAACACCCTCATTTGCAACAACAACCGCTTTTTCAAAATAACCAACCCAAGCACTATCGATTACATTGACTAAAAGGACACTACTATGTTTTTACCTAACCCCAAACGTATCCCCACTTTCCCCCAATTTCCACCGATTATTTTTTTACCCCCATCACGATAATAAAAACGCTTGGTCACATCATTGTGCCAAGCGTTTTTTTATTAAAACCGATTTCCCTCATCTTCACCTTCTTTAATCAAAAGGTAAAGAACGTAAAAATTCACCAACGGGATTAAAAATAATAATTGCATCCAACCACTGCGATTGGTATCATGCAAGCGGCGAGCACAAACAGCAAGAGTAGGTAATAGAAGCCCAAGAATGACCAAAGCACCCAATGTTTCACTGATAAGGCTACCAGCCACATTCGTTAAAATAAAGAATAAGTAAAACCACCAGTATTCAGAGCGGCTAGCCCGACCATTAAAATCAGCATACTTGCCGAAACAAGTGGAAATGGATTCTGTAAACGTCATAATAACTCCTTATTAAAAAATAAAACCAAAAAATAAAAACACAAAAAATACACGAAAATAACTTTAACTTAGGGTGTAACCACCCATTCCCATAGTGGCATTTTTCCCGATATGCAGCCATTGCCCCAGCCACAGCCACGGGTAGATTTGCGACAAGGTATTTTCATCGCCGTGCAAAATCCAATTTCCCAATACCCCACCGAGTTTCATTTCTTGCCGCTGGCGGCTGGAATAACGTGTCCAATCGTACCAACGCAGTTGGCGCGTATCGTGAAGGCGTTGGCTTAGTTGAATGATGTGCTTTGCGCTTTCGCCCCAATCTTTTTGCTCAGTATGAAATTCCATTAACAAAGCGGTGCGACGCGCCAAATTGGATACCAGAACACGCGGCGTAAGTTCTTCCACCCGCAGCGGGCGACCTTGATTTTGCAGACGCAAAGGTGTGTGGATTTTTAAGCAAAATACGCCGCTATCGCCCGTGTAGTGTGCATCTCCAGCTATCAATTCAATAGTATTTTGGTGTTTTTGAAGGCTAGTATTTTCATGCGTCCAGATGGTTTGTGCGTTGCCTTTGACATCCACACAATCCACTTGCTGTAAATCAGAATCGGCACGTTCACGCGTCAAACCGCGAGCAAGGGCGCGTTGCAGCGCAAAAATCACCAACGCTAATTGTTCCCGCGCATGACCGATTAGCACGATGTGAAACACAAAATCCTCCCCCGCTTGCAACGCCCGCGCACTGGGCGGAGGCGGTTCCATGATGTAAGGATTGGGAATATCGCTAAAATTTTGCAGCGCATGGCTACCTTTGGGCGGAGCGGGCGCTTCAAAAATCTGGCTATACGGGCAGGTCGATTGCAACGGACAACCCGCACATGTTGGCTGGCGCGTCATACACGCAATATGACGCAATGCCGAACCAAATTGTCCCCGTAATAATGAACCCGCATAGTGCGGTAATTCCAACGGCACACGCATCCGCGCAGTAAAACGATAACGGGCTACGGGGATACTTGTAGAGGGAAACATATATTATATGTTTGCCAATAAATCATCTGCCAAACGACGCAATGTATTTGCCAGTTGTTGGCGATCACGTAAATCACGATCCTCGCGGTCATCACGAGGGCGTGAGCCATGAGCCAAAGCATTGCGTAATGAACTTAGTTTATTCGCATTATTATTACCACTTTTGAATTCGTTAAAAGCTACATTTCGTTGTTCAAAATTATTTGGATCGCCATTTTTTTTCATAACCTCTCGGGTTGTGATAGATTCATACAAATAAATACTTGCACGCAAAAAATCATCGCGTTCTAAATGAGATTGCGAAAGAGCAGACTCCCATTCAGCACGATTGGGTTTACGAAACCAGTTAATTCTGCTTATCAATTCTTGACGAAATAAATCACTTAATCCACCACGATGATTCTCGATAGAGGAAAAAACACTGTTTAGTGTTTCGCGTGCCTTCACAGGATTACTCGTTCGTTCAAAGAATGCTGCTTTTTTCAATAAATCAGCACGATTGCTATCCATTCCATCTTTAATTAAAAGTGGAGCAAAAACACCATAATCACCATCTTTTTCATAGGTTGCAAGTCCTTCAACCCAATCTAGCATATCCAACATTCCAGAAAGTTTTAAGACAGGTGTTTCATTATTATCGGTCATTTCTAACGCGCCGTAATACAATTCAGAAACATGGACTTTTTTAACATGGGATAAATAACGTGAAGCCACCAATGCCAGCATAGGTAAATGGCGAAAACTATGCGTTACATCCAAACATAATTTTTCCCCTGATTGAACTTTATCCCCTAATAATGTTAATACTTCTATTTGCTCTTTGACATCGCGTGCAAATGGAATTAGAACACATTGAACTGGAATACCAAGTTTTAATTCTAATTGTTTTGAATAACTTTCTAATAAATCTTGTGTAACATTATTTTTTTCAACGGCTTCCATCAAATGGATGGTTTCTTCTTGCGCACCTTCTGCATCAAAAAAGACATCCCACATACTGCCAGCAGTTCCGACCAAAATGAGGCGGTCTGGTTGTAAATATTCGGTAAGTGCTAATCCAAAAAAAGGAACTGTCCGAGAAAATCCATCATCGAATTTATAGGTCGCTTTACGGTAGCCTGTTTTTTTATCAGCTATACTTTTTCCCAAAAAGCTAATTAGTGTTGTTTGATTATTCATTTTATTTCCTTAATTTCAAATTGTTGTAAACGCGCCCCTAGATGTTCTAACTGATCGGCGCTTAATTCAACCCCGCGTAATTCGGGGGATATTTCCAAGGTTAAATGAAAATAGCGTGCGCCAATGGCACAAACCTGTGCGGCAAGATTGACGGGCAAACTGCCAATAACGGTATCGCCTGCTTGAATAATTCGTGTATCAAGATGGCTAACCAGTTGATTAACAAAAAGATTTTTTCGCCGCGCCCATTGCACGGCTCCGGTGTGTCGGGATACAAAGTAAGTAGTCATGCCGCTATGGTAGGTGGAAAATAGCAGAAAAAAATAATGGCAAGGTTGCCAAAAATTACTGGGTATTTAGGAAAGAGTTTTCACCAATTTCCAACTATTCCCCAATTTTTCAACCAATACAGAGATATTTTTTAATTCCTTCTTTTTCTTCAAACTATTGGAACGATCTTCACCCAATGCAGACCGAAAATTATTGGCATCATTGCCTTTAAGAGGAATGGTAGTTTTACCGTCAAAACTCGCGGTAATATCTCCAGTACCCGGGTTCAATAGAATTTTGGCAGTTCCCCATGATTCCGTTTGGGCTGGTGGAGGTGGTGGTGGAGTTGTATCCAGCATCCGCCCATATCCTGATGCAGTTTTAGCCCCCGCCCCTATCCATTCCAATGCGTTCTTCAATTCCTCCATAGCTTTGGTGACATCACCCCCCGTTAGCCGAGGCGCAATCATGAAGTGGAATTTTGTTTTGGGTTGAACCACTAAAAACGGCACAGGCACAGGGCTGTACCAATCGGCAGGTGGGTTATTTTCATCACCTTTTTCATACCATTTACCCATGTGTGGGGTCATGATTTCGCAGCCTAAATGAACGGGCTTTGTGGGAAGCGCATCAAAGAAAATCAATTCACCGCTGCATTCTGTTGTGCCGAACCATCTTTCATATTCTGTGGAATCATTCTCATCGTTATCCATCCACGCTTCTACCCAGCCACGCAGTAAACCCTTTACGCTGGATGCTGGTAGATACGGTACGCCCAAGGTAGGATGAAAAGTAAAACCGTTTTCAACGGGGTGGCTTAAACCCATACCCGTGACAAAGTTGCTTTGCGTTTCTACTTCAATAAAAGTACCACCCAAGGATTTGCAGAGTTCGCGTTGGCGATCATTCAAATCTTTAATTTTTTTACCATCGCCAATAGCATTTTTTGCTATATCTTGAAGCCATTCTAATTTTTGTGACTTTGATTTTCCTTCATCATCTTTATATTCATCATATTGATTAAAAAACCGTGTAAACCACAGCCCAGTATTCCCAGATGGGGGATATTCGTGCGGTGCTTTATCCCTAGCATCTTTGTACAGAGGGTAATTAGGAGTTTTCATAAATTATCCTTTTTACAAATAAGCACTAGCGAATTTCTTTACCCAATCCATATATTGAATGGCTTCGGCTTGGGCAATGCGGTAGGTTTGAAAATCGGTTTCTATTACGGCAGCCATTAAATCTTTATCTTTTTGCTCTGCAAATGGGCGACCTTTTTCAGTAAGCCAATTTTGCAAAATTTCAAACAACTTGCCGTAACCGTCTTTATCTTTTTTGTCTTCTTTACCTTCTTTACTTTTGAAAAATGCTAATGCTTGCCCTAATCCATTAGCATGAATCATGAAAGGTAATTCACTGGCGCGGGCTTTGAGTTTTTTAAGTTTTTCACTATCTTTTTCATACTCTTTTGCCAGTTTTTGTATGGCACTAAGCGCGTGTTTAGCACGTAATTGTTGTAAGGTTTGCATGATTTACACTCCTACTTTTTCAACTTGTTTAACACGACACCAACCCATACCGACCGTTTCATTACCACCCAATTGAAGATAAGGTTTATTATCTGGAAACAGACTTAACACAGCAGCCAAAATTTGCTCGGCAGAAAATTGGGTGTTATCTTTGCGACTGGGATGTGCCGCCAGCGTAACGTATAAAACCGTTTCAGGTGAAAGTGTTTCTTCGTACCACAAATGCCCATCTTTAACGGTTTTATTGGTGTTATCAATCGCAATATGGGGTGTTACTGGAGTGGAATATCTGGCGATACTGGAAAATACATCATCGGACACAATGACCAATTGATTTTTAAGGCGTTCTTCAAAATCACCACCTACAAATTGTCCAAGCCATTGAATTAGTTTATCTAAATCATATTTTTCTGCCTTGAAATAAAATTCCTCCAAAAATAAATTATCTTTCATATTAAAAGTTAAGGCTTGTTCATTTTCTAATTTTGGAAAATCGACATCCACACCTTCCATATTTAAGCGTTTTGCATCTTGAATAGCACGTTGAATTAAAGCAGGGCAAGTTACCCATTTGAAATGCGTACTTAAACTACGGACGGGCATGAGCAGCAAACGGGCATCACCCACTGCCACAGCGCCTGCGTGTGTGGTATCAGAAGGGCCAAAAACGTCGGCAATCCATGCGTGATTTTCTTGTTCGGCTTTGGCACGCAATGCGCCCTTTACGGCAGAGCCAAAAATGCAAGGCCAATCGGAATGGGCTTCGCGCATAATGGGTAAATCAATCACTCCCACCGCTTTATTTGCGCCCGCGTGAATCGAAGTTTCTGCAATAAGTCCTAATAATGCGTGTTTCATTCTGTTTTCTCTTCAAAGTTATTTATTTACTAATTACCAATTGCCAACGATGATTTCACCGCGACCATATTCCTTGTCTTGTCCGATTTGCATTCCGTTGAATTGGCTGATATTTGCAACATCTGCATCATCTACTTCACAAAAATAACAACTACCAGCAGGAACAAAACTATCCATTGCGCGAGGCATTTTTTTGACTAAATCCCAACCGCCTTCACGCACTGGTTTGCCAATCACGGCGGAAATCAAACGTAATTTCACGCCAGCAATTTCACCTTCAAACGTGCCATTTTCAATTTTTTGAAAACCATCCGGCAGCCAACCTTTTTGAAATTTGGCATGACTTAATAACACCAATACGATATTTTTCCCTTTGATTTCTACAGTGGGCAATGGGGAAACCTTTTCACGCACCCAACTTGCCATACGCCCTTCTGCACCGAGTAAACTGATACCTTTTTCTGGCAAGTTTGGAAGTTTGGATAGTTCTAATCCATTGATAAC
>JBDKGR010000133.1:0-7197 GCA_039798085.1 Pseudomonadota bacterium
CCCTCTGGTCGGGGATTTTCACTTTAATGGACACCGCTTACTCACCGATTTTCCCGAATGCGCGCAAGCGCTTTCCAAATACCGCATCAATCCGGGCAATATCGGCAAAGGCGAGAAACGGGATCGCCAATTTGCCATGATGATTGAAGCCGCTTTGCGGTGGAATAAACCCATTCGCATTGGTGTGAATTGGGGGAGCTTGGATCAAGAGTTATTGGCGGCTTTGATGGACGAAAACAGCCAGCGTGCCACGCCGTGGGATGTGAAGCAGGTGATGTACGAGGCATTGATTTCATCGGCACTCACTTCCGCCCAACTTGCCGAGCAACTGGGCATGGCGGCGAGCCAGATTATTTTGTCCTGCAAAGTCAGCGGCGTGCAGGATTTGATAGCAGTCTATCGAGAGCTGGCAAGCCGTGCGAGCTATCCACTGCATTTAGGCTTGACCGAAGCGGGTATGGGAACCAAGGGTACGGTGGCTTCTTCGGTGGCACTTGGCATCTTGTTGCAAGAGGGGATTGGGGATACGATTCGGGTCTCTCTCACCCCATCCCCCGGCGAGGCGAGAACGCAGGAAGTGGTGGTCGCATCCGAGATATTGCAAGCATTGGGATTGCGCAATTTCGTTCCCAGCGTGACGGCTTGCCCCGGATGTGGTCGTACTACGAGCACTATTTTTCAAGAGCTAACCCAGCAGATTGATGATTTTCTGCGGAAAAGTATGCCCGAATGGCGGAATCGTTTTCCCGGCGTGGAAAATATGAAGGTGGCTGTGATGGGCTGCATCGTCAATGGACCCGGTGAAAGCAAGCACGCGGATATTGGAATTAGTCTTCCCGGAACGGGCGAAGCCCCAGCCGCCCCCGTTTACATTGATGGTGAAAAGCGTATGACATTGCGCGGGGCTTCCATCGCTACCGAATTTCAAGCAGTGGTTGAAAACTATATTCAACAGCGCTTTGGTAGCAAAAACTAAAAACTAAAAACTAAAAACTAAAAATTAACCACAATTTCAATAAAAATAAATCAATAAAATGGCTGATAAATTATTTGCCGTAAAGGGCATGAATGATATATTGCCACCCCATTCGTTGCAGTGGGAGTGGTTTGAAGAGCGCGTGCGTCATTTGATGGCACGTTATGCGTATCGCAATATCCGCACGCCCATTGTGGAACCTACGGCTTTGTTTGCACGCGGTACGGGCGAAACGACGGATATTGTTGAAAAGGAAATGTATTCCTTTGAAGATAAACTCAATGGCGAGGCATTAACGCTCCGTCCTGAAAATACCCCGGGGGTTGTGCGAGCAGCGATTGAGCATAATTTAACCTACGATGGCGGCAAACGCTTGTATTACATGGGGCCAATGTTTCGCCATGAACGTCCTCAGCGTGGGCGGTATCGCCAGTTTTACCAGTTGGGTGCGGAAGCGTTGGGCTTTGCAGGGCCGGCAGTTGATGCGGAACTGATATTATTGGCGCATCAACTCTTAAAAGATTTGGGCGTGCGCAATGTGCGTGTTGATCTTAATAGCCTAGGGGTTGCGGCAGAACGCCATGCCCACAGAGCAGCGTTGATTGCGTATTTTGAAAACCATGCCGCTATTTTGGATGCCGATGCCAAGCGCCGTTTGCACACCAATCCGCTGCGGATTTTGGATACCAAAAATCCCGCAATGCAGGAAATGGTGCAAGCAGCACCGCAATTATTGAGCTTTTTGGGTGAATCGTCGCTCAAGCATTTGGATACCGTTAAATCCTTATTAACCGAATGTGGTGTGCAATGGAACATCAACCCACGCTTGGTGCGGGGTTTAGACTATTACAGCCACACGGTGTTTGAATTTGTCACCGATGAATTGGGCGCACAAGGTACGTTGTGCGGTGGGGGTCGGTACGATGGACTTTTTGAGGTGTTGGGTGGCAAACCCACACCTGCCGTCGGTTGGGGTTTGGGGATTGAGCGTGTGCTGGAATTATTAAAAGCGCAAGGTCAAATCCCTCCGGTAGCAATACCGGATGCGTATGCCATCATCGCCCATGCCGAGGGATTGCTAGTCGCAATGCCCTGTATCCAAGCCTTGCGAGCGCAGGGGGTCAGTGTACAAATGCACGCATCTACTTCGATTGCCTCCGATGACATGGGAAGTTTCAAATCCCAATTCAAGCGGGCGGACGCATCAGGTGCGCGATTTGCGTTGATTTTTGGAGAAGACGAAATTGCACAAGGTGTGGTTACAGTTAAATCCCTGCGCGATGGTGTAGGAGGCGCACAAATGACCCATAGTTTGCAGGATGTATCCCAATGGGCTAAAAACCTTCAACTTTAATACCAACCAATATATAAACGAATATAAAATAATATGGCAAATACTTTAGACCTCGAAGAACAAGAACAACTGGATGAACTCAAGCATTTTTGGAGTAAACACGGTAATTGGATTAGCTGGCTTTTGATTGTGATTTTGGGATCATTAGCCGCATGGAATGGTTACCAGTGGTGGCAAAAAAATCAGGGTATGCAGGCATCTGCCATGTTTGATGAAGTCGAAAAGGTCATCAAAACAGGAGATTCATCCAAAATTGATCGTGCTTTCTCGGACATGAAAGAGCGCTTCCCCCGTGCCTATACAACCCAGCAAGTGGCTTTATCGGTTGCCAAAAATCACTATGAAGCAAAAAAAATAGAAGAAAGCAAAGCAGCATTGAAATGGTTGATAGACAGCGGAACCGATAGCGGTTTAGTCTCTATCGCGCGTTTGCGTATGTCGGCAATTTTGGTAGATGCCAAAGCCTACGATGATGCACTCAGCGTATTGGCCACTGGTGTAGCACAGGAGTTTTCTGCGTTGGTTGCCGATCGCCGTGGGGATATTTACATTCTGCAAGGCAAAAAATCCGAGGCACGGACACAATACCAAAATGCGTACAAGGCATTTGGCGATCAATCCGATTACCGCCGATTGGTGACGTTTAAGCTCAATGCGCTAGGCGTTAATCCTACGGAAGAATCTAAAGACTTCAAAGACTCCAAAGAGGTTAAAGAGGCAGCCAAGTGAAATACCGTTTTGTTCTTCCCCTCATTACCGCATTGCTTATAAGTGCTTGTGGTAGCACGGAAAAAGTCAAACCCACTGAATTAGAACCGAATGTTGTCCGCATGGGTGTGCGCAGTGCGTGGGTTGCTAATGCGGGTGGTAAAGTCGATTTTCCTTTGCAACTTCGTACCTTGAACAACTTGGTTTATGTGGCGAGTTCAGAAGGTACCGTCGCGGTCATTGATGCCCGAACGGGGGGGGATTTGTGGCGTACTGCGTTGGGTGTTTCGCTTTCTGCGGGGGTGGGGAGCGATGGTCGCTTTTCTGCGGTGGTAAGCAAAGACAATGAATTGATTGTGCTTGACTCCAGTAAAGAAATCTGGCGACAAAAATTAAATTCAGTGACGTATACCGCACCTTGGATTGAAAATGGTCGGGTATTTGTGTTGCAAGGCAATCGTTCCATTTCGGCGTTGGATGTGAACAACGGCAAAAAACTATGGCAACAAACCCGCACGGGTGAGCCGTTGATTTTGGGGCGTTCTGGCGTGGTGGTGACCGTGGGAGACACGCTCGTGGTCGGATTTAATGGGCGTTTGCAAGGAATGAATCCAGCAGATGGGAAATTGTTGTGGGAAGCACCGATTGCCAATAGCCGGGGAACCAATGAAGTGGAGCGGTTGGTTGATTTGGTCGGTGGTATTGCACAATCTGCGGGGAGTAATACCGTATGTGTTCGTGCATTTCAATCGAATATAGGGTGTGTTGATACGCTCAAAGGCAGTGTGACTTGGACAAAACCGGCTTCGGGTTCAACCGGATTGGATGGAGATGAGTCCACTTTATGGGGCACGGAAAGCGATGGCAGAATCCGCGCTTGGCGGCGTAGCGATGGTGAACGTTTGTGGTCAAGCGAGCGTTTGCGTTTTCGTACTTTGAGCGCCCCATTGTGGCTTGGTAAAGCCTTTGTCGTTGGTGATGAAAGTGGAACCTTGCATTTTTTGTCGGGTGAAGATGGTGCGCCCTTGAATCGTTTGGCTACCGATGGCTCTGCTATGGCAGCTAATCTTGTGCAAGTGGGTAGTACCGTAGTCGTTGTCACGCAGCGTGGCGGTATCTTTGGTTTTAGACCAGAATAGCAATAGAGATAAGAAAAACAATATGACTCCTGTAATCGCTTTGGTGGGTCGCCCGAATGTGGGCAAATCTACCCTTTTTAACCGATTAACCAAAACACGCGATGCGATTGTTGCCGATTTTGCGGGCTTAACACGGGATCGGCATTACGGTAATGGCAAGCACGGTAAACAGGAATTTATCGTTATCGACACGGGTGGTTTTGAGCCGGATGCAACATCGGGTATTTTCAAAGAAATGGCAAAACAAACACGGCAAGCAGTCGCTGAGGCCGATATTGTTTTATTCGTGGTGGATGTGCGTGCCGGACTTTCGGCGCAAGATCACGATATTGGAAAATACCTGCGCAAGCTCGGAAAGCCCACTATCCTCGTTGCCAATAAAGCCGAGGGGATGGTGGTTGGAACACAATTCATTGACTTCTTTGAACTGGGATTGGGCGAAGTCTTCCCTATTTCGGCAGCACATGGGCAGGGTATTCGCCAGTTGTTGGATTTATCCTTTGCGCAATTACCACCCTCCCTCGAGGAGGAAAAGCATGGTAATGCCGAAGAAGGGGTCATTCAATTAGCGGTTGCAGGTCGTCCCAATGTGGGCAAATCGACATTGATTAACACTTGGTTGGGCGAAGAGCGCCTTGTTGCCTTTGATTTACCCGGAACCACGCGCGATGCAATTTCGGTTCCCTTTGAACGCAATGGACAGCGCTTTGAATTGATTGATACCGCTGGAATACGGCGCAAAGGCAAAGTATTTGAGGCGATTGAAAAATTCTCGGTAGTGAAAACATTGCAAGCGATTGAATCGGCGAACGTTGTGTTACTGCTGATTGATGCAACCCAAGGCGTGACCGATCAAGATGCGCACATCGCGGGTTATATCTTGGAATCGGGGCGTGCCGTAGTGATTGCCATCAACAAATGGGATGCGGTGGATGAGTATGCACGTGAACTGGTCAAGCGATCCATTGAAACCCGTTTAGGATTCTTCCAATTTGCGGCAACGCATCTTATTTCAGCCCAAAAACGACAAGGGTTGAGTCCTTTATGGGATTCGATTGCACAAGCACATCGGGCGGCTAATTGCAAAATGCCCACGCCCGTACTGACGCGCTTATTGTTGGAAGCGGTGCAGTTTCAAACCCCAAAAAAGACGGGAATGTATCGCCCCAAATTGCGCTACGCGCACCAAGGGGGAATGAATCCGCCTATCATCGTGATTCATGGCAATTCGTTGGAGCATATTTCCGAGGCATACAAGCGATTTCTGGAGGGGCGATTCCGCAAAGAATTTGACCTAGTAGGAACGCCGCTGCGGATTCAGTTCAAATCAGCGGAAAACCCTTACGCGAATAAAACGGGTAATACGGGTAAAAAATGACCCCAATCTTCATAATGTGGTATCTTCCACCCATCTTCAATTTTTGAACACGGAGAATATCGTGAGCAACAAAGGACAATTACTGCAAGACCCGTTCCTGAATGTACTGCGTCGGGAACATATTCCAGTATCTATTTATTTGGTGAATGGTATTAAATTACAAGGGCAGGTGGAGTCATTCGACCAGTATGTCGTATTGTTGCGTAATACCGTGACACAAATGGTTTACAAACACGCCATCTCGACGATTGTTCCGGGGCGTGCAGTCACTCTGCCACCGCAATCGACGGATGTAGCCAATCCAACCACGATTTGAACGCTGTATCTTCCACTGTGAGCACTCCGACTCTCTTGGTCGGGGTTGATTTTGGGGCATCTGACTTTGATGGCAACCTCGAAGAACTTTCATTGCTTGCCAAAACCGCTGGGATGGTAGCTGTTGCCAAGGTGACGTGCAAACGCCGTTCGCCCGATGCTGCCTTGTTCGTTGGTTCGGGTAAAGCCGATGAAATCAAACTCTTGGCAGCGCAAATGGGTGCGAAAGAAGTTTTATTCGATCAAAGCCTCAGCCCCGGACAACAGCGTAATTTAGAGCGTCACTTAGAACTGCCAGTCAATGATCGTACTTTCTTGATTTTGGAGATATTTGCCCAACGTGCTCGCAGCCACGAAGGGAAATTGCAAGTCGAGTTGGCACGCCTACAGTACCTTAGCACGCGCTTGGTGCGGCGTTGGTCGCATTTGGAGCGGCAAAGCGGGGGGATTGGTATGCGCGGCGGTCCGGGTGAAGCGCAGATTGAATTGGATCGCCGAATGATCGGTGAAACCATCAAACGCACGAAAGAACGGTTGCTCAAGGTCAAACGCCAGCGCCAAACCCAAAGGCGACAACGAGAACGGCGGCAAGCCTTTAACATTTCATTGATTGGTTATACCAATGCGGGTAAATCGACCTTGTTTAACGCCTTGGTGAAGGCTCGCGCCTATGCAGCCGACCAACTCTTCGCCACACTGGATACGACGACCCGCAATTTGTATCTGGGAGACATGGCACGTTCCGTCTCTTTATCCGATACCGTCGGTTTTATTCGGGATTTGCCGCACGGTCTGATTGACGCTTTTCAAGCAACCTTGCAAGAAGCCATTGATGCCGATTTGCTGCTGCATGTGGTGGATGCGGCTAATCCCGCATTTGCCGAGCAAATTGCACAAGTTCAAAAGGTATTGCAAGAAATTGGAGCCGATGGCATTCCCCAGTTACTGGTTTTCAACAAAATAGATGCCTTATCGCCGGAGCAACGCCCTATCCATTTGGAAGATACGTTTGAAATAGATTCGGTACAAGTACCCCGTTTGTTTGTCAGTGCCAAAGCCTCGGTAGGACTTGCATCGTTGCGTCAAAAATTAGCGCATTTTGTGACCGTACCGATGGATTTGGAATTGAAATTGAAATTGGAATCGGAATCGGAATCGGATTTGCATCCGCATTTGCATTTGAATTTGGAAAAATAAAATGAAAGAAGCCATTCGTGTTTTTACATCCCGAATGTTCAACTTGAACGATTCACGTTGGGGACGTGGCGATGAGGAAAAAAAACCGGTAGATGGAGAAAATCCGCCTCCCTCCTCCTCTCCATCACCA
>JBDKGR010000134.1:0-7085 GCA_039798085.1 Pseudomonadota bacterium
GTGGCGGAGTTGCTGGCGTTGGAAGATTGATTGATTCCCCATTTTCCCAATTACGCTTGTGCCGCTGCCATCACGCGCTCCACGAACCAGAAAGAACCCAAACCCATAGCAGCGTAAGAAGTCCATTGGGTGGTGAGCGCCAGCCCCGCCGCCGATCCGCGCAGCGCTTGGATGGCTTTCACCACCAATGCCGCTAGCGCGGCTGCGCCAAGCTGTCCGATTTCGATACCCAGATTGAATCCCAATAAGCTCAAGGCTGTGCGGTTCGGGTCTAAGCCCAAATCGGTCAGCGCACCCGCCAGCCCCAGCCCGTGAATCAAAGCGCACACCAGCACCAGTGATAAGCGGGTGATGTGCGGATGGCGTAAATCCTTGTGCTGTGCCCAGCGGTCAAACCACGCCATGCCCATAATCGTGGCGGCAATCGCGGGTTCGACCAGCGCGGAGGACACAGAAAAACCCCACACCACGCAAGCCACCAGTGTAATAGCGTGACCGATAGTGAAACTGGTCAGCGCGAGGACGATAGCCCGCAAACTCCACCCCGACGATAAAACCACTAGCAAAAACAGCAAGTGATCCGCACCAGAAAGTACGTGTTCCGCGCCCAGTTGCACTTGTGTGAAAAAAATCTTCCATGTTGGCGGCAATACATCCGATTCCATTCGCGCAGGGGTGAAGGTCATGAGCTGGGTTTCTTCGCCCCGACTGACGGTAATGTGTTGCACTTGCTCCGCCGCCAGCGTGCTAAACAAATGTAGGCTGAATTGCAGCCCTTGGGTTTGCGGCGGAACGGCGAAGCGTCCCAACACCAGCACCTGATTGGATGCCCCGAACGGATTGTTATCCGGTGGCACGGTATTGAGCATCACCCCCTCCAAAGGATGTACGCCCAAGCCACTGCGCAGCGATACGCCCTGCTGTACCTGTGCTTCAATGCGGGGGGCGTTGTGGCGCAGTTCGTCCAGCGAAAATAATCCATCGCCGTTATCGTCCACGCCTTGGAACGCTGAAACGGGGAGCGACAGCACCATATAAGCGCCACTGTCCACGATATTCAGCGTACCGTGCTGCGAAACTACCAAATGCGCGTGGGATGAGGGCATCATTCCCATCATTCCTAGCACGCACAACCACCACCACAGTAGCCGCGACAGCACCCCCCGACATCTCATAGTTTGCCTTTTACGCAGCGTTGGAGGTAAGGATAGCTATCGGTTGCGTAATAGTGGTATGTGCCTTGTGGGAATTCTGGCGTTACGCCTGTGCGACCATTGCACTCATCCAAATCGCCGGAACCAGCCACGTATTCATAATCTTGCGAGAATGTTCCCATGGGATAGGTGCTGGTGGCGGGGCGATTGGCAGCGGCAGTCGCTTTGAGCTGGTAACTGCCCTTCATCACCTTAATCGCCGAAGTCGCGCTAGTGGCGGTGGTGTAACCGTAACGCGCATAAATCGGGAAACCATCGCTTGCCCAACCGATAAGCGTCATGGCTTGCCCTTTATTGAGCTTGGTCACCAATCCTTCAGGAATGCCGTGATAGTGGTACATCCCCCCGGGTTGAACGTGCGCGTTATTGGTATCCGTACCGAATTTGAATGAGCTTTGTCCCAATGCTTCGATGTTCCATGCGCCCGTGCCGCGTGCCAAATCGCAATTCGTGCCCGTGTTATCGCAAGTGCCAGCGGTGGCAGGATCAACCTTCACGCCATTGAGCGCATAACCCATTGCCAATGTGGGACCAGTGCGTCCGGTAATCGCGGTCGTGAGGGTGGGAACCAATGCCAGCGATGCGGATACGCTTTGTGCGGAAATCGCGTTCGGATTATTGGAGTTGGGAAATGTTCCCACCACATGATCGGGCAAGCCATTGGCGCTGAGTGTCCGCTTGGTGCTGGAACACGCCCATGTCGCGGTGGATGTCGCATTCACCGAAGTCGAGCTATTGAACACGCTGCTTTTGTAATCGCACAATACTCCGGCGGTGCTGCCCGTTGTTGTTGTTGTTGTTGTTGTCGTTGGAGTCGTGGGCGTGGTAGTGCCGATACTCCAGCAAACGCTATCGCAAAAAACGCTGTTGCTTTCGTCTAACGAGCTGAAACGGTACCATTGAGAATTCACCGCATACCAAAGACCACCTTGGAATGTAGCAAGCCCCGTTCCACCTGCTTGGGGGTAGGTGCGAAAGTAGGCGGTATCGCTGCCGATGGTCGTCACCTGCGTTGTGCCGGAAGGAGAAAAGTATTGGGGATATTTTTGCTCAATCCGTGCCAACAATGTGCTGGCTTGATCTTGGCTGGGCGCAAGGCAGGCTGTGCCCGTGCTGCACGAGGTGGTTGCCGCATTGCCATAAAAAGTTGCTAACAAGGTGGCTGAGGCGACGGCAACGAGTGCCAAATGGGGTTGGGTACGGGGTTTCATGATTAGCGTTTCTCCATGTGAGGTTTAGTAGGATATTGTGGTTCGTACCAAACGCACATAGTTGTAGACACGTTCGGCATCCTGACCTTGCTGCTCTTGCTGCTCGCCTCTTATTTTGGCATCAAAGCGAATTGCACCTGCACCATGAAGGTCATATCCTGAAGAATCCACTGCTCTCCCAAAGGCAACGTACCACGCAGAGTTGAACGGTGCGCTTGATGAGCCCCGTGCAGATGTACTTGTCCAGAAGTAAGGATAGTCAGTGACCCCTGCTTCGTTGGTGATAGAAGTGGTTTTGAAGAGTGGGTTAATCGCTGCGCCCACATTAGCGGGAAGCGTTGCCTCGGCTGAACGTGTGTAATCCACTAGGCTTTGGAGTTCTTTGGTATTGGGTAACCGCCAGTCGCTGTAACCCAAAAACTGTTCACTATTTTTGGTTTGCGTCCAAGCGAGTGCATTTTGCCAGTCCATCCCCACACCACTATCGGTTTGCGACCACATCAAACCCGTAGCTTGGTCGCTGATAGTGCCATTTTTGTTATCAACAAAATTATTGGCTCCATAAACGGCACCTCGGACAGCACGCACCATGTGCTTAGGCCCTACTGAAGTGGAATACGCCTTGATATGCCCCGTGCCAAAATTCACACCAAATGCCAGTTCTGCTCCTTTATTGGGATCAATGGTACTGCGCATGAGTCCCGTGTATTGGGTGCTGCTCCATATAATCGCGTGACTGAGCTCCTGTTCACTGGTGTAAGGGACGGAAAAATAATGGGTATCGACGTAAGGCCAGCCTGTGCTACCGTTCCAAATGGAGTACAACTCCTTAATGGTGGGTAAACGCCAGTCGCTGTAGCCGCCGTAGTTACTCTGGTTCAGCGCGGTGGGAATGGATTGGGCTTCTGTCCAATAGATATCGCCACCGGTTTGATTGGCTTGCCAAGTTAGACCTGTGATGTTGTCCTTCACAGTCAAACCATCGCTGCTTTTGGTGTAACTCGGCTGTGTATTGTGGTACTGGGCATCCTGCCCATAAAAAGGTTGACCCGCAGCGGGGGCAGTAATGGATGCCGTCGTGTCGAAGGTTGTGACCTGTCCCGTATCCACAATTTGATATGTAATGGGTATAACACTACCACTACCACTACCACTACCATTGCCATTACTGATAATCCAGCAACCACTATTACAAAAAACGCTGTTGCTTTCGTCTAACGAGCTGAAACGGTACCATTGAGAATTCACCGCGTACCAAAGACCGCCTTGGAACGTAGCAAGCCCGACACCCGCTACAGAGGAATACATCCGGTAGTAAGCCGTTTCATTTCCAATAGTTGTAACTTGTGTTGTACCGGATGGTGAAAAATACTGTGGATATTTTTGTTCAATTCGCGCCAGCAGCGCACTGGCTTGATCTTGGCTTGGTGTAAGGCACGATATACCCGTGTTGCACATTGCAGCATTTGCATTTGCATTCGCATTCACATTGGCGCAAGCAAGCAAAGCAATCGCAGACGCAACGGCAACTAGAGAGAAATTGTGTTGGATACGCGGTGTCATAGTTAGCGCTTTTCCATATCACCTTGAGATGCATCTTTGGGTTGCTTGGGTTTGCAGGCTAATGGCTTGCCCTCTGGAGCCCAGCAAAGCCCCTTTACGGTTCCGTGCGGGGATGTAAAACTGCAATCCTGTCCGCTGCTTAACGATTTGCAAGCATCTAATGCTTCAGCAGGCGGTTGCCGAGGAGGGCGATCATTTCCATTAACAGGTTGGGCAGATAGTGCGCAACAAGCGGTTAGCATCCCCGAAAAAAGCGATACCGCGATCAATCGTTTGGCAAGGGTTCGATGGATAGTAGTGAGGTTCATCAAATAACTCCGTTTTCGTTCTCGTTTTCGTTGAATGCAGCAAGCACTTGCGTTGCTGTGAGCGTATTGTGCAAAATCAATGTGGAGACAATGCGGAGAAATCCTCACAATCTCTTCACAATTACGGAGCTAAATGGAGAGCTATGCGCATTCGTCTCGTTCACACGCAAGTTATTTTGTTGCTCGCAGCGGTATTGACTGCGGTACTGGCAATGGGCGCACTCAATGCGTGGAATTTGCGCAATGGTTTTTCCGATTACCTTCAGACCCGAGACATTGAACGGCTAGAACAATTTGCACGCTTGGTTGCCGAAAATGCACAAAAAGTGGGTGGGATGGATTCGTTAGAGTCCGCTGGTGTGGGGCTGCCAGAGCTTTTTTTCCAGTTTGGAACTTTGCAAGGTTCTCCTCCCCTATCGCAATCCTTACTCCCAATTTCCGCCCCACGTCCTATCGACAGCATAGATGCCTTCAAAGACAGAGTTGCCATCTACGGGCTAGATGGTCAAGCCAAGTTTGGAAGAGCATTGCCACCGGAACACAATACAACAACTATTGAACGCCCCGTGCTCCTTAATGGACAAGCCATTGGAAGTGTCCGAATGCGCAGGCTCCAATCGGTACCCAATAAAGTAGAGATGCACTTTTTGCACACACAATACCAAAGTATCGTTATCGTCGCGTGCGGTTTGCTGGGGATTGCTGTGGTGTGTGCGAGGTGGGTGTCGGGTCATTGGGTGCGTCCTTTGATCGAGATGCAAGCCGCTACCGAAAAAATCGCGCGAGGAGAATTCGATACCCGCCTACACACCACACGCAGCGATGAAATTGGTGATGCTATGCGCACCATCAACCAAATGGCAGCCGAATTAAAGCGGCTAGAAGGGACGAGAAGACGCTGGATCGCCGATATGTCCCACGAATTGCGCACGCCCTTAACCGTACTTCGTGGTGAAATAGATGCGCTCATCGACGGTGTGATTGCACTCACACCCCAAGCCATGCTGTCCTTACGTGAAGAAGTGCTGCAACTGAATGCGCTGGTGGACGATTTGCATCTACTCGCAATGGCAGATATTAAAACGCTTCCATGCTACTGCGAAGAAGTGGATGCCATTCAACTGACCCAAGACATTGTTCAACGATTTACGCTCAAAGCCACCCAAATGGGATTGGTGCTTGTATTTGCGCCAGCGTTGAATCAACCCGTTATGGTGCGATGGGATGTGAGACGCATCGAACAACTTCTCAGTAATTTGCTGGATAACAGCCTGCGCTATACCGATGCACCCGGGCAAATGGTTGTCCGATTAAGTGTCCTAGAAAACACCGTCGAAATTGCGATTGAAGACTCCGCACCGAGTGTTTCTACCGAGGATTTATCGCGTATCTTTGAGCCTCTGTACCGTGCCGATGCTGCTCGTGGGCGACAACAAATCGGCGGCAGTGGACTGGGGCTTGCCATTTGCCGACAGATTGCAAAAGCCCATAACGGAACGATCTGGGCTGAAGCATCGATATGGGGTGGTATCTTATTTCATCTTGAACTTCCTGTGATTGGAGATCAACTGGCATGAAGGAAACCGTATCGCACCGAATTTTGGTCGTAGAAGATGATCGAAAAATATCCGATTTATTGCTCAATTATTTGTGTGCCAGTGGGTACGAGGCATATCCTGCCTACGATGGATTGGATGCTCTGAACATGATGAAGCAACAAGTACCCGATGCCGTGATTTTGGATTGGATGCTGCCCCGTTTAGACGGAATCGGTGTCTGCCAAGCGGTTCGTGCTTTCAGTGATGTGCCGATTTTGATGCTAACGGCTCGGATTGACGAGGTGGATCGTCTTTTGGGTCTTGATACAGGAGCCGATGATTATGTTTGCAAACCCTTTTCCCCGCGCGAGGTAATTGCTCGTGTTCGGGCTTTGCTGCGCCGCGCACAAGGAACGGTGAAGGCTTCCTCCAAGCCGTGGGAGATTGATGACGCCTCTTTCCGCATCCGTTGGTTCGGTCAGTGGCTACCGTTGACGCGCATCGAATTTATGATGCTTCGTTTGCTGCTGAACCGCCCAGGGCGGGCGTACTCACGCAACCAACTGTTGGCAAGCGGACACGAAACCCAACGCGATACCAGCAACCGCGCCATCGACACCCATATCAAAAACCTGCGCAGAAAAATGCAAGTCGTTAACCCCACATACGATTGCATTAGTTCAATCTATGGTGTGGGTTACCGCTTTGATGCACCAATACCTTAATACCTTAATACCTTAATACCTTAATACCTTAACGTCCCCAAGGCAGCATCCGGCGCAGGGTGTTGTCCTTCAAAAAATAATGGTGAAACAGTGCCGCCACCGCGTGAATCCCAATTAAAAAATAGCCCAATTCACCGATGGTTTCATGCACCTCTTCGATATTTTTGGCGAGGGCTTTGTTAGGTTCGATCAAGGCGGGCAGTTCCAAACCAAAGAAAGGGATAGCTTTTCCTTCTCCGCTCAAAATCAACCAACCTGCAATCGGCATGGCAATCATCAAACCATACAGAGCTAAATGCCCTAACTTGGCGGCAAGGTGCATCCATGATGCAGGTTCGGGTTGAATGGGCGGTGCGGGAAACAGCATACGCATCCCAATCCGTACCCACACCAGCGCAAACACCAGCAAACCCAGCATAAAGTGCGCTTGCTTCAAGCCATTGCGCATGGCGGTTCCTTTTTCGTACAGCCCGTGTAGGGTCATACTGCTATAGACAGCAATCAACAAAACCACCATCAACCAGTG
>JBDKGR010000135.1:0-7066 GCA_039798085.1 Pseudomonadota bacterium
GCTTTTGCTTCGTTTTGAATTCAAACGTATAAGCCGCCAAAAAACGCGGCGGTGAGAGGCGATACAAGGCGGTGGTCGCCGGAATCAACACCACATCCGCGCCCGTATCCTTGTGGCGCTGGCTGATGCGCCAGAGGGTGGCGAGGCGCTCGCTAATCAAATCTTGGTGCGGCGAGAAACTATCGTAAGGCAGCGTTTCCCAATCGGGGAACAACGCGCAGCGCAACGAGGGCGCAAAGAACGCGATTTCTTCCAATAGCCGCTGGGCATCATTGGCATCCGCCGTGACCACCGTGAGCGCCAAACCAGCGGCTTTTTCCCGTTCGCCAAGGCGGGCTAATAACAGGGCATCGGAAGAAGAGACAGGGCGCGGCAGCGTAAAGCGCTTGCCTTGGGTAAGTTTGGGTAAATCCATGTGCGGATTTTAGGGGGCGCTTGGATGTAAAAAAATTTCACTTGAAAGCAAAAACGACATGGTTTGGCTATCGCGGCTTGTATAGTGTGGCTTGGTTTCCATCTAAGTAAAACATGGAGACAGTCACCTCCGCACAATTCTAAAGAGCAACAAAGGAAATATATGCCCATTGAACAACACGCTGAAGAAATTAAAGCAGAACTCCGCAAACAAAACTCAATTAAAGTTAAGGTTGCCTTGTTTGGTCAGCCTGGCGCTGGAAAATCATCATTGATAAATGCAATTCTCGGAAAAGACCTTGCTAAAGTTGGTGTTGAGACTGATATAACTACAAGTGCTGAAGAATACCAACATAACGGTTTAGTATTTGTTGATTTACCTGGGTATGGAACTGAAAAATTCCCTAAAGATACCTATTTTGATAAGTTTGATATATTGGGTTATGATTTACTCCTTTGTGTAACCAGTGGTAAGTTGCACCAATCTGATACAGAATTCTTTAAAAGAATAACAAGTGATAAAAAAATCTGTATTTTTGTTGTAAATAAATGCGAATCAATTAAGCAAAAAGGAGTTGAGCAAAATGTTCTTTTCTTGGAAAAAGAAAAAGACATAAAAAACAATATTCAAAAAAATGACATTGATGTAGTCTTTACAGATTGCTATGAAAATATTGGCATTGATGAGTTGAATACTCTAATTTTTAAAAACCTTGAACCAGTAAAAAAAGAGCGATGGGCAAGAGGTGCTAAAGCATATAGTGAAGAATTTCTTCTAAAAAAAAGAAATGCCTGTGAAAAATATGTGACTACTGCGGCCCTATTGGCAGCAGCCAATGGGATCAACCCTATCCCTGGTGCTGATGTTGCAGTTGATGTTGGGATTATTGTTAAACTTTTTAGTGAAATAAGACAATCGTATGGTTTATCAGATGAAGAATTAAGCACACTAAAGCATTCCGCTATCCCAATAGTTGGACGCTTGGCAAATAACATTGTGCAATATGCTGCGCAAGAAGGAGTATTTCTTTTGCTAAAAAGTATGGTTGGGCGTGTAGCTGTTAAAAGCTTTGCAAAATATATCCCTTTTATAGGACAAGCTGTAGCTGCGACAGTTGGCTATAAAATTACATCCAGTGTTGGCAATAGTTATCTTTCTGACTGCCATGATCTCGCTATGAAAATTCTTGAAAGAAAATTGAAATCTTGAGTGCTCCATAATTGATAGCTGCTAATGCACTATTCATGCGTGTTAGCAGCCAATTCACCAATCATCCCCGCGCTTTTTGAATGCTTTTAGTGTAAGTACACTAAATATCAGACATACACCCATGCAAATAATCATTACCGTGGATGATGCGCTCTACCAAAAAGCGTTAGAGTTGGCAGACCCCAGTATCGACAAAGCCGATATTTTTTGCGAAGCCATGAAAGTTTTTGTGCGCGTCCAAGCCGCCAAGCGTTTAGCCGCGTTGGGTGGCACGATGCCAAAAATGCAGGATGTACCACGCCGCGAGATAAGTAACTAATAGGGGCTATGTGCAATCAAAATTGCTACATTTTTAGTAGATTCCTACGCAATACTGGTAAGCAGTAGCAGCCGATTTATCTCAAATTCCCGTATCATTCCGTACCATGAATCTTTTCAACTACCTAGGCTTTCAATGGGATAGGGCTAGCCTAGCATCTATCCAATTACCCACCCATACTCGGGAACGGGTTGCATTTCGGTTTCACCGAATGTTGCCCGAATTTGTGTGGGATGCAAGCGTACTCGAAGGCAATCCATTCACGTTTCCCGAAGTAAAAACCTTACTAGATGGCGTTACAGTGGGTGGGCGCAAGCTCTCTGACCAAGAGCAAGTTTTGAATTTAGCGATTAGCTCAAGGCGATTATTGGCATTGGTCAAAGCGGGAAAATTTGTCTTGGATAAAACCACCTTTACCGATTTGCACGCACTGGTAGCACGCCATGAGGCGCTGGAATGGGGGAATTTTCGCGGAGAGGGTGAAGAAACCCGCTATACCCCCGATGTCAGTCTGGGGGAACAAGGGCGCTATACCCCGCTGCCAACGTGTGCAGGTGCGCCGGAGTTAAACCGTGTTTTTTCTCAAGGCGTACAGGTGTTGCAAGAAGAAGTGAATCAACCGTTTGAACAAGCAGCGGCATTTTTCTTATTTGGCGCTTTGCAACAATTCTTTTTTGACGGCAATAAACGCACATCCCGTTTCATGATGAACGGTATTTTGATGGGCGCAGGAATTGATGCGATTAGTATTCCAGCCGCCAAAGCGCAACAATTTAATGAAAATATGGTGCGTTTTTACCTCGATAAAGAGGCTACTGAAATGATGCACTTTCTATTAGCGTGCCACCCCAGCGTAGCGGCGTGAGATCAAATCCCTTACAATAGAGGGCTTCGCAGCGATTCTTGGCTCCGCGACGAAGGCATTGGATTGATTTTCAATGTATCCCCACCTAAGAGATTCCCATCAGAGGAACGCCGACCGTGGAAAAGAGCCAGCCAAACCCCTTTCATTTCCAATAAAGAAAGAAATTCATGTCAACTTTCAGCGCAAAACCCGCTGAGGTCGTACACGAGTGGTTTGTGATTGACGCGACCGATAAGGTCCTCGGACGAGTAGCCAGCGAAGTTGCTCTCCGTTTGCGCGGCAAACACAAGGCCATTTATACGCCTCACGTCGATACCGGCGATTTCATCATCATCACCAATGCAGCCAAACTGCGTGTGACGGGTGCTAAGTCCTTGGACAAAATCTATTATCGTCACTCCGGCTACCCTGGTGGCATTAGTGCGACCAACTTCCGCGATATGCAATCCCGTTTCCCCGGCCGTGCGCTGGAAAAAGCGGTTAAAGGCATGTTGCCCAAAGGTCCTTTGGGCTACGCAATGATTAAAAAGCTCAAGGTGTATGGCGGTGCCGAGCATCCCCACACTGCCCAGCAGCCCAAAGTGTTGGAAATCTAAGGAGCTACCATGATTGGTGAATGGAACAATGGAACCGGTCGTCGCAAATCTAGCGTCGCTCGCGTGTTTCTGAAAAAAGGCTCTGGCCAAATCGTCGTGAACGGCAAAGCAATTGACAAATTCTTTGGTCGTGCCACTTCCATCATGATTTGCAAACAACCTTTGTTGTTGACAAATCACGCCGAAACTTTTGACATTATGGTCAATGTATCGGGTGGTGGTGAGTCAGGTCAAGCGGGCGCAGTGCGCCACGGCATTACCCGTGCTTTAATTGATTATGATGCAACCCTCAAACCCGATTTGAGTAAAGCTGGATTCGTCACACGCGATGCACGTGAGGTTGAGCGTAAGAAAGTTGGCTTGCGTGGTGCTCGTCGCCGCAAGCAATTCTCAAAACGTTAAAAACGTTAATCACGTATTACGTTAATTACGTTAATCACGTTCATTCGGTTTTGTACCGAATTGGAACCGTCCTAGCATTACATTGCTTGGGCGGTTTTTTTATGGGATAAAAAATGCGACTTCGTTTATTACTTCGCCGTTTTACCATCAGCGCACCCCGCATGACGGTTAGCACCAGTATGTCGTGGCCTTTGCGATGGGCTTTAATCGCCATTATGTTGGGTTTTTGCGCGGCTATTGGGCTATGGGCTTTTGAGTTTGGGAAAGATATTGCCGGACTGGATAAAGGTTCTAAAGAACAAATTTCGCGCCTCCAAACCGAATTAGATGCCGCTAAAAATGAATTAGCTGCCCTCAAAATCGAGCACGATAAGGCACAAGCTGTTGCCAACACCGCCGGAACATTAGTCACCGCCGAAAAAACCACCCGCGATACGCTTTTGGCACAAAATCGTGTGCTGGAACAAGAAAATCGCTCCCTGCGTGATGATTTGGGATTTTTTGAAAAACTCATCCCCACCAGTGAAGTGGATGGTTTGAACATTCGCTCCCTCAATGCCGAATTGGTCGGCGGGAAAACCCTCAAATGGCAGGTTATGGTGATTCAATCGGGAAAGAACCAAGCCGAATTCAATGGGAGCCTGAAAATATCGTTCACCGGATTGCAAAATGGCAGACCGTGGACGGCGAATCTCCCCGGTGCCCTTCCCTCCATTCACGTTCGCCAGTATGGACGCATGAGCGGAGAGTTTGAAGTGCCTGCCCAAGTTGTGGTAAAAAGTGTTTCTGTGCAAGTCATGGCGGGAGATACCGTTCGCGCTAGCCACTCTACCAAATTGTAATCACACACTATCCACATCACATCATGGGATTTTTCATGTTTAACAAAAAGAAGCAACCTGCCATCAAAAGTTTACTTGGTGATGGCAGCCAAATCACGGGCAACATCATTTTCTCGGACGGTTTGCGCATTGACGGTAAAGTGCTAGGCAACATTCAATCCAGCTCGGAGGATGGCAGCAGTATTTTGGTGGTTTCCGAAGTTGCCTCGGTCGTTGGTGAAATTACGGCGGATCATATTATCATCAATGGTCATGTCAAAGGTCCGATCTACGCCCGTAAAGTGCTGGAACTGCAACCCAAGGCACGCATTGAAGGCGATGTACGCTACGTGGCATTGGAGATGCACCAAGGCGCGTTGATTACAGGGCAACTGAATCCGATAATCGAAGGTGCGGGTGCAGAGGAAAAGCCCACATTGAAGCTAGCGGCAAATAACAAGTAAAGGAATTTGTCGAGGGGATTCGTTACCATCGGCTTATTTACCCACTACGGAAAATGTTTATGAACGATGCTACCCATTCCACTTCCTCCGAAATGCCCGCTCCCATTGTGTTTACGGACAATGCCGCTGCCAAAGTAGCCGACCTCATCGCCGAAGAAGGCAACCCGGATTTGAAATTGCGCGTCTTTGTGCAAGGTGGCGGCTGCTCGGGCTTTCAATACGGTTTCACCTTCGATGAAATCACCAATGAAGACGATACCACCATGACCAAAAATGGGGTTTCACTTTTGATTGATGCCATGAGCTACCAGTATTTGGTCGGCGCAGAAATTGATTACAAAGAAGACCTCCAAGGTGCGCAATTCGTCATCAAAAACCCGAACGCCACGACCACTTGCGGATGTGGCTCTTCGTTTTCTTGATTTATCGCCGCTGTCGTTGGGCTAATTTACGACCCCAGTTCATTCCGGTTCGTTCAATAAATACGTAACTCAGTGTAGCAAGCAGCAATGTAAGCACCGCACTGAGTGCAACACCTGCTATGCCCTGTAACTTCAACGATTGCTGCACCCATAGCATGACAGGAAAATGGCATAAATAAATTGAAAATGAGATTTCAGAAATTAAAAAAACTATTTTTGATTGCAGTGGTTTACTTTGAATAGCCGCTACCATTAAGAAAAACAAACCTAATCCAGTGATAAATAATGGATTCATCACAAGATAATAGGGTTTCAGTAAAAATATAAAAACCGATAATAACAATGCAGGAAATGCGTCTATTTTTTCTTGCAACCATTGTTGGTTACAATAAATAAATGCACCCATCACAAAAAAGCAAAATTGGACGGGGAAGCTATTTATCAAAAAAAGATAGCGTAGTTGCCAATTATTTTGCACTTCAGAATAAATAAAATCCCAATTTCCTTTTGTTGCCATTACCACACCAATGGTCGATAAAATAATAGATGCAAAAAGCAGTCGGAGCGTGATTTTTTTCCAAAAAATATAAATCAATGGTACACCAATATACCAAAATAATTCTACCGTGAGCGTCCATGTGACATGGAGCATATCAAAATTGATCAGGGCTGCTGGAAATATCTGCTGCAATAGTAATAAATTAACAATAAATTGAAGTGGTTCAGTTGCAATTTTTTCTAAATTACCTGCGCTATTAAATAAAAAAACGCCTATAAAATAAAACCAGTAGGCAGGAAATATCCTAAAAGCCCGATGAATGGTATATTCACGTAAGCTGTATTTTTGATAACTTGCAAAAATCAAATAACCACTGATTAAGAAAAACAACTGCGGTCCAAATTGACCACCGTAATCACCAAAAAATGGAAAATTCCCCCCGAATACGGCTTGTGCATGGTGAATAAAAACGGAGACCACTGCCAGTGAACGCAAGAAGTCGATATTATTATGGGGTCGCTTGGTAAAAAACATTTCTTCCTTTTATGTACACCACCCATTCCCCATTGATTATCGATATTGCAGCCACGGTTTTAACGGATATAGACCGACAGCGCCTCCAAAATCCTTTGGTGGGAGGAATGATTTTGTTTGGGCGGAATTGGGAAAACCGCGCTCAACTCACTGCATTATGCCAAGACATTAAAGCGGTACGGGCGGATTTGTTGATTTGTGTCGATCACGAAGGGGGGCGGGTGCAGCGGTTTCGTACCGATGGCTTTACGCATTTGCCACCCATGCGCACGTTGGGTGAAATCGCAGAAAAATCCGGTTTGCCCGAGGCAATGAAGTTGGCAACGGCTTGCGGCTATACCTTGGGTTCGGAATTGCGTGCTTGCGGTGTGGATTTCAGCTTTACCCCCGTGTTGGATTTGGATTACGGAGAAAGCAGTGTCATCGGTGATCGCGCTTTTGCCCGTGACCCCGAAACCGTCACCATCCTTGCCCAAAGCCTGATCCACGGATTGCTGCAAAGCGGTATGGCAAACTGTGG
>JBDKGR010000136.1:0-6969 GCA_039798085.1 Pseudomonadota bacterium
CAGATAAGGCAAAATTTGATTCAAAGCCCGGTCAGCATGGTCGTACATCGGGTGCTCGCACATCCGATTATGGATTGCAACTGCGCGAGAAGCAAAAAGTAAAACGTATGTACGGTGTGTTGGAGCGCCAATTCCGCCGTTATTTTGAAGAAGCCGATCGCCGTAAAGGCAATACGGGCGCGAATCTATTGTCCTTGCTGGAATCCCGTCTCGATAACGTGGTTTATCGCATAGGTTTTGGTTCAACTCGTGCTGAAGCCCGTCAATTGGTTTCGCATAAAGCTATCACGGTAAATGGCGCTTCGGTCAACATCCCGTCTTATGCCGTTAAAGTGGGTGATGTGGTTGCTGTTCGTGAAAAATCGAAAAAGCAAACGCGTATTGTTGAATCCTTGCAATTGGCTCAGCAAGTAGGGTTGCCTGCTTGGATTGAGGTTAATGTAGATAAGGCAGAAGGTACTTTCAAGGCTATCCCTGATCGTGACCAATTCTGTGCGGATGTCAACGAATCACTGATTGTTGAATTGTATTCACGTTAAGTACATTGACGTTGTGTTGGATTGAATCGAAAAGAGGAGAACTCCTCTTTTCGATTCGCCCTATTGTCGGGCGTAAATTAGAGCATCAGCCTTACCGACGTAACGAGTCGGGGGTATTGAGAGGGAGTTTGCATGCAAAATAGTTTGCTTAAGCCAAAAAACATCAATGTAGAGCAACTAGCACCGAATCGTGCCAAGGTTTCTTTGGAGCCTTTTGAGCGCGGTTATGGACATACCCTTGGTAACGCACTGCGTCGGGTATTGTTGTCATCGATGCTTGGCTTCGCTCCAACCGAGGTAACCATTGCGGGAGTAGTGCATGAGTATTCTTCTATTGATGGTGTGCAGGAGGATGTTGTCAATATTCTTCTCAACCTCAAAGGAGTGGTATTCAAATTACACAATCGTGAAGAGGTCACGGTCAGTTTGCGAAAAGACACCGCAGGTGTTGTCACAGCTGCTGATATTCAGACACCGCATGATGTGGAAATTGTCAATCCCAATCATGTCATCGCGCATCTTTCCACTGGTGGCAAGTTAGATATGCAAATCAAGGTGGAAAAGGGGCGTGGTTATGTTCCGGGTAATATGCGTCGCTATGGCGATGAGCCGAATAAATCCATTGGACGGATTATTCTTGATGCCTCGTATTCACCCGTTAAACGCGTGAGCTACACGGTGGAAAGTGCCCGTGTTGAACAGCGGACGGATTTGGATAAATTGGTTTTTGAAATTGAGACCAATGGTGCAATTTTGGCGGAAGATGCTGTTCGCGCATCCGCCAAAATTTTGGTGGAACAGTTGGCGGTGTTTGCTCAATTAGAAGGCAGCGAGCTGGCTGCATTTGATTCCCCCACTCCTCGCAGTAATACGCAATTTGATCCGATTCTTTTGCGTCCTGTCGATGAATTGGAACTGACGGTTCGTTCTGCGAATTGTCTGAAAGCAGAAAATATTTATTACATTGGTGATTTGATTCAGCGGACTGAAAACGAGTTACTGAAAACGCCTAATTTAGGTCGTAAATCACTCAATGAAATCAAAGAAGTTTTGGCTTCGCGCGGATTGACTTTGGGCATGAAGCTGGAAAGCTGGCCCCCTGCTTCATTAGAGAAGCGTTAATTAGTTAATTACATACCCTACACCGAGGACAGTACCTGATACGGCTGTTCCATAATCGAAAAAAAGGAAATTTTATGCGTCACGGACACGGATTGCGAAAGCTCAATCGTACCAGTTCACATCGTCTTGCGATGTTGCGTAACATGATGAATTCTTTGATTCAGCATGAAGCTATCAAAACAACAGTTCCCAAAGCCAAAGAACTCCGCCGAGTGGTTGAGCCCATGATTACTTTGGCAAAAGAACCTACTCTGGCGAATCGCCGTTTGGCTTTTGATCGTTTGCGAGATCGTTCCAGCGTCACTAAATTGTTCAGCGATTTGGGTCCCCGTTTCCAAACACGTCCCGGTGGATACACCCGTATCTTGAAAATGGGCTTCCGTGTCGGTGATAATGCACCTATGGCGTTGGTTGAATTGGTAGATCGTGGAAATATTAATGAAAATTCTGCTGAATCTGTGAATTCTGCCTCAGAATAAGATACAATAACGGCTTACCGCGCGATGGAGCAGCTTGGTAGCTCGTTGGGCTCATAACCCAAAGGTCGGAGGTTCAAATCCTTCTCGCGCAACCAAATAAGGAATCTTGATTCCAAAAAAAGACCCACTAATGTGGGTCTTTTTTTATATGTGCTGTATGACTCCACTTCCACGTAATCCACGGATCATCGTGCGTGTGGTGTGCAACACCTGCAACAATTCAATAGATTGGTCGTATAGTATTTCTCCGGCTGGAGTCAAGCGGGTTGGGTAGCTGCTGCGATCCACCAATAAAGTTCCTGCCCACGCTTCCAGTGATTGGATGCGCCGTGAGAAAGCAGGTTGTGTCACATGGCGTAATTGTGCGGAGCGACTGAAGCTGCGCGTTTCTGCCAACGATACAAAGTCTTCAAGCCACTTAGTTTCCATATCTCAATTATGCGGTGTCAGTATGTTTAGTTATCGCCACGCCTTTCATGCCGGCAACCATGCCGACGTTCTCAAACACAGTATTTTGCTTGCCACACTTCGGTATATGGCGCAAAAAGATACACCGCTGATGGCATTGGATACCCATGCTGGGGCGGGTCTTTACCGATTGGATGGCGATTATGCCAATACCAGCGGCGAAGCCAATCAAGGTTATTTGCAACTATGCAAAGCCATAACGACTATTTCATCCAACGGTCAGAGTATTGCACCATTGCTAGTTGATTATTTGGATATGGTAGAGGGTTTTAACACCACGGAAAAGCATAAGGTTTATCCCGGATCCCCTTTCATTATCCAGCGTGTGCTACAGGATAGGGGGCGGGACAAGCTGAAATTGTTTGAAATCCACCCTACAGATAGTAAAACATTGATTGCCAATATCGCCCAATTAGAAGCAGGTCGCCAAGTGGCGGTGTTGCGAGAAGATGGGTTTGATGGAGTTCGTCAATTTTTACCGCCACCCTCTCGCCGAGCGCTCCTGTTGTGTGATCCTAGCTATGAAATAAAGAGCGATTATGTTCGCGTGGTAGAGATGATTGCGGATGCACTGGAACGTTTTTCCACTGGAACCTATGCAGTGTGGTATCCCATTATTCCACGCCCTGAGGCGCATGATGTTCCGAAGAGACTTAAAACGCTGGCGAACAAAGCGGGCAATAGTTGGATATCGGCAACGCTAACCGTGAAATCCAGCAAACTGCGACAGGATGAAGAGGGAAAAACCATTCGACCCGGTTTACCCGCTAGTGGAATGTTTCTTATCAATCCCCCCTATACGCTCAAAGCTGCTTTACAGTTGGCATTACCCCAGTTGGTTACGGCACTAGGACAAGATGCGAATGCGGGTTTTACCCTAGAACACGGCGGTTCTTGACATCCTCTTCGCCCCATTCTGGTTAATGGTAAATCAACCATTGGTTTATCTCGTGAAGAGCAATAATAGGCTGAAGAAAAATAGGCGCTAGACTGTGGACTTTCTTGCCATAGAAGGTTTTCACTATGCCAACCGCGACCACCAATGCGACCGCCAACGCAATTCCCAGTCCCGATGCGTTTATGGATTGGGCAGAGCGCAGTTATTCTGTTGTTTTCCCCGGTCATGCCACCAGCCAAAGTGTCAATACGTTTTTGTACCGTTATTACCCCACTACCTACAATTATTTGGGGGTTTCGGGGAGCGATGTGTACATTTATGGAAGCATCTCCAACAACCAATTATTGAAGGTCGGTACGCTGGCCGATTTTTCGGCATTGGTTTCCCCCACTTACGATTCTCGTTTGGCGACGACCAATGCCGAGGCTGCGCGTTTTTTACTACAAGCCCAATTTTCAGCATCGGATACGGAAATTGCAGCCTTGCGTCAAACCAGTTATGCCGGATGGTTGCAAAGCCAGTTGTATGCCGCTCCCAGTATGGGGGGATTCGAGTGGCTGGATTCTCGGGGATACAACCAAATCAACAATACCACGCGCTATTACGACAATTATTACCCGGGCGATTACATGATTTGGAATCAGCTCATCACGTCACCGGATGGGGTGCGTAAGCGTATGGCATTGGCATTGTCGGAGTTTTTTGTGGTATCGCTTACGGGTTTGAACATTCCGTGGCGCAGCCATGCGATTGCCGGATGGTGGGATATGTTGGTTTCCAACGCATTCGGTAATTACCGCAAGTTGCTGGAAGATGTCACCTTAAATCCGGCGATGGGCTATTTTTTGGCGACCAAGGGGAATCAAAAAGAAAATACCAAGACCGGACGCGCCCCCGATGAAAATTATGCGCGGGAGGTGATGCAGCTTTTTTCGATTGGTCTCTACCAACTTAACCCCGATGGCACGGAGCAACGTGATGCCAGTGGGCAAAAAATCGAAACCTATACGCAAAGCGATATTACCAATTTGGCGCGTGTCTTTACCGGTTGGGATTTTGACCAAACGCAAAATGCGCCTACGTTTGACCCTGTGCAAAATCGCACGATCTCGAATACAACCTTTGCACGTTTGCCGATGCGCTTGACTGCCGCCAACCATAGTACGCTTGCTTCAACTTTTTTGGGGATCACGATTCCCGCGAATACCGATGGCACAACCGCTTTGAAAATAGCATTGGATACCTTATTCAACCATCCCAATGTCGGTAGTTTCTTTGGAAAGCAAATGATTCAACGGCTGGTGACCAGCAATCCCAGTTCCGCCTATGTCACACGGGTTGCGGCGGCGTTTAACAACAATGGAGCGGGTGAGCGTGGTGATCTGCGTGCCGTTTGGCGGGCGATTTTGCTAGACGATGAAGCCCGCAACCCCAATGGTTTGACCAGTCCCAGTTTTGGAAAATTGCGCGAACCCATGTTGCGTTTGGTGCAATGGGCGCGTACCTTTGGTGCAGAATCTCCTCAAGGCACATGGAAAATCAACGATTTAACCGATTCAGGTACGAAACTTGGTCAAAGTCCTCTGCGCTCTCCCTCGGTATTCAATTTTTTCCGACCGGGGTACGTCCCTCCCGGAACGGCACTGGCTCCCGGACAAATTCCCGCTCCTGAATTCCAACTGGTGAGCGAAACCAGTGTGGGGGGCTATTTGAATTTTATGCAGAACGTGATTAACACGGGAATTAGCAGCGATGTCAATGCTCCCTACACCGCCGAATTAGCGCTGGTGTTGGAACCCAATGCTTTGGTACAACGGCTCAATTTGCTGTTGTGTGCGGGGCAAATGTCTGCGGCCAATCTCACTTTGATTGTGACCGCACTCAATGCCACTACGGTGACTGCGGCAAGCAGTGCCACGGTCAAGCGGAATCGGATTGCTGCTGCTGTGTTTTTGGTGATGGCGAGCAGCGAATACCTCATTCAAAAATAAAGCCAATCAGGATTCATCATGTACTTTCAAAACCCCGGTCATCTCGAACATCCTGCTAACGATAGTCGCCGAGCCTTTCTTCGCCGAAGTGGACAGCTTGCCCTGAGCGGAGCCGCACTACCCTTGGCTTTGAATTTGGCATCAATGGGTGAAGCGGCAGCCTTCAACGCCACCGATTACAAAGCCTTGGTGTGTGTCTTCCTTTACGGTGGATGCGATTACGCCAATACCGTTGTTACTTACGACGATGCTAGCTATAACCTTTATAGCGCTATACGTGGTGGCAGTACCGCACAGGGGGCTGGTGGTATTGCTTTGGCCAAGGCGGATTTGGAAGCCACCTTGTTAGAACCAGCCATTCCTTTGCCCGATGGTCGGCAATATGCGTTGAATCCAGCGATGTCGGGACTGGTCAATCTTTTCCATGCGGGCAAGGTTGCGGTGCAGTTGAATGTTGGCCCGTTGGTGGTTCCTTTGACCAAAACCCAATACAGTAGCAGCGATAGGGTACGTTATCCATTGCCGCCCAAATTGTTTTCGCATAATGATCAGCAATCCATTTGGCAATCATCATCACCGGAAGGCTCTACGGTAGGCTGGGGGGGGAATTTGGGTGATTTGGCGATTGCGTCCAACACCAATGCGAATTCTTTGTTTACGTGCATCAATGTGACGGGGAATGCCGTTTTCCTATCCGGTGATTCGGCTTTATCGTACCAAGTTGGAACGAATGGAGCGGTTGCTATCAATGGCACAAAAAATAATGTATATGGTTCTTCGGCGGTGAAGACGGCATTGTCGCAACTGGTGCAGCAAAGCCGTAGCCATGTACTAGAAAATGAATACAACCGCGTTACCAACCGTGCGATCACTTCGGAATCCCAAATCACTAGCGCTTTAGCCGGAGTGACGTTGGGAACGGTTTTTCCAACCAGCAATACATTAGCGGATCAACTTAAAACCGTAGCGCGTTTGATTGGCGCACGCACCAGTTTGGGAACGAAGCGCCAAGTCTTTTTGGTATCGTTATCGGGTTTTGATTTGCACGATAACCTCATCGCCAACCAAGCTACCTTGCTTGCCAAGGTGAGCGAAGCCATGACCGCTTTCTACAACGCGACGGTGGAATTGGGTGTTGCCAACAATGTCACCGCATTCACGGCCTCTGATTTTGGTCGAACCCTTACATCCAATGGCGATGGTTCCGATCATGGTTGGGGTTCGCACCATTTCGTGATGGGCGGAGCGGTGAAAGGCAATGCGTTTTACGGGGTTGCTCCACCGGTTAGTGTAGGCAGTACCACTGCGCCATCAGATCAATGGCACGTAGGGCAAGGGCGTTTATTGCCAACAACTTCGGTCGATCAATATGCCGCGACATTGGCACGTTGGTTTGGTGTGGCAGATACAGAAATTGCTGGTATCCTGCCCAATTTACGGAACTTTGGCGTTGCCGCTGGACGACCCGACTA
>JBDKGR010000137.1:0-6893 GCA_039798085.1 Pseudomonadota bacterium
AAATTGCGAGTAAATGTATCGCGGCGCAAGCGGCGCGGGCGGCCAAGGGGGTAGGGGGCGTAAGTGGTCATGGGGAAAATTGTGCCTGAAATTTCGCCTCAAATTTGGTATAGTCGCATTTGGGTAGCGTGCTACCCCCCGCTTTTCCTCCCTGAGCGGGGCCTCAACGTATTCCCATACGGAGGCTTTATTGCCCCAGTTCCCTATTTTTGAGCTGGGGTTTTTTTTGCCTGAGCATACGCGGTTTAAGGGAAAGCAAATAGGAGCCAAATAGGAGCTAAACTTCTCCTATGCTTCTTATTAAATCACTTCATATCGTGTTCGTGGCGAGTTGGTTTGCGGGTTTGTTTTACCTGCCACGAATTTTTGTCAATCTGGCGATGGTTGCGCCCGATTCGGAGGTTGAGCGTGCGCGTTTGCTGCTGATGGCGCGTAAATTATTCCGTTTCATGACCATTATTGCGCTACCAGCCCTCGTTTTTGGGTTGTGGTTGTGGCTGGGTTACGGTTTTAGCGGGGGCTGGCTCCACGCCAAGCTCACGGTGGTGGTGCTGATAATGGGTTATCACCATGCGTGCGGCTTGATTCTGAAAAAATTTGAACGCAATGCCATGCACCGCAGCCATGTGTGGTTCCGCTGGTTTAACGAAATCCCCGTGCTGATGATGTTAGTCGCAGTAATTTTGGTCGTAATGAAACCGTTTTAATGCAGGTCGTTTATGCGTAAATCGGCAGCTTGGCCTCTCTCGCTGATTTACACGGCGTTGATTGTTTACGCCAGCTTGTTTCCGTTTACAGGGTGGCGTTCCCAAGGCATTCCGCCGTGGGCATTTCTTACTGCACCTTTTCCACGGTATTGGAGCGGGTTTGATGTGGCAATCAACATCGCGGGTTATGTGCCATTCGGTAGCGTATTGGCATTAAGCGCTTTGCGCAGTGGATACTTCAAGCACGCTATTTGGATGCCTTGTGCGGTGGCGATCGTGTTTTCGCTCACGATGGAAATGCTGCAAAGTTATCTGCCCGTGCGTTTTCCTTCGCGGGAAGATTGGTTGTTGAATTCGTTCGGTGCCATCATGGGGGCAACGGGTACGGTATTACTGGCAGGGCGGGGATGGATTTTGCGCTGGAATCAATGGCGCTCCCAGTGGTTTGTTGAGCATGCACATGGTGGATTGGTGCTACTGGCATTGTGGCCGATTGCGCTGCTGTTTCCGCCGCCCGTGCCTTTTGGGTTGGGCCATGTGGTTGAGCGTGTAGAAGATGTATTAGAAAACTGGCTGGTAGATACGCCGTTTTTTGATTGGATTCCTTTGCGTGTACTGGATTTAGAGCCCATGAACCCCGGGGTGCAAGTGGTATGTGTGGCACTGGGTTTGTTATTGCCGTGTTTATTGGCGTATTGCATTATTCCTACCCGTGCCAAGCGTATCGTATTTGCTTTGCTGTTGATAGCAGCGGGAATCACCATGACGGTTTTATCTTCGGCGTTGAGCTGGGGTCCTGCACACGCTTGGACATGGTTGGATTTACCCGTACAAGTAGGATTGGGGCTGGCATTGGTGTTGGCATTGGTGTTGGCGTTGTTACCATTTGGCATCAGCAGCCCCTTGCTATTGCTGTTGATGGGCATTTACCTGAATCTTCTCAACCAAGCTCCTTCCAACCCCTACCTAGAACAAACCTTGCAAGCATGGGAGCAAGGACGTTTTATACGTTTTCACGGTTTGGCTCAGTGGTTAGGTTGGCTGTGGCCTTATGCTACGCTGCTTTTTGTGGTTGCTTTACAGTGGCAACGCGATTCCGAACATTTAGGAAAAATAGAATCCTCTCATGACATCACCTAATTCGCATTCTCAGCCGTATTACGCACGGCATATTTTTTTCTGTCTCAACGAACGCCCCGAGGAGCAAGTTTCTTGTGCCCGTCTGGGGGCAGAAGCCGCTTTTACCCATTGCAAGCAGCGTGTCCAAGCCGCTGGAATTGCCGAAAATGGCAATGTACGCGTCAATCGGGCGGGTTGCTTAGGACGTTGCTTATCGGGACCAGTGGCGGTAGTCTATCCCGAGGGTGTTTGGTACACCTTTGTGGACAACGAAGACATTGATGAAATCGTAGACAACCATCTACAAAACGGGCAAATAGTTGAGCGTTTACGCATTCAAGATTTATGAAAATTGCATTAACCGGTTTATTGGCACTGGTGTGCTTATCAACCAGCGCACAGACACAGGTACAGACGAAGGCACAGACGACACTACAGCCGCCCGAAATCGCTGCAAGTGCTTATTTTTTGGTGGATGTTACCGCTAGCCAAGTGCTGGCTGCCAAAAATGAAGATGCTCCGGTAGAGCCCGCATCGCTTACCAAACTCATGTCGGCATATTTGGTGTTTGATGCACTCAAAACCAAAAAAATCGATTTGAAACAGGCATTCCCCGTAAGTGAAAAGGCATGGAAAATGCCCGGTTCACGGATGTTTATTGACCCCAAAATGCACGTCCCAGTCGAAGACTTGATTAAGGGCATGATTGTTCAATCGGGTAACGATGCCACAATGGCATTGGCAGAAGGCGTGGGCGGTACGGCAGAACGCTTTGTGCAAATGATGAACGATCAGGCGAAAGCCTTGGGCATGAAGGGAACGAGTTACAAAAATCCCGAAGGTTTGACGGCATCCGGTCACGTTACCACCGCCCGTGATTTGAGTATTTTGGCACGGCGACTGATGTCGGATTTTCCTGAATACATTCGGTTTTATTCCATCAAAAAATACCGCTACACCGGAACGCCAGAAGCCAATGACAGCAATCGCAATTTATTGCTTTTTAGAGACCCATCGGTCGATGGCTTAAAAACTGGTTATACCGAAGCCGCTGGTTACTGTATGGTGGCAACGGCGAATCGGCAATTTCCCAATTTAGCACCTTCCTTTACCCCCAATGCAGCGGGGAGTTCGGGCGTAGTAGGCAACACGGCAGCCTCGGGGGGGCGGCGCTTGCTGTCGATTGTGTTGGGTACGGTTAATGAAAATGCCCGTGCCAACGAGTCGCAAAAACTCTTAAATTGGGGTTATACCGCTTACCAAGCCGTGAAATTGTTTGATGCCAACCAAGCCGTATCTACTGCAACGGTTTGGAAGGGAAAAACATCGTCGGTTAAATTGGGACAATTTCAGCAAGCGATTGTGGTTGCCGTGCCTTCGGGTAATGTCGGTAAACTCAAAACCGAAGTGATTCGCACCGAACCACTGATTGCCCCGATTACCCGAGGTCAGCAGGTCGGGATTCTCAAAACCTCGATTGGCAACGAGGTTTTGGTGGAAGTGCCTTTGGTGGCACTGGATGGGGTGGAGCAAACTGGCATTCTCGGGCGGGCATGGGATGCCGTCCGCTTGTGGATACGCTGATTCCCCCATAGCTTATTGCTTATTGCAGGAAATCGTTTAACCTGTTATATTAGAAGGCTTTTCGGAAAATCCGGGAAGTTACGTTTTATCATTTTCAAACGTTTAGGGACGTTTTCAATGCCAACAATCAATCAGTTAGTGCGTCACGGCCGTGAGGTCGAGGTCGTCAAATCCAAGAGTCCTGCGATGCAGAACTCTCCACAACGTCGTGGCGTATGCACCCGTGTGTACACCACGACTCCTAAAAAGCCAAATTCTGCGTTGCGTAAGGTTGCCAAAGTGCGCTTGACCAACGGGTTTGAGGTGATTTCTTACATCGGCGGTGAAGGTCATAACCTCCAAGAACACAGCGTAGTGCTGGTTCGCGGTGGTCGTGTCAAAGACTTGCCCGGTGTTCGTTACCACATCGTTCGCGGTTCGTTGGATTTGCAAGGCGTGAAAGATCGCAAGCAATCCCGCTCCAAATACGGTGCGAAACGTCCAAAGCAATCGAAAAAATAATCGAAGGTGTTTGTTTGCTGCGTGGCGCAGTGAATGGACGAAGTGACCCAATATAAGGTCGAGTAAGTGAGAGTCTTATTGTTTAACTCTCGTGGTATCCGATGAATAGTTCCATTGGAATGCCAACTGAAGCAAAGAGGTGAAAAAATGCCACGTCGTCGTGAAGTCCCTAAACGTGAAATTCTGCCGGATCCCAAGTTCGGCAATGTAGAACTGTCCAAATTCATGAACGTCATCATGGAAGGCGGCAAAAAAGCCGTTGCAGAGCGCATTATTTATGGTGCTTTGGAACTGATTGAAAAGAAAAATCCCGGTAAAGACCCCTTAGAGGCGTTTACTGTGGCTATTAACAATGTAAAACCGATGGTGGAAGTGAAATCCCGCCGTGTAGGTGGTGCTAACTACCAAGTTCCAGTGGAAGTGCGTCCCGTTCGTCGTTTGGCTTTGTCCATGCGCTGGATTAAAGAAGCAGCCCGTAAACGGGGTGAAAAATCTATGGCACAACGCTTGGCGAACGAAATGCTCGAAGCAACCGAAGGTCGCGGTGGTGCTATGAAAAAGCGTGACGAAGTTCACCGCATGGCTGAGGCAAATAAAGCCTTCTCCCATTTCCGTTTTTAAGGACTAAGGAGTTTTTATGGCACGCACAACCCCCATTGAGCACTATCGCAATATCGGTATTTCTGCGCATATTGACGCAGGCAAGACTACGACAACCGAGCGTATTCTGTTTTACACTGGTGTCAATCACAAAATCGGTGAAGTTCATGATGGCGCTGCCACTATGGATTGGATGGAGCAAGAGCAAGAGCGTGGTATTACCATTACCTCGGCTGCTACTACGTGCTTCTGGAAGGGGATGGACAAGTCCTTCCCTGAGCACCGTATCAACATCATTGACACTCCCGGGCACGTTGATTTCACCATTGAGGTGGAGCGTTCTATGCGCGTGTTGGATGGTGCTTGCATGGTTTACTGCGCTGTGGGTGGTGTGCAGCCTCAGTCGGAAACCGTATGGCGGCAGGCTAACAAATACAAAGTACCTCGTTTGGCCTTTGTCAATAAGATGGATCGCACCGGTGCGAACTTCTTCAAAGTAGTGGAGCAAATGAAACTGCGCTTGAAAGCGAACCCTGTACCGTTGGTTGTTCCCATCGGTGCCGAGGAAAATTTCACGGGTGTGGTGGATTTGCGCAAAATGAAAGCCATCATTTGGGATGAAGCCTCGCAAGGTATGAAGTTTACCTTTGAAGAAATTCCTGCTGAATTGGTCGATGTTGCCAACGAATGGCGCGAAAAAATGGTAGAAGCAGCTGCTGAAGCCAATGAAGAATTGATGAACAAGTACCTTGAAGAAGGTAGCTTGACCGAAGATGAAATCACCGCTGGTTTGCGTGCGCGTACCATTGCTGGTGAGATTCAGCCTATGTTGTGCGGTACCGCGTTCAAGAACAAAGGCGTGCAGCGTATGCTGGATGCGGTGATTGAATTGATGCCTTCTCCTTTGGATGTTAAAGCCATTAAGGGCTTTGATGATGAAGAGAAGGAAGTTATTCGCAAAGCGGATGACAATGAAAAGTTTGCTGCATTGGCATTCAAATTGATGACCGACCCCTTTGTGGGGCAACTGACTTTCGTGCGGGTGTATTCCGGTGTTCTGAAAAAAGGCGATACCGTATATAACGCAGTACGCGGTAAAAAAGAACGTATTGGTCGTATCGTTCAGATGCACGCCAATAACCGTGAAGAAGTGGATGAAATCCGTGCGGGTGACATCGCTGCTTGCGTGGGTCTGAAAGACGTTACGACGGGTGAAACATTGTGCGATCCCAATGCCGTGATTACGCTGGAACGCATGGTATTCCCTGATTCCGTGATTCGCCAAGCGGTAGAACCCAAGACCAAAGCCGATCAAGAAAAAATGGGTATTGCTCTCAGTCGTTTGGCAGCAGAAGATCCATCTTTCCGCGTGCAAACCGATGAAGAATCGGGTCAAACCATTATTGGTGGACAAGGCGAATTGCATTTGGAAATTATTGTTGACCGTATGAAGCGCGAATTTGGCGTGGAAGCGAATGTCGGCAAACCTCAAGTTGCTTACCGCGAAACCATTCGCAAGCAAGTGACAGATGTTGAGGGCAAGTTCGTGCGTCAATCCGGTGGTAAAGGTCAGTACGGTCACGTTGTGTTCACCGTTGAACCGAACGAAGTGGGCAAAGGCTTCCAATTTGTGGATGCTATCAAGGGTGGTGTGGTTCCTCGTGAATACATCCCTGCGGTTGAAAAGGGTGTCATTGAAGCCCTGAACCAAGGCGTATTGGCTGGCTATCCCGTGGTGGATGTGAAGGTCACCTTGACTTTTGGTTCTTACCACGATGTGGACTCGAATGAAAATGCCTTCAAAATGGCGGCTATCTTCGGTTTCAAAGAAGGTTGCCGTAAAGCAAGCCCCGTGATTTTGGAACCCATGATGGCGGTTGAGGTGGAAACACCGGAAGACTATGCTGGTAATGTGATGGGTGACTTGTCTTCTCGTCGCGGTATGGTGCAGGGTATGGACGACATGGTGGGCGGTGGTAAGGCGATTAAAGCCGAAGTTCCGCTGTCTGAAATGTTTGGTTATTCCACTACGCTGCGCTCCATGTCCCAAGGTCGTGCTACGTACACGATGGAGTTCAAGCATTATGCGGAAGCTCCACGTAACGTAGCAGAAGCCATTATGGCGGCACGGGCTAAGTAAAAGTAATTTCGTATCCGTCTGCGACGGTGTGCCACTCTGTTCCCGTGCAGAGTGAATCCGCAATACCGTGCAGACATAAAACATGACACGGGCATTTGTTCTTTGGAGAATGGATAATGGCAAAAGAAAAATTCGCACGTACCAAGCCCCACGTTAATGTGGGCACGATTGGTCACGTTGATCATGGTAAAACCACACTGACAGCGGCGATCACGACCGTGTTGGCAGCTAAATTTGGTGGG
>JBDKGR010000138.1:0-6852 GCA_039798085.1 Pseudomonadota bacterium
AATGAAAAGGTTTGGAAAAGAACCCGAGGCTCCCTTCAAAAAAAAGAGACCCTGTAGCCTTTGAAGCCCAAAAAGTGAAAATTGAAGCACTTCAAGAGAAGGCAAGAGCAGGAGAAATTGAATTAGCATATTTGGATGAAGCGGAAGGATATTTTAAGAAATCAGGTATCACATTGGAATTTCTTCCTCCCTATAGCCCTGAACTGAATAGAATAGAAAAGTTATGGAATACTATGAAACATCATTGGATTGAAATAAAAGAAAGAACCTCTCAAGTTTTGTTGAACGAAATTACCCATATTCTTGAAAACTTTGGCTTCCAATTTCGTTTCCATTTCTATGGTAAATAACTTATTGTGCTTGACTTACGCTATTTGCAGGATTCCTTGAAAATTACGCAAGAAATTGGTAATGCGTCGGGAATGTGTTCAACCTTGTTTAATATGGGTCATATTCATTTAGAAAATGATGAGCCACAAGAGGCAGTAGGTAAATGGGTCGCCGCGTACCAAATAGCGAAAAAAATTGACTTGGCACAGGCTTTGGATGCTTTAGATAATTGGGCTAAAGAATTAGGTGGCGATGGTTTAGCCTATTGGGAACAATTTACCGAATAACCCCATGCCAAACCGCCTTCACCATTTTTTGAATATGTTGCAAGCGCGGCGGCAAAATAAAAGCATAAAAACCCATTTTTTGGATAATATGCCATGCCAGCGCTTTCTTCCAACCCCATGATACCCAAGGCGTTTTGATTAAAAAAATCGCATTGCGAATTTGGTAATAATGCCGCAGCGGGGAATGTACAGGAAATGCACGCCCCATAAAGTAAAACGGGTTCTCGCCCAAGCTGTGCGACATGGAAGCGCTACAAACTCCGTAGCACGGTAAGCTGTACTGACGGGCGCGTAAGCACCATTCGGTATCCACGTAATCAATAAACCAATCGGCACGCATCAAGCCTACTTTATCGAATACATTCATTGGAATGAGTGAGCCGGATGCAATTAAACAATCCACCGGAATGAGATTTTGATCGGGTTCGCAGGGAATGCGTTCAAAGCCCCAGCCGCTTTGATTTAATCGCACAAACGGCGATTTAGCGGTGGCGTGGGCATTTTGGCGGTCGTCGCTGTAACGCGGCCCTACGGCAGCGGCATCGGGGCGCTGGCACAGGGCTTGCATCAGATGCTTCACCATGTCGGGGGCGGGTTGGCTATCCTGATCCATGAGCAGGATGTGCGTAGCGGCTTGTTCCTTTGCCCATGCAATGCCCATGTTTTGGGCGTGGGCGATGCCGGTATTGGTATCGAGTTGAATCAGGTGGTGGTTGAAATTTTGGGCTTGAAAATCCACACCCGAAGCGTTATCCACCCACACCACGGCGGCAACTTGGGGCGCTAATGCGTGAAATTGCGCGTGCAAGCGGGATAAATCGGGTCGATACGTCACGACGACGGCGATAATTTTTGTCACAATTTTGTGTTTAATGTGTGTTTAATGTGTATTTAATTACTAAGAAGTCATCAGCATGTGCCAACTTTTGGGAATGAATAGCCGATTACCTGCCAGTTTAACCTTGAGCTTTACGGGCTTTGCACAGCGCGGCGGCTGTACCGACCACCATGCAGATGGCTGGGGCATTGGTTTTTTTGAGAGCGAAGATGCAACCCCCGGTAAGGGCGTGCGCCATTTTGTCGATAAACAAAGCGCTGCCACATCGCCCCTTGCCCAAATGTTGCGCACGTATCCGATTAAAAGCCATAACGTGGTTGCGCACGTTCGCAAAGCCACGGTGGGCGAGGTGCGATTGGAAAACAGTCACCCCTTTGTGCGCGAATTGTGGGGACGCTACTGGGTGTTTGCGCACAACGGCGATTTGAAAGAGTTTTACCCCAAGCTGCACGGCTCATTCAAACCCGTGGGCGATACCGATAGCGAACGCGCGTTTTGCTGGTTGCTGCAAGAGCTGAACAAATCTCACGCCAATGTGCCCAGCGTGGAAGAGTTAAGCTGCACCCTGCGCGAATTAGCACCCCCCATCGCCCAACATGGTACGTTCAACTTTTTGTTGAGCAACGGACAAGCGCTGTGGGCACACGCCAGCACCAAACTGCATTACGTGCTGCGCGAGCATCCGTTTCATAACGTGCAGCTCAAAGACGAAGATATTAATGTCGATTTAGCCGAATTGAACGGCCCCGATGACCGTTTGGCGATTGTCGTGACCGAACCCCTTACCACCAACGAACACTGGATTGCCATGCAGCCCGGTGAATTGAAAGTGTTTGTAGATGGGGCAGTGCGGCATACATGAACCTCGAAATCACCCATACCACCCATTACCGCTATACGCCCGTAGTGGAAACCGCGCAGCATATCGCCTACCTGCGCCCCCTCAACCATGTGGGGCAAACGCTGGAAACGCATACGTTTCAAGTCAGCCCCTCACCCACGCCGATGCGCCACGCGCTGGATGTGTATGGGAATACGCGCAGCTTTTTCTCGCTGCAAACCCCGCACGATGTGTTGTTGGTGGAAGCCCATAGCACCGTCACGACCCGCCTCAGCCCGCCCGTGGTCAGCACCGTAAAGTGGGAAGCGGTGCGGGATCGCTTTCGTTACGAAGCCGGTGGCGCGTTTGATGCAGCGGTGGAATTTGTATTTGCCTCGCCCTATGTACCGCGTCAATCCGAATTTGCCGAATATGCACATACTGATTTTACCGATGGCGCTACGCTTTTAGGAGCTGCAATCGCACTAATGAAGCGCATTCACAGCGAATTTACCTATGAAAGTTACAGCACGCAAATCAACACGCCCGCGCTGCAAGCCCTGCAACAACGCAAAGGCGTGTGCCAAGATTTTGCGCATATTCTGATTGCTTGTTTGCGCACGCTGGGGCTGCCCGCCAAGTACGTGAGCGGCTATTTGCTAACCGAACCACCGCCCGGGCAGGAAAAATTGGTGGGGAGCGATGCCTCGCACGCATGGGTGAGCATCTATCTGCCCGATTTGCCCGAAGGTCAGCGCTGGGTTGACCTTGATCCAACCAATAACCGTTGGGGCTGGTTCGCACCCGGGGTGGATTACATCACCGTCGCAACGGGGCGCGATTTTGGCGATGTATCCCCGTTACGGGGTGTTATTCACGGCGGCACAAGCCATGTGCTGACGGTGGGGGTTACGGTGTTGGGGGTTTAACCTTTAACCAAATTCGTTTTCCCCTCCGCAATATCTTTCAATTCAGCGGGTTGTAGCAGGCGCAACACATTGCCGTCGCGCTCTAGCACCTTGTTGAGAAATAGCACCTGAAATGAGCGCGTCACCGTTTCGCGGCTGGCGTTAATCATGATAGCAAGTTCTTGGTGCGTGGGCGATTGGTCGATTTCGGTCAAGCCATTCACCACCTGTTGCGGTAGTTGGAGCAGCAGCACACACAAGCGTTGGAACGGATTGGGCAAACTCAGCAAAGTACGTTGTCCCATCACCAATCGCACCCGACTTGCCAAACGCAGCATCACCGCTTGCGCCAGACTGGGGTGGTGCAAAATCAGTTCTTTGGCGGTGCGTGCATCCAAAAAAGCGACGGTCGATTTTGCCGCCGCCACCACCAATTCCGCTGGCGGTTTTTCATCGACTAGGGATAACTCGCCAAAATAATCCCCCGGATCGACAAAATACAGCCCCACGCTGCGCCCATCCACGGTGAAATCCACACCTTGCAAGCGTCCATCCACTAAAAATCCCAAATCTTGGGCGGGTTTGTCTTTCGACATCACCATTGCCCGCCGTGCGAACGAGTGCAGCGTCATTCGGGTCGATAGCGATGCCTTCACCTCCGGTGGCAGAGGCTGCAAAAGCGGGAATTGCGATAAAAGTTGAAGCGAAACAGGCATTTCGATACAGTTTAACGATTTTGAGACAAGCGCGATCTGTCACGATCTATCTGGCACGACCTATGCTTAACACCTAGGGTTTACCATTATTTAACCGATATAACTCGATGGGGTGTGAAAAATGCAGCTAATGAGCGATATAAGGCATATACGACCGATACGGTCGATACGGTCGATAGGGTCGATGCGGTGGATACGATGGGTGGCTTTGTGGACGGTTTTGTGGAGTTTCCATTTTGGTGCAGTTTCACAAGAACTGGCGCAATCACCGACACACCCGTTTTTGGCAGCGCAAAGCAGCATCAATAACGCGGATACGGCATGGATGCTGACCAGTACGGTCTTGGTGTTATTGATGACCTTACCCGGAATCGCCCTGTTCTACGGTGGCATGATTCGGCGCAAAAATGTGATCAACACATTCGCCAGTGTGATGGCGATTGCTGCGGTGGTCACGCTGATTTGGTTTGCCGTGGGGTATTCCTTGGCATTTACCCCGGGCAACCTTTGGTTGGGGGGGACTGAGCGCCTGTGGTTTGTGGGGCTGGATTACCTAAAAGATACAGGGGAAGTGGCGGTAAGTTACATCGCACCCAATTTGCCAGAGTCGGTGTTTGCCATGTTTCAGCTTAGTTTTGCCATTATCACGGCGACGCTTATTGTGGGTGCGGTGGTGGAACGTATGCAGTTTTCCGCATTGTTGTGCTTCATCAGTTTATGGATCGTGCTGGTGTATGCACCCATTGCCCATTGGGTGTGGGAGCCGGGCGGATGGTTGGCACGCATGGGTGTTTTGGATTTTGCGGGTGGATCGGTGGTACACATCAATGCGGGGGTTACGGGATTGGTGTGTGCCTATGCGCTAGGTTCACGCCAAGGCTACGGACGGGAACCTTTTCAACCCTTTAATCTGGGTCTGACGATGGTGGGTACTGGATTGCTGTGGGTGGGGTGGTTTGGTTTTAACGCTGGTTCCACAATGGCTGCGGACGGGCGTGCGGGTTTGGCAATGGTGGTCACCCAAATCGCCGCCGCCGCCGGAGCGTTTGCTTGGATGATGGGTGAATGGGTGGTGCGGGGTCGCCCTTCGCTTCTGGGGTTGTGTTCGGGGGTGGTGGCTGGTTTGGTTGCCATTACACCAGCCGCTGGTTTTGTCACCCCTCGCTCGGCATTGCTGATTGGTGTGATAGCCGGTTTGGCGTGTTATTGGGGTACAACGGGTCTCAAACACATGCTGAATGCCGATGATTCGCTGGATGTGTTTGGTGTTCATGGTATTGGTGGAATCGTAGGCTCTCTGCTTACGGGGGTGTTGGCAAGCAAAAGCATTTCCGGCGTGCAGGGGCAACTGCTCGTGCAGTTGGCCGGTGTGATGTTGGTCGTCTCGTACAGCGGAGCCATGAGTGCTTTGCTGTTATGGATCACCAATCTGGTAGTGGATTTGCGGGTGGATGAAACGTCTGAGCAAACCGGTTTGGATATTTCATTGCACCGAGAACAACTGGGCACTTGATGGGAGATAAACCATGTCAACCAGCGAAAAAATGGCACTAGCTGCCCGTATGCACATTATGCTGTGGCGTAAAACGGGTCGTGTCACCGATACCGAATGGATGGCTCGTAACCGAGAATATGCAGAGGAAATTATTCGTTTTTCGATGGACTATGCCCAAAAAGAAGGGCACGATGATTTGGCAGAGCTGGCTGAGAAATTGACGCTGGTGATGTTGCCAATGCACCCGCCCATCGCCCACGAAAAAACCGTTCTGAGCCGTGAGAGCGCTAACTCGATGCGCTATATCAAGGGCATAAGGTGATGTGGCGGTGACGTGGCGGTGAGGTGAATAAAGTGTATTTTGCTTGCGATATGTGATCCCACTCACAGTAAAAAATTGCTACGAATGCCACAATCACTCCCATCATCATCATGGTGGGAGTATAAAAATGAACAATCAATGTTGGGCAATCGCAGCGGCGGTGACGGTGACAGTGGGAACTTGGGTCAGTCCAGCGGCGTGGGCACAACACCCGCCGATTGTGGGCGAAATGACGATGGTTATCGGGCAAGTCAAACTGCTGGGGGCGGATGGCGTAGTACGTTCTGTGCAGCGCGGTGGTTCGGTTCGGGTCGGTGACCGCATCGAAACCCAAGCGGGCGGACATTTGCACTTGCGCTTTGTTGATGGCGGACGTTTGAGTATTCGCCCTGCGAGCGTCTTGCAAATCGAAGAGTACAGCCACTCGGCACAACAACCCCAACTGGGCGCGATTAAATTCCGGTTGGATGAAGGGGTGGTACGCTCCATCACCGGAACATGGGGAGAGGCTGCGCGGGATCGCTTTCGCTTAAATACCCCCGTCGCCGCTATCGGCGTGAAGGGAACGGATTTTGTGGTACGTGCCGAGGGCAATCAAACCCTTGCATCGGTTTATACCGGAGCGATTACGCTCACACCAATGGATAGCGGCTGCCTTGCCAGCGTAGGACCTTGCATCAACGGGCATGAAAAACTTTTATCCGAAGATATGAAAGGGCAAATGATTGAACTGAATCGCCAACAGCTCACGCCCCAACTGGTTCCATTGGTTGATTTGTTGGCACGTAGCAGCCTCCGTTCTTCACCTTCTCATCCTACTGCGGCTAATCCTACTGCGGCGATGCCCATTCCGGCATCGGCTTTGGTATCCGATAGCCGTGCTGCCACGGTGGTGACGGCTTCGATTCAATCCCTTGCTGCGGCACCGATACCGCCCCTCGCTCCGATAGAACCGCCGCCAGTACCTGAGCCGGTGGTTATCGTTGCCGCTGTTACACCCGTGCCCACACCCGCGCCCGTTGTAGCAGAACCGCCCCCTGTGGTGGTCGATACCGTAGCGGTGGCATCTCTGCCCACACTGCCGCAAGTCAAGCAGTTGTCATGGGGACGTGTGCCGTGGATCGAAAAAATGAATG
>JBDKGR010000139.1:0-6669 GCA_039798085.1 Pseudomonadota bacterium
TATCGTCCTAGTCGCTGGCGAAGTGTATTATTCCATCGTTCGATATGATTAGTTTCACCTGATTCTTTCCCAACACTACGATGTGTTTCAACTGGAAATATCTTTCGATAAGCATCCCAAAAATCACGGTAGTGGCTCCTTCTAAACTGATGCTACTTTGCAATGCTTTGGAAGTATCGCTTAACTTATTGATTTTCAAGAAGTTTGCACACTTAACGAAGTTACCAAGTTACCATCAGTTCATCAAGAACCATTACCTATAATAATAATCAAATTATATATCACTCATAACTGAGGTGAACCACTACCCGAATCATATCTACACCTCGCACACCCACACCACCGTAGCCAGCGGCGGCAAAGTCACCACGATAGAAAAAGGCTGACCATTCCACGGCACAGATTCTGCGGTGGTGCAGCCGAATGGCGTGCCTTGGTTGCTGCCGCCGTAATGTGCTGAATCGGTGTTCAGGCGTTCGTGGTACGTTCCGGCTTGGGGTACGCCGATGCGGTAATTTTGCACCACCGTCGGTACAAAATGGCAGACGATTACTACAAAATTCGTAGCGCCATCCGCAGCACTGGTGTGCTTTGTACGCCGAATGAATGAAAAAACCGATTCTTGCGCGTGGCTGTGGTCAATCCATTGAAAGCCTTGCGCCGAACAATCGCCTTGGTGTAGCGCGGGCGTTTGGCGGTAGAGGTGATTCAAATCGCGCACCAAACGCTGCACGCCGGTGTGTTCGGGTTTATTGGGATTTTGGGAATGTTCGTTTTCCAATAAATGCCAATCCAAACTCTGGTCGTGATTCCATTCGCGTTCTTGTGCGAACTCGCAGCCCATAAAGAGCAGTTTTTTACCCGGATGCGCAAACATAAAACCCAAATACGCACGCAGATTGGCGAATTTTTGCCAGCGGTCGCCGGGCATTTTGTTCAGCAGCGAACCCTTGCCATGCACCACTTCATCGTGCGAAATGGGCAGCACAAAATGCTCGCTAAACGCATACACCAATCCAAAACTGATTTCGCCTTGGTGGTGTTGGCGGTACAGCGGATCGCGCTGGATGTATTGCAAACTATCGTGCATCCAGCCCATATTCCACTTGTAATGAAAACCCAATCCGCCCGCGTAGGTGGGCTGCGAAACCAGCGGGAAGGCGGTGGATTCTTCGGCAATCGTGGTCGCTTCGGGGTACTCGCGCCCGATAATTTCGTTCAAGCGTTTGAAAAACGCAATCGCTTCCAAATTCTCGCGCCCGCCGTGCGCATTGGGAATCCATTCACCCGCTTTGCGACTGTAATCGCGGTAGAGCATGGAGGCAACCGCATCCACCCGCAGCCCATCCACGCCAAAACGCTCCAGCCAATACAGCGCGTTGCCGATGAGAAAATTAGAAACCTCGGTGCGCCCGAGGTTGTAGATGAGCGTGTTCCAGTCTTGGTGAAAGCCCTCGCGCGGGTCGGCGTGTTCGTACAAATGCGTGTCATCGAAGCGCGCCAGCCCGTGCGCATCGCTAGGAAAATGGGCGGGAACCCAATCCAAAATCACGCCGATTCCCGCATCGTGGCAACGCTGAATCAGGCGCAAAAACCCATCGGGCGAACCGAAGCGCGAGGTCGGTGCATACATCCCAATCGGCTGATAGCCCCATGAGCCATCGAAAGGATGCTCACTTATTGGGAGCAATTCGATATGCGTAAAGCCCATATCCTGCACATAGGGGATGAGCGTATCGGCGATTTCGTCCCACGTCAGCCAACGGTTATTTTCTGCGCGTCGCCACGAACCCAGATGCACCTCGTAAATGCTCATAGGCGCATCCAAAGCATTGGCGTGTTGGCGTTGGGGCGGCGGTATTTGCTTGGGCGGCAGCGGCGCGACGATACTGGCGGTGGCGGGGCGCACTTCGCTTTGACGGGCGTAGGGGTCGGCACGGGCGGTAAGCAAATGCCCTTGCTGATTCCAAATCTCAAATTTATACCGCGCCCCGATGCCGACTTCCGGCACAAAACCCTGCCACACGCCGCTATCGGGATGCGCTTGCAGCGGATTTTGCCGCCCGTCCCACTGATTGAAATCCCCGACCACACTCACGCGCGAGGCGTTGGGAGCCCACACCGCAAACGCCGTTCCCTCCGCCGTGGGGTTCGCCCCCAGCACTTCGTAAGGACGCAAATGCGTACCTTCGCGTAAAAGCCAAGCGTCTAATTCGCCCAAAATAGTGGTGGTCATGGAAGTATCCTTTCGAGCAAAATCAACATCATCGCCCACATTGCTCCTACACATCCCCCAACGCCCCCACATTCCAAATCGTTTTGGCGTATTCGTTGATGGTGCGGTCGGCGGAGAATACGCCCATTCCTGCTACGTTTGTAATAGCACGCTGTGCCCACTGGCTGGGCGTTTGGTAGAGTTTATCTACTTCTAACTGCGTATTCACGTAGGATTCGTAATCCGCCAGCAGCATATAGTGATCGCCGCCGCCCAAGAGCGAATCCATCAGCCCGCGATAACGGTGTGGCTCGTTGGGGGAGAACATTCCTTCGCCAATCGCGTTCATCACCGCGCGTAATTTGGCATTTTGTTCAAAATAGCGCAGCGGGCGATAACCGCTTTCGCGCAATGCCAAAACCTGCGGGGTTTTTAATCCGAAGATAAAGATATTATTATCGCCCACCGCTTGCCGAATTTCGATATTCGCGCCATCATCCGTGCCAATGGTTAAAGCGCCATTCAATGCCAATTTCATATTACCCGTGCCGGATGCTTCTGTGCCGGCGGTCGAAATTTGTTCGGATAAATCCGCACCGGGCATAATAATTTCGGCAACCGATACGCCATAGTTCGGTATAAATACCAATTTGAGTTTATCGCCGATACGCGGATCGTTGTTAATGATATTGCCCACATCGTGAATTAAACGAATAATGGATTTAGCGGTCACATAACTCGATGCCGCTTTGCCCGCAAAAATCACGGTACGGGGAACCCAATCACCTTCTTGGGGATTAGGGTTTTCTAAAATCGCCAAATAGCGCGTCACAACGTGCAGTACATTGAGTAATTGGCGCTTGTATTCGTGAATCCGTTTGACTTGCACGTCAAATAAACTATCGGGATTCACGATAATGCCCGTCGTTTTTTCGATATGTGCTGCAAGGCGGGTTTTATTGGCGCGTTTAATATCGCGGAATTGTTGTTGAAAAGCGGGGTCGGATTGGTGCGCGTTCAACTTTTGGAGTTTATCCAAATCCAGCCGCCAGCGTTTACCCAGCGTGGAATCTAGCAGCGTAGCAAGTTGAGGATTCGCCTGTGCCAACCAGCGGCGTGGAGTTACGCCATTGGTCATATTGGTGAAGCGATTCGGCCATAAATCGGCAAAATCGGCAAAAATGGTTTGCACCAATAAATCGGAATGCAGTGCCGATACGCCGTTAATCGTATGGCTGCCGACGACCGATAAATTCGCCATGCGCACGCGCCGTTCGCCGTTTTCGTCGATGAGCGAAAGGCGCTGTAAAAATCCCATATCGTTTGGGCGATGGGCGGCGGCAATATCCAAAAATTCTTTATTGATGCGGAAAATAATTTCGATATGGCGCGGTAAAACGTGCTGCATTAAACCCACAGGCCACGTTTCCAGCGCTTCGGGCATTAGCGTGTGATTGGTGTAGGAGAAGATTTTTTGGCACATTGCCCACGCCGTATCCCAATCCATGCCGTTTTCATCGCACAGCAAGCGCATGAGTTCGGCGACACCGATGGCGGGATGCGTATCGTTCAAATGAATGGCAACTTTATCCGCCAGATTGTCCAAGCTAGGGTGTTCGGCGAGGTGGCGTTGGAGCAAATCTTGAATCGACGCAGAGGCAAAAAAGTATTCCTGCTTCAAGCGCAATTCGCGTCCGGCGGGCGTGCTGTCGTTGGGGTATAGCACCCATGAGATATTTTCAAACTCGTTTTTCAAGTTCGCGGCACGGGCGTAATCGCCGGTGTTGAATACGTTCAAATCCAACCGTGCGGGTGCGACCGCTTTCCACAGGCGCAGTGTGCTAACGTGGTGCGTGCCATGCCCCGGAATCACCATATCGTAGGCTTTGGCAACCACTTTTCCGCCTGAATGCCAAATGCTTTTTCCGTTGATGTTTTCCACCCAACCGCCAAAGCAAACGGGGTAGGCAATATCGGGGCGGGGAAATTCCCAGGGCGTACCGTTTTCGATCCATGTATCGGGATACTCGACTTGCGCCCCTTCTTGAATCCCTTGCGCAAACATTCCGTATTCGTAGCGAATGCCGTAACCAAAAGACGGCAGCCCCAACGTTGCCATCGAATCCAAAAAACACGCCGCTAAACGCCCTAAACCGCCGTTTCCTAGGGCGGCATCGGGTTCTTCATCGGCAATATCTTCCAACGTTTGGGCGTGTTGCGATAAGCCTTGCGCGGCACCTGCCGTTAAATTCAGCGCGGCAAGGGCGTTGGAGAGGGTGCGCCCCATCAAAAATTCCATCGACAAATAGGCGACGCGGCGGGCACTCTGGGCGTGTTCTTTGGCTTGCGTTGCAACCCAACGTTGCGAAAGTTGCTCCCGCGCTAACAGCGAGACCGCTTGCAAAAGGTCACTAGGCGATGCGTTTTCCGAAGCTACGCCCACGGTATTGAGCAAATTTTGTTCGATTTTGGCGGCTTGGGTATGTTTGCCGATGGAATGGGGCACAGTGAAAATCCTTTGGAGGTACTTTGGAGGTAGGTAGCAGTCAATAATTCTCGCACGCCGAGTTTTGCATTGCGGCTGCGAGGTTTAACATAGAAGCAATTTGAAAGCAATGTGAAAACAATGTGAAAGCAATTTTCTAGCCGGAGACTCTATGACGCTATCTGACCAAGAACGTAATTTTGATTTACCCAAACAAGCCGTAGCCCTTGTGCTAGCCGGTGGACGGGGTAGCCGTTTAATGAATTTGACCGATAAACGCGCCAAACCCGCCGTTTATTTTGGTGGAAAGTTTCGCATTATTGATTTTGCGTTATCCAACTGCCTCAATTCGGGGATTCGCCGCATTGGGGTGATTACGCAGTACAAATCGCACAGCTTGCTGCGCCATTTGCAGCGCGGTTGGGCGTTCATGAAATCGGAAATGAACGAATTTGTTGATTTGCTCCCCGCCCAGCAGCGCAACGATAACGAAAACTGGTACCAAGGCACTGCGGATGCGGTCTATCAAAACCAAGATATTTTGGATGGTTACCGAGCCAAATACATTATCGTGCTAGCGGGTGACCATATCTACAAAATGAATTACGCGCTGATGTTGGCGGATCACGTCGCACAAGGTCGCCCCTGCACCGTTGCCTGCATTACCGTGCCGCGCAGCGAGGCGAGCGCTTTTGGTGTGATGGCGATTGATGAAAATCGCAAAGTATTGGAGTTTGTCGAAAAGCCCGCCGACCCACCCGCTATACCCGGTGACCCAACCCAATCGCTTGCCAGTATGGGTATCTACATCTTCAATGCCGATTATTTGCACCATGCACTGCAATGCGATATGGAAGACGAAGAATCCAGCCATGATTTTGGTAAAGACATCATTCCCCACGCGGTGCGCAATGGCGATGTTTCTGCGCATCCCTTTGCGTTGAGCTGTATGCGCAGCAGCAACCGCGAAGTGGAGGAACGAGAACCCTATTGGCGCGATGTCGGTACGATCGATGCCTATTGGGATGCGAACATGGATTTAACGCATACCGACCCCGTATTGAACCTCTACGACCGCCATTGGCCGATCATGACCTACCAAGATCAGTTGCCCCCAGCCAAATTCGTGCATAACGCAGGTGACCGCCGAGGTATGGCGATTGAATCCTTGGTATCGGGCGGCTGCATTATGTCGGGGTATATCGAAAAATCGGTGCTATTTTCCAGTGTGCGTATCCATTCTCACGCCCATGTGTACGAATCGGTTTTGCTGCCCGATGTGCAAGTCGGGCGTAACGTGCGTTTGAAACGGGTCGTTGTCGATAGAGGCGTAGTTATCCCCGATGGCATGGTGATTGGTGAAGATGCAGAAGCCGATACCGAACGCTTTCACCGCAGCGTGGGAGGCATCACATTGGTAACCTCTTCCATGATGAAAGCATTTAAGCGGAAGAGCGAATCACCATGACCCCCGTAACCACGATGAAAGTTTTATTTGCGGCAGCAGAAGTATTTCCGCTAGTCAAAACCGGTGGGTTAGCCGATGTCATGGCGGCATTGCCCGCTGCGTTAAAACAAGCGGGGGTGGATGCGCGTTTAATCGTTCCCGGTTACCCCGCTGTGCTGGCGGGTGTGCAAAACCTCCGCACCATCACCGAGATAGATGCTATTTTTGGCGCAGCACGCATCACCCTCCGCCTCGGGGTGATAAAAGATACCCAAGTGCCTTGCTACGTGGTGGATGCACCGTTCCTGTACCGCCGTGCAGGCAACCCGTATCACAGCCATAACGGGCACGATTGGCCCGACAATTTGCAGCGCTTTGCTTTACTGGGTTGGGTGGCTGCACATTTGGCAACTGGTGAATTGGATTCCGATTGGTCGGCGCATATTCTGCACGCGAACGATTGGCACGCCGCCCTAGCGTGCGCTTATTTGGCGTGCCATCCGGGGCATGGCGTAGGAACGG
>JBDKGR010000140.1:0-6518 GCA_039798085.1 Pseudomonadota bacterium
TCATCACATTTACGCTTATCCGCTGATTCGTGCGCCTCATATTTATTAGAAAATTTTTTATCGCCCAAGCATCTGCTCTACTTTTGATAGCTGCAAACGCTTATTCTGCATGCCTTCTACCGGATTTTGGTGTTCCGTTGGAGGAGCAGTTGGTACATTTATCATCGTGCCAAAATCATCCGGTGTATTTGGCACAAATCGGACATTTGCTGAATGGGCTGGGGCGCTATGCCGAATCGCTGGAGCATTTGGAACGCGCTTTGATGTTGGATTCCGAATCGGCAGAAATTCAGTTAGATTATGCGATTGCCCTGGCGGGAAATGGCGATTGGCTCTCCGCAACCGAATTATTGGATGCGTTATCCACCCAAACCAGCTTGCCCCCCGCGCTGCGCCATGCGGTGATGCAAGCAAAAAATCGCATCGTTCCCGCAACCACAATGCCCATTGCGGCGAATTCAGCTTACTCATCGGCTGCACCGGTTGCATCGGTTGCATCGGCTTTGCGTTTAAGTGCTCAGATACGGGTCGGTAACGATAGCAATTTATTGGGTTCGCCGCGTTTGGATCAGCTTGAAATCAGCCTTCCCAATGAAATTATTACCCTTCCTTTAGATGGGAGTATGCAGCCCCGCACCGGTGTATATACCCGTACCGATGCCCGCATGGAATGGTCATTGGGTTTGGATTCAATCGAACAAGGTACATGGGAGTTGAGTGCCAATCTATCTCAGCGTCGTAGTGGGGATGTACCTGAAGCCGATTCACACCAAGAAGATTTCAATTTGGAATACAACCCGTACCCGCATCCGCATCCACATCTAACCACTTGGCAACCCTATGCAGTGATCACCCGCAGCAATTTTGAAGCGGTACGTGGCACGCGATTCACCAACTGGGGAACGGGGGGAGGTGTTCAAATACCCCTATTCGGTTGTAGCACCCGCGTGGGTGGCGAATGGCAAGACCGTCAAGTGATGAGCAATCCGCTGTTATCGGGGGTATATACCGGCTTGAGCACCTTATGGCGTTGCCACAAGCATTGGCAGTGGGCTTTGAAAATGGGCGAAGATCGCCCTCAACATTCTGAACGTCCCGGGGGGCGGCAGCATACTGCCAGTGTGCGCAGCCTCTTTTTTAACGGAACGTGGTTATGGGATAGTGAATTCAGCCACACCCACGATAGCATCGGCTACAGCCCTTTGTTGAATTACGATGCGGTACGTTCTACCCATCGCTTTAGTACCCGTTTGGAATACCAAATGCCACTAGAACAACAATGGGTCGCTGCATGGGGGCTGGAATGGTCGGGGCAAGATTCCAATCTCGCCCTTTTTCAAATGCGGAGTTGGGGGTCTTATGCCAGTATTCGTTGGATTTGGTAGCGGATGGATTCAAGGAGGAGTGATGTTTGCTTTGGCATCGCAACCGGCATTGCAACCCGAAGGGGCTAGTGCCATTGTCCAAAAATCCGGCTGGGCAACGAAAACGTATGCCGTAGCCGCTGCCAACCCCTTGGCAACGCAAGCGGGACAGCAAATCCTCCAAGCTGGCGGCAGCGCGGTCGATGCGGCGATTGCCGTGCAAATGGTGCTCACGCTGGTCGAACCGCAGAGCAGCGGCATCGGTGGCGGGGCGTTTTTGCTGCATTTTGATGGTAAGCGCGTGCAAGCCTTTGATGGACGCGAAACCGCGCCCACCTCCGCCACACCCGATTTGTTCCTCCAAGCCGATGGCAAGCCCATGCCGTTCAAAGATGCGGTGGTGAGCGGGCGTTCGATTGGCGTGTTGGGTGTATTGCCGATGCTGGCACTGGCACATCAACAACACGGTCGCTTGCCTTGGGCGCGGTTGTTGCAGCCCGCTATTGCATTGGCAACCACGGGATTCCCAATCGGTGAGCGCATGGCAACGCTACTCGCCACCGAAACCGCCCTGCGCCACCATCCGGCTGCCCGCGCCTACTTTTTCGATGCCGATGGCAAACCGTGGAAGCAAGGGCATATTCTGAAAAACCCCGAACTTGCTGCCGTGTTGCAAGCTATTGCCGATAAGGGTGCAGCCGCTTTGACGCAGGGTGAAATCGCCCATGCCATTGTCCGCACCGCGCCCCGTTTATCGGTCACCGATTTGGCGAATTACCAAGCAATCGAACGTCCCCCCTTGTGCTTTGATTATCGAAACTACCGCATCTGCGGAATGCCACCCCCCAGTTCGGGCGCGATTGCCATTCAACACATTTTGGAACGTTTGCCGCACACCCCAAAAATCACCCTGAATGCCGATTGGTTGCACCAGTACACCGAAGCCTCGCGCCACGCTTTTGCCTACCGTGCGCAATTTGTGGCAGACCCTGCGTTCATGGATAAGGTAACCACCCACTACGCTCCTATGCCGCACCAGTTGGAATATGGAACGTCGCATATCTCGGTAGTCGATGCGTATGGCAATGCGTTGGCGATGACGACTTCCATCGAAGACGCTTGGGGCTCGCGCCATTTTGTGAATCGGGGCGTAGGGTTGGCGGGTGGATTTTTGCTGAATAATCAATTAACCGATTTCAGCTTCAATCCTGCGGATGCAACGGGTAAACCGATTGCGAACCGCGTGGAGGCGGGAAAGCGTCCGCGCTCGTCCATGTCGCCGACCTTGGTGTTGGATAAAGCCAGTGGCAAACTTGTGCTGACTACGGGGAGTCCGGGGGGCGCGTTCATCATCCACTTCACCGCCAAAACGCTGATCGGTGTGCTGGATTGGGGGCTGAACGCACAAGAAGCGATTAACTTGCCCAATTTTGGAACGATCAGCGGTGCAGCGGATAGTCCTCTATTTTTAGAACACAATCGCTTTGACCGCGACACCATCACCCACTTGCAAGCACGCGGAAACACAGTGCAAGAAATCGCACTACCCAGCGGTATTCAAGCGATTCAACGCACGCACAATGGCTATTTTGGCGGCGCAGACCCACGGCGCGAAGGCGTTGTCATGGGGGATTAAGGCAAAAAGGGACTTACAAAGGGCTTTTATAAAGGGCTTTTATAAAGGATTTGGAAATGACATTGCAAACATTATTCGGAATCAATTCCCCCCTGATCCAAGCGCCAATGGCAGGCGTGCAAGACCACGCGCTGGCGGCAGCAGTATCGAATACGGGTGCGCTCGGTTCGCTGCCCTGCGCAATGTTCAGTGCCGAGGCATTGCGCCACGAATTAAGCGCTTTGCAAGCTAAAACCGCGCGCCCCTACAACCTGAATTTCTTTTGCCACACGCCCCCCACGCCCGATGCGCAGCGGGAAGCCACTTGGCGTGCCGCCTTGTCGCCCTATTTTGCCGAATATGGAATCGACCCCGCCCAAATTCCCACCGGAGCCGGACGGCAGCCGTTCAATGCGGATATGGCGGAAGTGCTGCGGGAATTTCGCCCTGCGGTGGTCAGCTTCCATTTTGGTCTCCCTGCGCCAGATTTGCTGGAATCGGTTCGCGGTACGGGAGCCAAAATTCTCTCATCCGCCACCACCGTGGCAGAGGCGCGGTGGCTGGAAGCGCAGGGCGTGGATGCGATCATCGCGCAGGGCTTAGAGGCAGGTGGACATCGCGGAATGTTCTTAACCAGCGATTTGCATTCGCAGCTTGGCACGTTCGCGCTGCTACCGCAAATCGTGCAGGAGGTGAAAATTCCGGTGATTGCAGCGGGTGGAATCGCCGATGCCAAAGGCGTTGCCGCCGCGATGGCACTGGGCGCAAGCGGTGTGCAAGTCGGAACGGCGTATTTGCTCTGCACCGAAGCCACGACCAGCGCGATTCACCGTGCAGCCCTGCAAAGCGATGCGGCCTGCGTGACGGCATTGACGAATCTTTTTTCCGGTCGTCCCGCGCGTGGCATCGTGAACCGTGTGATGCGCGAGTTGGGTGCAATCAGCGCTGCACCGCCCGATTTTCCGTTAGCTACCGCTGCGATTGCCCCTTTGCGCGCCCAAGCCGAAGCAAAAGGAAGCGGTGATTTTTCACCGCTGTGGGCTGGTCAAAACGTCAGTGGCTGCCGTGCGGTATCTGCCGCTGAAATTACGCAGGCGTTGGTGGCGGAGTTGGGGGATTAGGCTAACTCTCCAGCAGACGCACTTTGCGCTTTTGTGCTTTTAGCAATTTGATTGCTTGCTGGTCAAAAGAAACGAATTCCGTACCACCTAAAAGCTCGCCTTCAAACGCAATAACGCCATCGGCAAAATCACCACCACTTTCTAATAACGCCAAGCCAGCTTGTACGGCGAGGGTATTGCAAACCACTTGGCGCACTTGCAAAAGCGAACGCAGTGCGTGTGCCACTTGTGCAGGGGTATAACGATAACCGCGTAACAAAACCCATACCAATTCGCACAATGCTGGAGTAGGTACTGCAATCAGCGTAACTTTCATTCCTTCCCCGCCCAAGAATTGGCAATGAGGGCATTCATTTCTTCCACACTTAACGCCTTGGGTGGAGGAGGCAAGCAACCTGCAAACACCTCCAACCCTTGACGCGGTTTGGCGTGCAATGCCAGCATTCCATTGGCTAATTTGGCGACTTCTACTTGCTGCCCAGGTGCGATGCCAAGGTATTCCAATAACCCACGGCGCAAGGTGATTTGACCTTTTGCGGTAATAGTGAGTGCCGTCATAAAAACTCCTTACGAAGAAAATCAAATAAAAAGTAAGGTAATTTAACCTTGCAAAAATTATGAAAAACCTCTGCATCCAAAAAAGGGGATGACCAAGCAAATGATTACGGAAATCCCGTATAAGCCTTTTATTTTCCTGCCGCCGCCCGCAGCTTATCCTTCTTGCTCGGGCGCTTGCCTTTAATCCCGCCGTTGTCATCGGCTACCAGTACGCGCGGCGTGGGTTGGTCTTGCGGTTCAAATCCAACTATTTGCTCTAACGGTAGATTCAAATTTTGGCGTTTTTGAATCAGCGCAAAGTGCGATTGCTCATCCGCTGTGACAAAACTGATAGCGCAACCCGCTTCACCCGCACGCCCTGTACGACCAATGCGGTGTGTATAGTCCACCGCGCTGCGGGGCAAATCAAAATTCACCACGATGGGTAATTTGGCGATGTCGATACCGCGTGCGGCCAAATCGGTGGTGATGAGAACTTCCCATTGCTCGTCTTTGAACTGCGTCAACACCTCTTTGCGCGCGCCTTGGCTGAGTTCGCCGTGAAATGCGGTGGCGTAAATTCCGGCTTTGTAGAGCTTTTCTGCCACCATCTCCGCCGCATATTTGGTCGCCACAAAAACCAGCATCCGTTGCCCTTTGTGTTCGGTAATCAACTGGCGCAGCAACTGGGTGCGGCGCTTGGCATCGACCGCAATGGCGCGTTGCACGATTTGGGCGGGTTCGATGGTTGCAGATTCGATGCGTATATCCACCGGATTGTGCAAAAGCCGCTGCGCCAAACCGCTCACTTCGGGCGGGAAAGTCGCGGAAAACAGCAGCGTCTGGCGGCTGGGCGGTAACAGCGTGAGCAGTTGAGAAAGTTCTTCGGCAAAACCCAAATCCAATAAACGATCCGCTTCATCCAACACCAACACCCGCACGGTAGCGAGCTGAATCGCGTTATTGCGCACCAAATCGAGTAAGCGCCCCGGCGTGCCGATGAGGACATCCGCCCCGCCACGCAACGCCATCATCTGCGGATTGATGGATACGCCGCCCGTCACCACGCAAACTTTGCACGGATTACTGCGGGTTTGCTGCGTGAGCTGGGTCAGCACTTCGCCGGCTTGCACCGCCAATTCCCGCGTGGGAACCAGAATCAGCGAACGAATTGCTCGTCCATAACCGTGCTGGTTGTCGGGCGGCATGGTGTGCAAGCGTTGCAGCAGCGGCAGCGCAAAGGCTAGGGTTTTGCCCGAACCAGTTTGGGCTTGTGCCAATACATCGCGCCCCTGCAAAATCGGCGCAATGGCTTGGGATTGAATGGGCGTGGGCGCGGTAAAACCCAGTTGGGCGACGGCGTGGCACAGGGCGGGAGAAAGTCCGAGGGGTGAAAATAGCATGGGGGGATGTTACTCTAACGCCCATAGGATCGATGTTGATAGCTACTAGTTTGGATAATCACTAATCACTAATCGTTAATCGTTAATCGTTAATCTCACTTCCCGCAGCATTTCTTAAACTTCTTGCCACTTCCACAATGGCAAGGATCATTGCGCCCGGGCAGGTTGGCGCGTTGCAGAGTGGGAACTCGCGCACCGATTTGGCTCCAAATTGCGCGTAAATCGTATACCGCCCAAATCGCGTCACTGTAAGCATTCAATCGCTCTAGGCTAATCGTGGGCGTGGTGTCGTCGTAGAGGGAGATTTTGGGCGGATGGGGGTCGTCTTCGGTGAGGGCAATAATGCTTTCTAGCGCGTCGTTATGCCCTTTAGCGAGTTTTTTATGTTTGATTGGGCTTTCCCATTCTTCCGGCCACGATTCAACCGCGTACATAAATCCCACCGCCCACACCTGACCAAAATAGGGCAGGGGTTTAC
>JBDKGR010000141.1:0-6349 GCA_039798085.1 Pseudomonadota bacterium
AGCCGGGAGGCGCACCAATCAAGCGTGCGACGCTATGCTTTTCCATAAACTCGCTCATGTCGATGCGGATTAAATGCTCTTCCGAATCGAACAAAAATCCCGCCAACGCCTTGCACAATTCGGTTTTGCCCACGCCCGTCGAACCGAGGAACAAAAACGAACCGGTAGGCCGATTCGGATCAGAAAGCCCCGAACGTGAGCGGCGAATGGCATTGGCAACGGCGGCAATGGCTTCATTTTGCCCGATTACGCGGTCGTGCAATTTGGTTTCCATCTGCAATAATTTTTCGCGCTCGCCTTGCATCATTTTGGAAACGGGGATTCCGGTCGCACGACTTACCACCTCCGCAATTTCTTCCGCGCCCACTTGTGTGCGCAAAAGTTGATTATTTCCGGTGGGCGATTTGGCTTTATTGGCTTCTTTTTCCTGCGCTTCTTTCAGGCGTTTTTCCAATTCGGGTAATTTACCGTATTGCAATTCCGCGACTTTATTAAAATCACCTTTGCGTTTTAATTCTTCGATTTGGAATTTGGTTTTATCAATTTCCTCGCGCACCTGCTGGCTGCCTTGGGCTGTGGCTTTTTCGGCTTTCCATTGCTCGTCTAAATCGGCAATTTCTTTTTGCAGTTTTTGGATTTCTTCGTTGATTAAATCGAGACGTTTTAAGGAGGCTTCATCTTTTTCCCGTTTCACCGCTTCGCGCTCAATTTGCAGTTGAATCAAACGGCGATCCAGTTTATCCATCACCTCGGGTTTGGAATCCAATTCAATTTTGATTTTAGACGCGGCTTCGTCGATTAAATCAATGGCTTTATCGGGTAAAAAACGGTCGGTAATATAACGGTGGCTTAATTCTGCCGCCGCCACAATCGCGGGGTCAGTAATATCCACGCCGTGATGCACTTCGTAACGCTCTTTCAAGCCGCGCAAAATCGCAATCGTGGCTTCTACGGTCGGTTCGCCAACCAAGATTTTTTGAAAACGCCGTTCTAACGCCGCATCTTTTTCGATGTATTTGCGGTATTCATCCAAGGTGGTCGCGCCCACACAGTGCAGTTCGCCGCGCGACAAAGCGGGTTTGAGCATATTGCCCGCGTCCATCGCGCCCTCGGCTTTTCCAGCGCCGACCATCGTGTGCAATTCATCAATGAAAACAATGGTTTGCCCTTCGTCTTTCGCCAAATCTTTGAGGACGTTTTTCAAGCGTTCCTCAAACTCGCCGCGAAACTTCGCACCCGCCAACAGTGCCGCCATATCCAAACTCAACACGCGCTTGCCTTTGAGCGATTCCGGCACTTCGCCCGCCACAATGCGCTGCGCCAAGCCTTCGACGATGGCGGTTTTGCCCACACCGGGTTCGCCAATCAGCACGGGATTATTTTTGCTGCGGCGTTGCAGCACTTGAATCGCGCGGCGGATTTCGTCATCGCGCCCAATCACGGGGTCGAGTTTGCCGAGGCGGGCGCGTTCGGTTAAATCCACGCAGTATTTTTTGAGCGATTCGCGCTGCGATTCGGCATCGGCACTGTCCACCGCCTGCCCGCCGCGCACGGCATCAATCGCGGCTTCTAACGCTTTGCGCGTCATGCCACTGGCGCGGGCGAGGTTGCCGACATCGCCCTTGCTATCCGCCAACGCCAGCAAAAACAATTCAGCGGCAATGAATTGATCGCCGCGCTTAATGGATTCTTTTTCCGCCCCTTGCAACAACACGCTGGCATCGCGGTCAAGGTTGATTTGCTCTTGCCCCTCGACTTTGGGCTGCTTGTGAATATAGGCATCCGCCGCCGCCAGCAGTTGGCTGGCGTTGACTCCGGCACGCTGCAACAGCGCTTTCGAGCCGTCCTCTTGCCGCAGCAAAGCGCTCAAAATATGGGCAGGCGTGATGTACGCATGGTCGTTGGAGAGTGCCAATGTCTGAGCCTCTCCCAACGCTTCTTGGAATTTGGTGGTGAGTTTGTCGATTCGCATAGAAATATCCTTCGGTTAAACCCTAGGTGGCGCTTGGGGGAGATATTTCAAGGGGCTATAGCGTCAAGATTAGGTAAAAACCCGAATTCACGGTAGAATCGGGGGCTACGCTCCATTCTGCTGCGTATTTGCACATCTCCCTTCATTCATCGGGCTTTCTGGTCATTTTCCATGCACCAAAACACAGGCCCCAAGCGCTGATTGTTCCCCCACATTCAGCCGCAGGTTCCGTTTGATGGTTGATGTTTTTTAACCATTGACGTTTGAGCCAACGCGCTTTCAGCGTTGCTTGCGTTTTAGGAAAATCATGACTGACACCTTTGAAGTGACAGGCGTTGCTACGCCTGCCGAAGACTTTTCGCCCGTTGAAATCAACGAAACCACTGAAACTAACGAAATAACCGAATCTACCGAAGTAATCGACACCACGCCCAATGGTTTCGTGGTCTTGGGTTTGGCTCCTGAATTGGTTCACGCGGTGAAAGATTTGGGTTACACCCAGCCTACCACCGTGCAAATCAAAACCATTCCTTTGGCTTTGCCGACAGAGAATGCGAGCCAATTTATTGATTTGATGGTTTCCAGCCAAACCGGTAGCGGCAAAACTGCCGCCTTTTTGTTGCCCGTGTTGCACACATTGTTGCAGCAACAAGCCGAAGCCGAAGCCGCTGAACGTGCCGAGTTCGAGCGCCAAGCCGCCGAAGCCAAAGCACGCGGCGAAGCACCACCCAAACGCCCCAAACGCAAAGACCCGACCAATGTCCGCAATTTCAAAGCACCCGCCCCCGGTGCGTTGATCGTTTGCCCCACACGCGAATTGGCGCAACAAGTTGCCAATGATGCAATCGACTTGGTGCGCCATTGCCGTGGTTTGCGCATTGCCAATATCGTGGGTGGTATGCCGTACCAGTTGCAAATTGCCAAATTGCAAAATGCCAATTTGGTCGTTGCCACCCCCGGACGTTTGCTCGATTTGCAACGCTCCATGCAAATCAAACTGGATCAAGTACAGTTTTTGGTGGTGGACGAAGCCGACCGTATGTTGGATTTGGGCTTCTCGGACGATTTGGCAGAAATCAACCAACTCACCATCACCCGCAAGCAAACGATGATGTTCAGCGCAACTTTTGCGCCACGCATTCAGCAGTTGGCATCGCGTGTGATGCGCGAACCCCAACGCATCACCATCGACAGCCCACAAGAAAAACACGCCAACATCAAACAAGTTTTGTTCTGGGCGGATAACGCGCACCACAAACGCAAATTGCTCGACCATTGGTTGCGCGATGCCGGCATCAACCAAGCGATTGTGTTTGCCAGCACACAAATCGAATGCGATGGTTTGGCAGGTGATTTGCAGCAAGAAGGTTTTGATGCCGTCGCACTGCATGGTGCGTTGAGCCAAGGTTTGCGTAATCGCCGTTTGATGGCGTTGCGCAATGGTCAGGTGCAAATTTTGGTTGCTACCGATGTGGCAGCACGCGGTATTGATGTTCCGACCATCACCCATGTTTTCAACTACGGCTTGCCGATGAAAGCAGAAGACTATACCCACCGCATCGGTCGTACTGGACGTGCGGGGCGTGATGGCTTGGCGATTACGTTCGCTGAAATCCGTGATCGCCGCAAAATCATGGATATTGAAGCGTACAGCCGCCAGCATTTCAAATCAGAAACCATCCCCGGTTTAGAACCCAAACAACGCTTCCCTGAAGCACGCCCCGGAACCGGAGCTAGTTTTGGTGGACGTGGTAACCATTTCGCGGATCGCGCACCACGTACTGGTGGCTTTGGTGGTGGTGCAGGTGGCGGCGGCGGAGGTGGTCGCCCCTCTTTTGGTGGAGGTCGGGATACTTTCCAAAATCGTGGCAATGAACAACGCGGTGGCAATGAGCGTGATACCGTGTCCCGTGACGGTCGTGAAGGCGGCGGTGGTCGGGATTACGCACCACGCAAAGGGGGTTTTAATGACCGTTACCCCGATCGTGCTGATGCTGCTCCACGCGGCGGAGAGCGTCCATTCAGCAAGCCAGCAGGTAATTTCGGTGGTGGTGGTGGCGGTGGCGGTGGCGGTGGTAAAGTATTTGTGCCGCGTGACAGCAAAAAACGTGCGCCCCGCACGTTTGATTAAACCATCGGATTGCAGCGGGCAAGTTCCACGAACATCCCGTTGTGATCCAAATCGCTCAAGCTATACAAACTTGCTCCAAGTCCCGATATTGTGAACGTCTTGATAGCCATTTTTCTTGAGCACCATTTTCGCCATACCGCTGCGAGTTCCGCTGGCACAGCAAAGTACCACAGGAGCGGATTGCGGGATTTCTGCGAGCCTTTTACCCAATTCATCTAAGGGGATATTGATTGTCCCGGGTGCATGGGCATGGGCAAACTCTGCCGCTGTCCGCACATCAAGCAGCGTTGCACCGCGTTTTTTCAACTCAGGCAACATAGCAAGCACACGTTTGGAATTCCACCATTTGTACCCGAACCAAAGGACAAGTACGAGAAAAGGCCAATACTGGCTTAACAATGTAGCAATATTCATCGTTTTACACGCTTCCGCGCAGGTTTCGGGGCTGCCGATGGTGATGGCGGTGGCGATGTCTTACGGTTCGATTGTGGAGGCATTGGCTTATTGGACGAACGCTTGGAAGGCGATTGCTGTCGCGGTTGCTGTTGCTGGCGCAGGACAAAATCAATTCTGCGTCCTTCCAAATCCACCCGACTCACCTGAACCTGTACCCGTGTGCCGATAGCGTAGCGTGTGCCCGAATCTTCGCCGCGCAATTCTTGGCGGGCTTCATCAAAGCGGTAATACTCGCCGTAACCGCTATTCCCCAATTCTGTGACGTGAATCAGACCTTCTACGTACATTGCATCGAGCGTGACGAACACACCAAAGCTGGTGACCGTGCTCACTATACCGCTGAATTCTTCGCCCAAATGCTCTTTCATATATTGGCATTTGAGCCATGCTTCTACATCGCGGCTGGCTTCATCAGCACGGCGTTCGTTGGCACTGCAATGCAGCCCCGCCGCTTGCCATGCCGTGTTTTCCGCACTGGCTTTGCGGGGCGCGACCTTCTTCGTTCCGTCTTTGGCAGAGGCTACTGCCGATTTTTCCAAACGCCGTGCGAGCTTAGCGTGTGCCTCACCGGGCATCGGTAGGTTGGGTAATTGGTATTTATTGCCTGCCAAAATCGCTTTAATCACACGATGTACGAGCAAATCGGGATACCGCCGAATCGGGCTGGTGAAATGCGTGTAGGCAGGATATGCCAAACCAAAATGCCCGTTGTTGTTCGGCGTGTAAATCGCTTGCTGCATGGAGCGTAGCAACATCGAATGAATTTGCTGCGCGTCAGGTCGCTCTTTGGTTGCTTCGGCAATCGCTTGGAATTCGGCGGTCGTCGGATCGTCGCTCAAGGTAATGGGGATACCTGTGGCTTTGAGATAGTTTTGCAGAATCTCGCGCTTCTCTGGCGTAGGGCCTTCATGAACGCGGTACAAACCAGCGTGCTTACCTTTGGCGATGAAATCGGCGCTACATACATTGGCGGCGAGCATCGCCTCTTCAATTACGCGGTGCGCGATGTTGCGGGTACGGGGCACGATTTTTTCGATTTTTCCGTTTTCATTCGCAACGATTTGCGTTTCGGTGGTTTCAAAATCCACGGCTCCGCGTTTTTGGCGAGATTGGGAAAGCGCTTGGTAAACCCCATGCAGATTTAATAAGTTATCCACCCGTTCTTGGCGTTTTTCTGCTTCTACGCCTTTGGTGTTTGCCAGAATTGCCGCGACTTCGGTATAAGTAAAACGCGCATGGCTCCACATCACAGCGGGGTAGAACTGGTAGGCTTTGACCTCGCCCTCCGCCGTGACGAACATATCGCACACCATACAAGCACGTTCGACTTCGGGGTTCAAAGAACACAAGCCATTCGATAATTTTTCCGGCAGCATGGGAATCACGCGGCGCGGGAAATACACACTGGTCGCACGGTCGTAGGCATCAACATCAATCGCAGAACCGTTTTCCACGTAGTAACTCACATCCGCAATCGCTACCAATAAGCGCCAACCTTTAACGGCGGTCTTGCCTCGTCCCTTAACTGCTGGCTCGCAATAGACGGCATCATCGAAATCGCGGGCATCTTCCCCGTCAATCGTGACCAAAGGAATATCGGTTAAATCCACACGGTGGAGCGTATCTTCAGGACGCACGGCTTCGGGCAGTTTTCTTGCCATTGCCAAACATGCCTCAGAAAATGTATGCGGCACACCGTATTTGCGCACGGCGATTTCAATTTCCATGCCGGGGTCATCCATTTCCCCCAATACTTCTTTGATACGACCCACGGGTTGCGCGAACAAGGT
>JBDKGR010000142.1:0-6251 GCA_039798085.1 Pseudomonadota bacterium
ATAAACATCCGACGGATTTAGTCTTGTAGGCTTACGCAAAGGTGTGAGAATTCTAGGAGCAACCCTCGTGGTTGCGCCCCTACCTCGGATTTTTATCAGTTACTGGTTTACCATAACCCTTTTTTGATAGCGTTTTTAATTCACCACGTAATCGGTTCAAAGGTTTCAGGATTGTGGATTTCCATGCTGTGGGTGTAATCGCGCACTTCGTTCGCAATCACCATTCCCGCCCCTTCCCGAATTTCACCAATCTCCGCCGCATAGGCAAAACCGTGGCGTTCAAAAATCGCCAATACTTCGGCTACGGCTTCGGGGGCGCAGCTTACTAATAAGCCACCACTGGTTTGCGGGTCGCTCAACAAGTTCTTTAATAGGGCTTGTTGCACGTTGGTGAAACCTTCGGGGAGCGTGATTTCGTGTCCATACGCCGCCCAGTTTCTTGCCGATGCGCCCGTCACCATGCCGGCTTCTGCCAAGGCTTGCACGCCTTCAATCAGTGGGACGCGATTCCAGTCGATTCGCACCTGGCATTTCGCGCCGCGTGCGATTTCGAGAGCGTGTCCGCCCAATCCAAAACCCGTTACGTCCGTGAGCGCGTGAACCGCTTCCAACGCCGACAATTCAATGCCTGCCGTGTTGAGCTGGGTTGTGGTGGCAATCATGCGGGCGTAGCCTTCGGCGCTTAAAGCTTCTTTTTTCAGGGCGGCGGACAGAACGCCCACGCCAATCGGTTTACCCAGAATCAAGCGGTTGCCGATTCGGGCATCTTTATTCCGTTTAATGCGTTTGGGGTGAACCAAGCCCAGTGCGACCAGTCCATAAATCGGTTCGACCGAATCAATGGTGTGTCCACCCGCAATCGGGATGCCCGCCGCTTTGCATACCGATGCACCGCCCGCCAAAATTTGCCCGATGGTGTCCAGCGACAGCACGTTAATCGGCATTCCGACCAACGCCAGCGCCATGATCGGCGTGCCGCCCATTGCGTACACGTCCGAGATGGCGTTGGTGGCGGCGATGCGTCCAAAATCGAAGGGGTTATCGACGATGGGCATGAAAAAATCGGTGGTCGCAATCAGCGCTTGCTCGTCGTTGAGCTGATACACCGCTGCGTCATCGGACGTTTCAATGCCGACCAGCAATTCCGGCGGCAAGGGCATGGAAGCCGTGTTTTTGAGGATTTCGGACAGCACGCCGGGCGCGATTTTGCAGCCGCAGCCGCCGCCGTGTGAAAGGGATGTGAGTCGTGGTTCAGTCATTGGTTTGGTCATTTTTTGATGCTATCCCAAATTCAGCCTCTTGAAATGCCCAAAAATGACCTTATCATTCATATCCATTAGCACTCATTAGTCTTGAGTGCTAACATCATTGTTTTTAACCTAGGAGTTATCCCCATGAATCTGCGCCCATTGGCAGACCGCGTGATTGTGAAGCGCGTTGCGAACGAAACTAAAACCGCTTCTGGTATCTACATTCCCGATAACGCGGCTGAAAAACCCGATCAAGGCGAAGTGCTGGCTGTAGGTCCCGGCAAAACCAACGACAAAGGCGAAACCAAAGCATTGACCGTCAAGGTCGGTGACCGTGTTTTGTTTGGTAAATACAGCGGTCAAACCGTCAAAGTCAATGGCGATGAGCTGTTGGTCATGAAAGAAGATGATCTCTTCGCGGTTGTTGAATAATTTTAAGAATTGAAGGAATATCCACATGGCAGCAAAAGACGTAATTTTTGGCGGTGAAGCCCGCGCACGCATGGTTGAAGGCGTGAACATTTTGGCAAACGCCGTTAAAGTCACTTTGGGCCCTAAAGGTCGTAACGTGGTTTTGGAACGCTCTTTCGGCGCTCCTACCGTGACCAAAGACGGTGTATCCGTTGCTAAAGAAATCGAACTCAAAGACAAGTTGCAAAACATGGGCGCGCAGATGGTGAAGGAAGTTGCTTCCAAAACCTCTGACAACGCGGGCGACGGCACAACCACTGCGACCGTTTTGGCTCAAGCCATCGTGCGCGAAGGCATGAAATACGTGGCTGCGGGCATGAATCCTATGGATTTGAAACGCGGTATCGACAAAGCCGTCACCGCTTTGATCGCCGAATTGAAAAAGGCTTCCAAGCCCACGACAACCACCAAAGAAATCGCCCAAGTGGGTTCGATTTCTGCCAACTCCGATTCCAGCATTGGTGACATCATCGCCAAGGCAATGGATAAAGTGGGCAAAGAAGGCGTTATCACCGTGGAAGACGGCAAGTCTCTTGATAACGAGTTGGACATTGTTGAAGGTATGCAGTTTGACCGTGGCTACCTGTCGCCTTACTTCATCAACAACCAAGAAAAGCAAGCCGCTTTGTTGGATAACCCCTTTGTGTTGCTGTTCGACAAGAAAATCAGCAACATCCGCGATTTGTTGCCTACTTTGGAACAAGTGGCTAAAGCCGGTCGTCCTTTGCTCATCATCGCGGAAGACGTGGATGGCGAAGCATTGGCAACCTTGGTGGTCAATACTTTGCGCGGTATCTTGAAAGTGGTCGCGGTAAAAGCTCCCGGTTTTGGTGATCGTCGCAAAGCCATGTTGGAAGACATCGCTATTTTGACTGGCGGTAAGGTTATTGCCGAAGAAGTTGGCTTGTCCTTGGAAAAAGTGACTTTGCAAGATTTGGGTACAGCAAAACGTATCGAAGTGGGCAAAGAAAACACCATCATCATCGACGGTGCTGGTTCCGAAGACGACATCCAAGCGCGTGTTAAACAAATCCGCATCCAAATCGAAGAAGCAACTTCCGATTACGACCGCGAAAAACTGCAAGAGCGCGTTGCCAAATTGGCAGGCGGTGTTGCCGTGATTAAAGTCGGCGCTGCGACTGAAGTCGAAATGAAAGAGAAAAAAGCCCGCGTAGAAGATGCTCTGCACGCTACCCGCGCTGCGGTGGAAGAAGGTATCGTGGCAGGTGGCGGTGTTGCATTGTTGCGTGCCAAGCAATCCGCTGGCGTTATCAAAGGCGACAACGCGGACCAAGACCACGGCATTGCCTTGGTGTTGAAAGCGATTGAAGCACCTCTGCGCGAAATCGTTTACAACGCAGGCGGCGAAGCCTCTGTGGTTGTGAACGCGGTATTGAACGGCTCTGGAAACTACGGTTTCAACGCGGCGAACGATACCTACGGTGACATGATCGAAATGGGTATTCTCGACCCCACCAAAGTAACCCGCACTGCATTGCAAAACGCAGCATCCGTAGCATCATTGATGTTGACCACCGAGTGCATGATTGCTGAAACACCCAAAGCCGAATCCGCTGGCGGCGGCATGGGTGGTGGTGATATGGGCGGTATGGGTGGAATGGGCGGCATGGGAATGTAATTTCCCGTATCTCTGTTGGAGGCGTAACCCGTCTCATCCACAAAACAAAAACCCCGCAAGGCGAAAGCCCTGCGGGGTTTTTATATGATTGTGTGTTCTGGTATGGTGAAGACTATGAGTAATATTTCAGTAGGTAGTGTGTGCTCTGGCATCGAGGCGGCATCCGTTGCTTGGGGTGATCTTGGCTTTGATTTTCAATGGTTTTCTGAAATTTCGGCATTTCCATCTAATCTATTAAAAATAAAATATCCTCATATCAAGAATCTTGGCGATATGTGTGACATTCCTGAAAACATAAAAAATGGCGTTGTTAATGCTCCCGATTTAATTTGTGGAGGAACGCCATGTCAAGCATTTTCGCTCGCCGGTTGGAAAAAAGGGCTTGAAGATACTCGGGGAAATTTAACGCTTAAATTTATTGATATTATTGATGCAAATGATGCAATTCGTAAAAATAAGGGACTTCCACCAAGTTTAGTTTTTTGGGAAAACGTAGAAGGTGTATTACGTGATAAGACCAATGCTTTTGGTTGTTTTCTTTCTTCCTTGGCAGGTGTTGAAAAAGAAATAAAATTACCCCGTTGGCCACAAGCTGGCATTATTCATGGGTCAAAGCGCAATATCGCATGGCGTATTCTGGATGCTAAATATTTTGGACTTCCCCAGCAACGAAGACGGCTTTACCTATTAGCGAGTGGAAAGGACTTTTTCCCCGAACAAATTTTGTTTGAAGTAGGTGAACAATTCAATTCTCTTAAAGAAGGTGATGATTCGTTATCTTTTGAGAAAAATGGGCATGCAATTGAAGTATTTCGTAACTATACAGATTGCTTGTATTCAGCATACGGAACAAAATGGAATGGAAATGCCGCAGCTTATAACGGTTCACTCTTCGTACTTCAAAACAAGCGGTTAAGAAGATTTACGCCATTAGAATGTGAACGGCTTATGGGCTTTCCAGATAACTACACGAACATCTCAGGTTGCAGCCCAACAACGCGGTATCAAGGTGTGGGTAATTCGTGGGCGGTTCCAGTGATTAGATGGATTGGTATGCGCATTAAAAATAGAACCAACTCCTTCAATGAAAATGGAGAATTTCAAAAAATATTGCAAAACAAACTCGTAAAAATAAGTGAGGTGTGTGATTTATTTGATTTAACTGGGTTTAATCTTACTCTTAATAATAAAGCATCATTAAATTGCACAGAAAAGCCACTAAAAATTAAAAATGGAAATTTGTTTGATGTTATTGAAGTTGAAGCCGATGAGAAATTTTATATAACTCCCGTTGGATGCAATGGTATTCTAAGACGGAGAGAAGAAAGAAAATTAACCATGAATAAACGATTGAAAGAGGTTTTGCAAGAAATATCAGGGACATGGTCAAGCGAAAAAATTGAAATTATATCGAGAAAGCAAAGTAGAGGACGCTTTAGCGATCAACCTTCTGATTTTCAAGTAAATAAATTGACATCATATCCATTATTTATTTAATGCTATTGATGAATTCATTGAGTTTTAAACGCCATTGGTTGATATCGTACCATCCACAACCCACACATCCTTTCTCAGCCTCTTTTCCAGTTTTTTTAATTTTCTCATCCCAAGTTGTTGTGCCAGAGTAAAAAAATGAAATTCCATAAATAACTCCACGATTGCCAGTTTGAAAACAATTTCGACAAACTTCTCTTTTTTGTTGGTTACGTTGATTTGAAATTAATTGAAAATCACGTCTAATTTCATCATCAGAAATAGATTCAAGCTCTGATGAATCACGTTTTGTGTCAGCATCCCAACGAATTTCAGGGAAGTGATGATCTGGCAGAAGACCTTCTTTTCGCGTTACTTTTGCTTCATAAGCATCGAATGAAGCCAGAACTTCAACAATATGCGCTCTAAGTTGTGGACTCCATATTTCATAACCCGTAATACCACCTCTTTTAATTGGAAGAAGGATTATTTGATTAGTATTTCTATTACATTTTGAACAAAATTTATTGATATTCGTAGCTAGCGTGTATCCGAATTCTTTTATATCTTGAATTCTTCGTGCAAAGTTTGGATTAGGCGGAAGCGTACAAGTTGTGCAGCACCAATCAAAACGTTGAGAAAGAACATCAAAAAATGATTTTGTTGTCGTTGCATTTGGCTTATTATCACTCCAAAAATTGGACTGTTCGCTTCTCCAAGTATTCCAATTGATAGGATTAACTTCCTCATACAATTCTTGCAAGTACGTATCAAGTGCATCATCAGGGATTTCAGTACCTGTCCTGCGGTAACTTATCGGCACTGAGGTTGAATAAACTGTATCCTCGGCATAGTAAAAATTAACATCAACGTATTTTTCTGAGGCTTTATTATGAAATCTGGTTCCAATCTTTTTTATTTTTTTCATTTGTTACTATTCTAATTTTCTGAAATTACTTTGGTAGTGGTAAACATTAGACTGATGATAAGCTCATCCAATGCCGTGAAAAATGCCGATTCTGGCGCAAATTCCAGCGGAACGGCGAGCGCATCGGGTGCTATTTGCCATAGCTTAGCGGCATCTTTTTCGGTACAAATCAGCCTGTAGCGCTTATTTAGTGTGCGCTGGTAGCTATTAAAATCATAGTGATCTGGTAATTCAATCGTTTTAGCGATGGGCACATCGCGCTCCCGCAGCATGGAAAAAAACGCCTCGGGTTGCGCGATTCCGGCAAGGGCGGCGAGCGGTTGTTGGGATTGTGCCAAATCGGTCAAAAGCACGCGGCTACCGTCTTGTGCGATGGCGTAATCCGCCAAACGGCGCTGGGCGGTGAACCCTTGTTCTAACGCGGGGTGATTACCGGTGTGCAGAATCAAAAAACGCGGATTCAGCGCCCGATTCGGATTCCACACCTCGC
>JBDKGR010000143.1:0-6155 GCA_039798085.1 Pseudomonadota bacterium
AAGGCGGGAAAATCGCCCTTCTTGGTTTTGAAGGTTTGCGCGACATTTTCGATTTGGATAAATTTCAAGCTGCTCATGAACGTACCTCTTCATACGTGAAGATGGAGGCAATTTTGATGAGGGCATATTCCAGTACCAAGCCCACAATACCAATCACAAAAATGGCGATGATGATGTTTTTGACATTGAGGTTATTCCACTCATCCCACACCCAAAAGCCAATCCCCACTCCGCCGGTGAGCATCTCTGCCGCCACAATCACCAACCACGCCGTTCCTACCGCCAAGCGCACACCCGTGAGCGTGTAAGGCAGCACGGCGGGGAGCAAAATTTTGGTGAGAATCTTCCATTCCGATAACTGAAGCACCCGTGCCACATTCATGTAATCCTGCGGCACACGCTGCACCCCTACGGCGGTGTTGATGATCATCGGCCAAATGGAGCAAATAAAAATTGTCCAAATCGCCGCCGGATTCGCGCCTTTGAACACCAGCAAACCAATCGGCAACCACGCCAAAGGTGATACCGGACGCAGCAAACTAATAATCGGGTTGAACATCCGCGAAAGCAGTTCAAACCGACCAATCGCAAACCCTGCCGGAATGCCCACCACCGCCGCCAAACCAAAGCCAATGGCGACGCGCTCAAGGGATGCCAGCACGTTCCAACCCACACCTTGGTCGTTGGGGCTGTTGCGATAAAACGGATCGCTGAACAAGGTAATCGCTTGTTGAAGCGTCTCCATCGGGCTGGGAATGCTGCTGGACGTGCCGATGCTAATTAAAGCCCAAATACCCACCAGCACGCCCAATCCGACTACGGGCGGGATGATTTTTTCGGCGTTCATACTTTGACCTTGAAGCCATCGGCATATTTTTTCGGGTCTTTGCCATCCCACACCACACCATCAATGAGTTTGCTGGTGCGCAAAACGTCTTTCGGGATGCTGACTTTGGCAGCCGTAGCCGCTTGTTTGTAGATGTCGATTTGATTGATTTGCTTGGCAACACCTAAATAATCGGGATGATCCTTCAGCAAGCCCCAGCGTTTGTGCTGGGTTAAGAACCACATACCATCGGAGAGGTAGGGAAAATTTACGGTTCCATCGTTAAAAAATTTCATGTGATTCGGGTCATCCCATGTCTTACCCATGCCATTTTGGTAGCGTCCCAAAATACGTTGGTTAATCGCATCCACGCTGGTGTTCACATAGGATTTATCCGCAATCGTGGCGGCCATTTTGTTTTTATTGGCGACATTGGCATCAATCCATTGCCCGGCTTCAATAATCGCGGCAGTGACGGCTCGTGCCGTGTTAGGGTATTTTTTGACGAATTCGGCAGTCGCTCCCAGCACTTTTTCAGGATGATCTTTCCAAACATCCTGCGTAGTGGCTGCGGTCACGCCAATGCCATCCAAAATCGCGCGGTGGTTCCACGGTTCGCCCACACAAAAACCGTCCATGTTGCCGATGCGCATATTCGCCACCATTTGGGGAGGAGGAACGGTAATCACCTTGGCATCTTTCATGGGATTGATGCCGTGCGCTGCTAGCCAGTAATACAACCACATGGCGTGCGTTCCCGTGGGGAAGGTTTGCGCAAACGTGTATTCGCGCTTTTCCAATGCCATGAGTTTGGCAAGCCCAGCCCCATCGACCGCGCCCTTATCCGCCAATTTTTTGGAGAGGGTGATGGCTTGCCCATTGTGGTTCAAGGTCATCAACACCGCCATATCTTTCTTCGCGCCGCCAACGCCCAAGTGAACCCCGTAAATCAAACCGTAGAGGGCATGGGCAAAATCAAGTTCGCCCATCGTGAGCTTATCGCGGATGCCCGCCCAACTGGATTCTTTGCTCAATACAAACTTCACGCCGTATTTTTTATCCAAGCCCAAAACCGATGCCATAACGACGCTGGCGCAATCGGTCAAAGGAATGAAGCCGATTTTGACTTCTGTTTTTTCGGGTGCATCCGAACCCGCTGCATACGCCATTGCGCGTAAAGCGGGAGTAATTCCCACCGCACCAAGGGCGGCAGTTTGCAAAATAGTGCGACGTGTCATAGGAGTAGCCATGTAAAAAGTTCCTCGATAAATTGAACGCAAAGCCAAAAAACAAAAAACAAAAAAGGCATTCGCACATCGCTCCCAACGCAAGCCATGCGCGGTGAAACGGGTGAGAACGCCTTTGTCCTATTACCACCATGCCACCCGCCGTTGGGCTGCACAGGGTTTGTACGGATATAAGCAATTAGTGTGCCAGATTTCTAAATCATCCCCAATCATCCCAGCAATTCGGCAGCATCCACAATACGTTGTGCGATTTCGCCAAGTTTAAGACTTTTATCCATTGCTGCTTTGCGCAATTTTTTGAAGGCTTCGTCTTCGCTCAAGCCTTGGCGCTGCATGAGCAAGCCCTTGGCACGCTCAATCACCTTGCGATTTTGCAGTTCGTTTTGGGCGTGCAACAAATCGGTGCGTAATGCTTGTTCGCGCTCAAATCGTGCCAAAGCGATGTCAAAAATAGGGCGTAACCGTTCGGGGGACAAACCCGCCACCACATAAGCCGATACTCCCGCCGCGACCGCTGCCCGTGCCGTGGTTTGGTCGTTATCGTTGGTGAACATCACAATCGGGCGCGGTGCATCGCGCGTGGCGAGAACGACGTGTTCTAAGGCATCGCGGGCATCACTCTCGGCATCGACCACAATTAAATCAGGATGTAGTTGTGCCAAGCGTTCGGGCAAAAACGCATCGGCGGGCAATACGGCAATGGGTTCAATGCCATTTTCTAAAAGAGCAAGGCAAATCCCAGCATCTGGGGCAATCACCACAATGCGCAAATTCAGCACTTGGAAACCATCCGTTTCAACTGCGGAACACAAGAACCGCATTGTGTTCCGCACCCCAAAGCCTGTTGCAGCAACTCCAATAGGGGCGGATTATTTTTCTGCGTTTTTTGAGTTTGGAGGAAATTTTGAATTGCCGTATCGGTGATTCCCATACAGGTACACACCGTTTTCCCACGCGAAACCACGGGAACCGGTGGCGTGCTTGAGGGTTGAATCAGCAAACGCCCATACGCCTCTACCGGCAACGATTCTTTGAGCAGCGTTTCCATCCATTTCTGAGAACGGGTATCGCCCGCAAGCAAAAAACCATTAAGTTGATTATTCACAATCTTCAAAACACGCCGCTGCCCCGATCGTTTATCGGTGTAACGCAAAGCATTGACCTCATCCAAACCAAGGAGTTGTTCTATAGATTCCAGCACCCCATCATCCACCATCTGCGAATGGGCGGCGCGGATCAGCAAGCCGGTGCGGGAATCGTTATCACCCTCGCTAAACGGCACGCAATGCCCTGCACGCAAAGGGGAGAGCACATTTTGCACATCGGTGCGGATTTGCAAAGCGCTATCGGCGGGCAACCATGCCATTACGACAAGATTCCACGGCAAATCGGTTTTTTCCATTTTTTCAATGGCGACTGCGCTGTGCTTGAATTCGGGTTGCTTGGAACTAGGGCAAAACGCCGGACTGGTCAGCGAATTGGCACTATGGTCGGCGCTATCCCAGTGCATGGCGATAAAGGCTTGGTTGCGGGCTATTTCTTCGCTGCCGTGCGCCGGAATCACAATTTCCGCCCGCACACTGCGCACCTTCAACCAATCCCCTTCTTCGATTTGCAAACGCTGCATATCTTGCGGATGCAGGTCAATACGCGGCTCGCTGGCGTGCGCCCATAGCTTGGGATGCGTTCCGGTGCGGCTCATGCCATGCCATTGGTCACGCAATCGTCCGGTCGTCAGCGCAAACGGGTAACGCGCATTGCACGGCTCGGCAACGGCTTGATAGACGGTATTGACAAATTTTGCTTTGCCATCGCTGGTCGGGAAAATTCCGTCTTCATAAAGGCGTTTTTTGCCTTGCGTTTGCCCTTCAGGACAAGGCCATTGCTGCGGCGCGTGTTCTAGCATCGCGTAATTCAAGCCCGTAATATCCAAATCCCGCCCGCGTGTGGATTCGCGGTGCTGGTTCCAAATAGATTCGGGGCTGGAATACGCAAACTGGGTTTTGCTCACGCCCAACGCCGTTTCTAAACGCTGTGCAAAATCGAGCGCAATCTGCCAATCGTGCCGCGCTTCTCCCGCTGCGGGAACGGCAGAACGGACGCGTGTGATGCGGCGTTCGCTATTCGTTACCGTTCCTTCTTTTTCGCCCCATGTGCTGGCAGGCAAGAGCAGATCAGCGTAGCGTGCTGTTAAAGTGGTAGCAAACGCTTCTTGCAGCACCACGAATTCGGCGCGTTCCAAGGCGCGGCGCACGGTGGTTTGATCCGGCATACTGTGCGCGGGATTGGTACAGGCAATCCACAGCGCTTTGATTTCACCATCGGCAGCGGCTTGGAACATTTCCACCGCCGTTTTGCCCGCTTTTTCAGGGACGGATGGAACGCCCCACAGTGCAGCAACCTCGGCACGGTGTACGGGGTTTGCCAGATCGCGGTGTGCGGATAGCAAATTCGCCATACCGCCCACTTCGCGCCCACCCATTGCGTTGGGTTGCCCCGTCAATGAAAACGGCGCTGCACCCACTTTGCCGATTTGCCCCGTCGCCAGATGCAAATTGATAAGCGCTGCATTCTTCGCCGTGCCGCTGCTGGATTGGTTCAAGCCTTGGCAATACAAACTCAATGTGGGGGTGTTGGTGGCGAACCAGCGCGTGGCTTGCATCAACGCCTCTTGCGGTATGCCGCAAACTTGCGCGACTGCCGCAGGGGTGTAATCACGAATCGTGATTTTGAGCGCATCAAAACCATTCGTGTGATTGCGGATAAATTCCGTATCCAACCACCCTTCCCACGCCATGATATGCAGCATCCCGTTAAAGAGCATCACATCCGTTCCGGGTTGAATGGCGAGGTGCAAATCGGACAATCCCGCCGTATCGGTAACACGCGGATCGACCGTAATGATGCGCAGATTCGGATTGTTGGCTTTAGCCGCTTCAATGCGACGCGCCAAAATGGGGTGGGCAAAAGCGGGATTTGCGCCTGCAATGAACAAACAGTGCGCGAAATCCAAATCTTCATAGCACGCTGGTGGTGCATCTGCACCTAAAGTTTGCTTGTAACCCGTTACGGCGCTACTCATGCACAGGCGGGAATTGCTGTCGATATTGTTTGTGCCAATCAAACCTTTGGCGAGTTGGTTGAAAACATAATAATCTTCCGTCAGCAACTGCCCAGAGATATAAAAACCGACCGCATCCGCCCCATGCTCGCGGATGATGTGAGAGAAACGATCTGCCGCCAGCCCCAGCGCAGCATCCCACGTCACCGGAACGGGTTTTTCACCCCGATGCAGCCGTTGCAGGGGCTGTAATAAGCGGGTTTGTTGCGTGACTTGCGCGGTGGCGGTGTGGTGCAGCGTAGAACCTTTGCTGCACAGTTTGCCAAAGTTTGCAGGGTGATTCGGGTCACCGCGCACGCCGATAATCTGCTTGCCAAGGGATTCGATAATGACCCCGCACCCAGTGCCGCAGTAAGGGCAGGTGGAACGGGTTTCGTGGATTTCTTGCAGGGTGGGGGAGGTATTGCTCATAAGCCCATGAATCAAGCAAGGCGTATGCCATTACAAGGGTATGCCATCAAACCAATGCCAGTAATTGCGCAATCGCACGCGGATACATTTGATGCTCTTGCGTTAAGACACGGGCAGCAAGGCTGGCGGGCGTATCGTGGGGCAAAATCGGTACGACGGCTTGCGCCACAATCGGCCCGTGATCCAACTCTGCCGTGACCTGATGCACGGTTGCCCCCGCAAACTGGCAACCCGCTTCTATCGCGCGTTCGTGCGTATGCAGCCCGGGGAAAGCGGGGAGGAGCGAAGGGTGAATGTTCAGCAATCGTCCAGCATAATGTTCGGCAAACGCGGGGGTCAAAATCCGCATAAAACCTGCTAGGACGACCCAAACAGGTTCATTTGGTTGATCGAAGCGGTCAATCGCGTGCATGAGAGCGGTATCAAAATCTTCGCGCGATGGAAAGGCTTTGTGGTCAATAACCTCGGTCACAATACCGTGTGCTTGCGCAAAAATCAGCCCCTTGGCGCTGGATTTGTTGCTCATAACCGCAGCAACTTTGGCATTCAA
>JBDKGR010000144.1:0-6113 GCA_039798085.1 Pseudomonadota bacterium
TGAAAGAAGCGCAGCGTTTGGGTTACGCCGAAGCCGATCCCACTTTCGACATCGAAGGCGTGGACGCTGCCCACAAAGCCACGCTGATGAGCGCGATTGCCTTCGGTATCCCCGTGCAATTCGACAAAGCCTACGTGGAAGGCATCACCAAATTGTCGGCAGTGGACATCAAATACGCCGAGCAATTGGGTTACCGCATCAAGCTCTTGGGCATTACCAAGCGCACCGAATCGGGCGTGGAATTGCGCGTGCATCCAAGCCTCGTCCCCGCCAAACGCCTTATTGCCAATGTGGAAGGTGCTATGAATGCAGTAGTAGTGCATGGCGATGCGGTGGGTACTACGCTGTACTACGGCAAGGGTGCGGGTTCGGAGCCGACTGCCAGCGCGGTGATTGCCGATTTGGTGGACATTACCCGCCTCCACACCGCCGATCCGCAAAATCGCGTCCCGCATTTGGCATTCCAACCCAGCGCGATGAGCGATTTCCCGATTCTGCCCATGAGCGAAGTCGTAACCAGCTACTACCTGCGCCTGCGTGTGGCGGATCAGGCGGGAGTGTTGGCGAAAGTGACCGGAATTTTGGCAGAAGCCGGAATCAGCATTGATGCCGTATTGCAGCGCGAAGCCGACGAAGTGGGCGGCGAAGGCGCAACCCAAACCGATGTCATCATTTTGACCCACGATTGCGTAGAAGCCCACATGAACGCTGCCCTCGCCTTGATGCAAGCCCTGCCCACGGTGCTAGCGCCAATTGTGCGGGTGCGTAAGGAAGAGTTGGCTTGATTTTTTGAGGAATCGCCCTTGCGCGAGCAAGGGCTTTTAATATCTCAATATTAAATCTAAATTATTAGATTTGTCATATTAATATGCTGACATCAGTATATTTTAATTGGTAAATATATATTCTAAAACTGGTGTGCGCATAAGTCCTATTTATTAATAAATAAATAAATAAATAAATTAAATATTGAAAGCAAAAAGGAAAGAAGGATAAACACAATGGAACTATTGTTATTACTAGGATGCTTATTGGTTGCGGCGCATTGGTTCAAAACCCGCGATGAAAGAGTGCGTGTTGGATTGTTGGCACATTATTTGGGGCAGTACGAAATCGAAAAGCTCATGGCAACGATTGCAGATGGTTATATGCGGGCGCTGGGCGAACCGGATACCAATCGGCAAGCGCAGATTTGGAGTATGTTGGAAGGCGCAGAACGCAGTTTGTGCGATCAATTCCGGCGCTTTGCCCAAGATTTTTCGCGCTTGGATGCGAAATCGACACGGGCGAGTAAATTGCCATTTTCGATTTTCTACACCGAGAAAATTGCGCCCGAAGATGGTTTTGATATGCGTGCGTTGTTCACGATTCACGCGCAAGGTTTGTGTGATGCGGCAAACCCTGCCAACAGCACCAGCACCAAGGATAAAGCCTTTACGCTGCTTGCCGAGATGTATTTAATGCAGCACAGTTGCCACTGGTTTTGCAAATCCAAAGCCGTGGCATCCGCGAGATTGGTGATTCTGCACCAAACGCCCTATGAGAAGGTGATTGCATCCATCTCCCCCTCCACACGGGCGCAGTATCTGAAATTGACGACCCGTTAAGAGTTTTGCAGCGCAGCAATGCGCTCTTCAATCGGGGGATGGGTGCTAAATAAACTGCCAATGCCCCCCGCAATGCCCATTGCTGCAACGCTCTTGGGCAATTCCCCCGGAGCCATTCCGCCCAAACGCGCCAATGCGTTGACCATCGGTTGATTGCGTCCCATGAGTTGCGCTGCACCAGCATCGGCACGGAATTCGCGTTGGCGGCTGAACCACGCCACCACCATCTGCCCCAAAAAGCCGAGCAAAATATCCAAAACAAAGGTTGTAATCATGTAACCGATACCCGTGCCGGCGCGTTCATCGTCTTTGCGAAAGAAGCTATCAATCGCGTAGCTAATCACACGGCTGAAAAACACGACAAACGTATTCATCACACCCTGAATCAGCGTCATGGTGACCATATCGCCATTGGCAATGTGCGCGACTTCATGGGCGATAACGGCTTCGATTTCCTCGTGCGTCATGCCTTGCAGCAAGCCCGTGGAAACCGCGACCAGCGCCGAATCTTTGAACGCTCCGGTCGCAAAGGCGTTGGGTTCGCCGTCAAAAATCGCCACTTCGGGCATTTTGACTTGGGCTTTATCGGCAAACTTGCGTACGGTATTGACAATCCATTGCTCATCGCTGTTTTGCGGGTTGTCAATCATGCGGATGCCGTCGGTTGTCCACTTCGCCATCGGTTTGCTAATGAGCAAAGAGATAAATGCGCCGCCAAAACCCGTAAGCAAAGCAAAACCGAGCAGCGCACCGAGGTTCAATCCGTTGCCGCTGATATAGCGATTCACGCCCAGCAAACTCGCCATGACACCCAGTACGGCAACAACCAAAACATTGGTCAGAATCAACAAAAATATGCGTTTCATGGTTTCCTTCATTCAAAAATGGAAAATTATGGAAAATAAAAAGTGGGGGGATGGTAGCGATTTTGCAAGGTTTCTTTTCACGCAGATTTTTGTAAGCGTATAAACGTCTGCCGAAATTTGGCAACCTTGGGCGCAGCCACCGCGCGGCAGTAGCCTTGGTACGGGTTGCGGGCGAAAAAGTCTTGGTGATAGTCCTCTGCCGCCGAATAATTTGCCAGCGGTACGACCTCGGTCACGATGGGTTTTCCATACGCTTGGCTGGCTTCTAACTCGGCAATCAACGCGCGGGCTTCGGATTCTTGCGCGGCATCGGTGCAATAAATGCCGCTGCGGTATTGTGTGCCGCAATCGTTGCCTTGGCGGTTGAGCGTGGTGGGGTCGTGAATCACAAAGAAAATCTCTAGCAATTCCCGCGTGCTGATCTGGGCGGGGTCGTACACCAGCTTGACCACTTCGTTATGCCCCGTATCGCCCGCGCAAACTTGCTCGTAAGTCGGGTTGCGGGTATGCCCGTTGCTGTAACCCGATTCCACATCCAACACGCCGCGCACTTCGGTGAACACCGCTTCGGTACACCAAAAGCATCCGCCACCCAGAACAAGCGTTTGCGGTTTCGTATCCGGTGGATTCCCACGCGGCGCACGGAAGACGCTGGTATCGGCGTAAAAATCGGGGTTTTCGTTGTCCACCGACCAATTCGGAACGCCCAGCACGGGCAGATGCGCAAATGGTTTATTGGCGAGTTTTTCGGCAGTTAAATCGGCGGCTAACCATTTATCCGAGAGCTGCTCCACCCGATAAACGTGTGCCGTGATATTTTTACGGGGTTGAACCAGTTTTTCCATCAATGCGTGTCCAAAAAGAATAATCTGGCTTTGTTGCCATAAATCGCGGTGCGTGTGAAAAACGGCATGCCAATCTTTGGCAACCAGCGCATTCCACAACGCATCAGGGGCTTGGAGAAGGGCGGCGTTTTCATCGAACAGCGTGATGGCATCGCGCACCGCACCGCGTTCCGCCGCCACACCAAGCTGGGCGATTTGCGCGGCTTGCAGTTGGTTGAGCCGCTTTTTGGTACGCGGAAATTCCATCCAACACAGCGCATTGAAAAAATCGTGCAGCCCTTCGCGCGTGGGGACTTGGTGCGTATCAAAAATAAACGCTTCATAAGCCATGCCAGCGGGAAGATCGGTTTGTCGAACAAAACGAACGGGCGCGGCCTGTACCGCATTCAGGGCATCCGGCGCGGACATTCCCGCCAAAATACGCTGCGCAATCGGCTCGCCCCGTTCGCGCCAGAATGCTAACCACGGGGCTGACCAGTTGATGTTTTTTAGTTCGTGTGGCATGGTGGGAGGGGTTTACGTCGTTGCTTTTAGTTGATTGGAATTTTAGGGTGCGGGGCTTGTGGTTGGCTGGTAATAAAAGTGTGTGGTTTTCTTTATCGTTGCGGAGTATGATTGTGTTCACTGTGACGAATGGCTTTACTTTCAAAGTAGTAGTTGTTTGTTGTATGCTATTTTTTAGATAGACACGTTAGGTATCGCAAATCATATGTCCCGCACCCAAATATCGCTATTCAAATTATTGAGCATCTCCTTATCGTTAGGACTCTCATGCACTGTATACGCTCAATCAGGAAAACTCCTGCTTGGTGTCCCGTTCGGTGAGAAACTCATCATGAAAACCTGCCCGCTGAATACAGACAAAGCAAAGGAGCCTTGCTGGATTGGCTCACCATTTTTATACAAACCCACAGGTACAAAACTAGGCTCAATTCATCTTCCCAATCCGGATAGTAGGCCAGAGTGGGCAGCCCATGGAATGTTTGAAGTATCACTTGATCGGCAAGATAAGCTACAAGAAATCAAGGTACACCTCTTCAGTGAATCCGATCGGCACAAAATCGCCGACTCAATCAGTCAAAGATTTGGATCACCGCACGAAAACCAACTTCGCCGAACTGATGTGTCTTGGGCATCTTGGAAATCATCGGAAGGGTCTGTCGAAATGCGGTGCAAGGGAGAGTGTTGGATTGAATTTCGTACCCCATCCGCACAAGCTGCTCGAGAAGCTGAGCAACGTGACAGAGAACTAGCAAACGCAAAACGACCAAAAGCGCCTTGACTTCCCTCGAAGACAGTGATTCCTAAATGATCTGCTGTTCTGGACTGGTTAGCTTCGACGTTAGTCTTCCTTTGTGAACTTGATTTTTCAGCCCCCATCAGGGCAAGACTACCAATCCAATAGTCCCGCCCCTTAAATTAACCAAAACCCAAATTAAACCAATTCCACCGCCACCGCCGTAGCTTCACCGCCGCCGATGCACAGCGTGGCGAGTCCTTTTTTCAAGCCGCGTGCTTGCAGGGCGTGAATCAGCGTCACCATGATGCGTGCGCCCGATGCGCCAATCGGGTGACCCAAAGCGCACGCACCGCCGTTTACGTTCACTTTTTCGTGTGGTACGTTCATTTCTTTCATCAACGCCATCGGCACGACGGCAAAGGCTTCGTTGATTTCCCACAAATCCACATCGCCCACCGACCAGCCCGCCTTCGCTAACGCTTTTTCCGAAGCGCCGACCGGAGCGGTGGCGAACCATTCGGGTTCTTGCGCGTGCGTGGCGTGCGATACGATTTTGGCTAGCGGTTTGCAACCCAATTTCGCAGCGGTCGAGGCACGCATCAGCACCATTGCCGCCGCGCCGTCGTTGATGCTGGAGCTGCTGGCAGCGGTAATCGTGCCGTCTTTTTTGAACGCGGGGCGCAGCGTGGGGATTTTTTCGAGCTTGATTTTGTTCGGGCCTTCATCCATGCTCACCACGCTTTCACCCGCGCGGGTTTTCACGGTAACGGGCGCGATTTCGGTGGCAAATGCTCCGCTTTTGATAGCTGCTTGCGCACGCTGGACGCTGGCTGTAGCGAAGTTGTCTTGTTCTTCGCGGGTAAAGTGGTATTTGGCGGCGCAGTCTTCGCCAAACGTTCCCATTGAGCGACCAGCTTCGTAAGCGTCTTCCAAACCGTCCAACATCATGTGGTCAAAAATGCGGTCGTGTCCAATGCGATAGCCGCCGCGTGCTTTGGGCAACAAATACGGCGCGTTGGTCATGCTTTCCATGCCGCCTGCAATCAACACATCGTGCGATCCGGCGATCAGCATATCGTGCGCAAACATGGCGGCACGCATCCCTGAGCCGCACATTTTCGAGAGCGTGACCGCACCCGCGCTTTTGGGCAATCCGCCTTTGAACGCCGCTTGACGCGCAGGCGCTTGCCCTTGACCTGCCATTAAACAGTTGCCGAAAATCACTTCGGTGACCAGCTCGGGGCTGATGCCCGCGCGTTCGACGGCGGCTTTAATCGCTACACCGCCCAAATCGTGCGCGGCGAGGGAGGCAAAATCGCTTTGAAAGCTACCCATAGGCGTGCGGGCAGCACTGACGATGACGATGGGATCGGATGGATGGGACATGAAAAAATCTCCTGAAAAAGTAGCTTGTTTGAATGGATTTTGGTGCTGTTTTAATTGACGTAAACGTCAACCTCAACGCGGCGATTGTGGCAGAATTTTGCGGTACAAAGTCTGCCGACTAATGCCCAAAGTGCGTGCGGCTTGCGAGATATTGCCTTGGCTGGCTTGC
>JBDKGR010000145.1:0-5865 GCA_039798085.1 Pseudomonadota bacterium
TCCAGCATCGTGCAGATGGAGGATGTGCTTCGTACTTTACGCGCCTATTTGCGTCGCACCGAATTAGAACCCGAACGCTTGCAAGAATTGGATCAGCGGCTTGCATTGTGGGTTTCAATGGCACGCCGCTACAAACGTTTGCCGGAAGATTTGCCCGCATTGCTGACCACTTGGCGCAACGCATTAGCCGATTTGGATACCGCTGCCGATTGGGATAATTGGCGATTAGAAGAACAATCGACCCGCGCCCTATATGCCGAGGAAGCCCAAAAAATTACCACAGCGCGTATGTTGGCAGCGGAGGGGTTGGAACAATCTATCACCACCTCGATGCAAGGGTTGGGAATGCGGGGCGGCCGTTTTAGGGTGCAACTGGATGCCCATGCTGCCACTGCCGAACCCGCACCCTATGGTCGTGAAGAGGTGCATTTTTTGGTGGCGGGACACGCAGGCAGTACACCGCGTCCGGTGGGCAAAGTCGCATCGGGTGGAGAGTTATCGCGCATTGCTTTGGCGATTGCGGTCACCACCAGCCAACTGGGAACGGCACAAACCCTGATTTTTGATGAGGTAGATTCCGGTATCGGTGGTACGGTCGCACAAACCGTAGGGCAGTTAATGCAGCGTTTGGGACACGATCGGCAAGTATTGGCAGTAACGCATTTGCCCCAAGTAGCCTCTTACGCCGACCAGCATTTGGTGGTTAGCAAACACTACAACACCAGTGCCACCCATTTGGTAAAGGATGAAAAACGCATTCTCGAAATCGCACGTATGCTGGGGGGGAGCGATAAAGACGATCCCAATAAACTTTCAGAAACCAGTTTGGCTCACGCAAGGGAAATGCTATGCAGGTCGTATTGATTACGGGAATGTCGGGTTCGGGTAAATCGGTGGCACTTCATGCGTTGGAGGATATGGGCTACTACTGCATCGACAACCTGCCGCCCGAATTGCTCTTGCAACTGGTGGAGCTGGAAGAACGCCAGCAAGTAAACCATATTGCGATTGCGATGGATGTGCGCAGTGCTGCCTCGCTACCTGTTGTGCCCCAGCATCTGGCAACATTGCGTGCGCGTGGCATTGGCGTGAAATCGCTATTTTTGGATGCCGATACCGATACGCTGGTGCGTCGTTATTCTGAAACACGGCGCAAACACCCGCTTTCCCAATCCATGCAGCAAGACATGGTGTCCGATACGCGGCGTGTTCTGGTAGATGCCATTGGGTTGGAGCGCGAGCTACTCGCCACCCTGCGCGAAGATGCCTATGTGATTGATTCCAGCGTGATTCGTTCGGCGCAGTTGCAGGGGCATATCAAGGCGTTGATTGCGGCTCCGGTGGAACAACTCACCTTGGTTTTCAAATCGTTTGCGTTCAAGCGGGGTGTGCCGCGCGATGCCGATTATGTGTTTGACGTGCGTATGTTGCCCAATCCGCACTACGACCCCGCCCTGCGCAATTTAACGGGCTGCGATGCCCCCGTGATTCAATACCTGCACAACCGCCCCGAAGTGCAGCAAATGCGCGAACAAATCACCCAATTTTTGGAAACTTGGTTGCACGCCTTGGTCAAAGACCACCGCAGTTATGTGACCGTTGCCATTGGCTGCACGGGCGGACAACACCGTTCGGTCTATATGGTGGAACAACTCACCGCCCATTTTGCCCCGCGCTGGGCAACGATTAAGCGGCATCGGGAAATGGAATTACGTTAAATGCAGGTTCGGCTTGAGCCGTTCCCACCAATGATCCAAACCTTCAAGAACAAGGCACTCGGCGGGGGCTTTGAGTTGGGTTTCTTTTTGAGTGTGACCTTTTTCTTTTATATCAATTGTGAAATAATTTTGGACAACCAAGCCAACTTGTTCGCGTAGTTTTTCATTTATTCTATTTCGTGGTGTTATTATATTTTTTGGATCGTAATCAATAGCAAATTGCTCTCCTAAAAAACCCATGAAATCAGATTGCAATTCACCAAAAATAAAAGATATATTATTTTTACGCGCTATTGCATGAATAGCAAAAATTATAAATTGTGAAGGTGATAATTTAATTATTTCACCACATACTTCTAAATGCCCTTTTTTCTTTTCTCTATTAAAAACTACTTTCATCAAAGGTGGTGAAAAAGTGGCTTGAGCGAGTTTTACGGCAAAATCAAAATCTTCTTGTGCTTTTTTAGGTAAATCTTTATTGAATATGCTGCCTAATTTTAATACACTTAATTCTGCTAATTTAATATCGGCATCTTTGGTATTAACCATGCTTCCTTGATATTTTAATTCAATAGGTTTTTTGGGTGGATAATAAAAATCACTAACCCACTCAAAAGGCTTTGTTACTAATACATGAGAAAGTATATCTTGCGGTTCTGCTAATAAAGAAAAAGCGTGTCCCATATAAAAACTCATGCTCTTACGTCCACCCGCTACGCTGGCATGAATATGAGTATTGGGTTTTGCATTTTTCAAATCACGCATGACTTTATAACAACTATTCGCTGCGGCTTTATTTTCCGAATCATTTGTTATATCTTCTAACTCTTCTCCATCTTGCTTAATAATGTGGATAGTTTCCTCATCAAATCGAATGGCAGTTTCTGGTAGGTATTCTTGCAATAAACGATGAAAAGCGCCATTATTAGAATCAAGTAATTTGCCCATCACTTCCTTCTTTCCGACCAATGTCGTCACTACATGGATTTCATCGGGAATAAAAGGTGGATTTTGCGTGATGAGCGCATAGAGCATCTCGGTAACAATGGCGGGTGATGTGCCAGTTACGCACAGCAGGATGCGGTAAGGGGGAACAAGAGTGGTGTTCAAAATGAAATCCTTCCAATAAAAGTGGCAATGTTACCCCCAATTAGAAGAAGAATCCCTTTAGATTCAGGGCAGTGATTCATTCCCAAACACATGGATGACTATCATAACAATAACGGTCTTAATCCCTTTAGATTCAGGGCAGTGATTCATTCTTAGAAGGGTAGCCAGAATATCGCATTCTTGATAAGTCTTAATCCCTTTAGATTCAGGGCAGTGATTCATTCCGTCATAGGGTCATGTCCGTCAACTATGTAAGTCTTAATCCCTTTAGATTCAGGGCAGTGATTCATTCGGTGCCTTCGCAAACTACACTGGGTCTAGTATGTCTTAATCCCTTTAGATTCAGGGCAGTGATTCATTCCTCCGATGGTACGGACCTTGAGGTCTGGACAAGTCTTAATCCCTTTAGATTCAGGGCAGTGATTCATTCTGCACAGATACTACTTTGGGAACGAAATGGAGTCTTAATCCCTTTAGATTCAGGGCAGTGATTCATTCCCACCAAATTGCCGCTGCCAAAGCGTTCGGGCGTCTTAATCCCTTTAGATTCAGGGCAGTGATTCATTCGAACGAGGCGTTCCTGAGCGCTCGCAAACAGGGTCTTAATCCCTTTAGATTCAGGGCAGTGATTCATTCTTCCATCTTCACAACTGAACTCGACTACTGGGTGTCTTAATCCCTTTAGATTCAGGGCAGTGATTCATTCGAAGGCTGGGATAAGGTGGAAAGTATCATCAAGTCTTAATCCCTTTAGATTCAGGGCAGTGATTCATTCTATGAGCCGACCGATGAAGTCAAAGCTCGCGTGTCTTAATCCCTTTAGATTCAGGGCAGTGATTCATTCGAATCAACCACCACACCTGCACCACCGCCAGCGGTCTTAATCCCTTTAGATTCAGGGCAGTGATTCATTCGCATACCTGGTTCTATCGCAGAACTATCTGAGGTCTTAATCCCTTTAGATTCAGGGCAGTGATTCATTCTCACATTCACTGTCGAAAACGGCATCTGGGGGGTCTTAATCCCTTTAGATTCAGGGCAGTGATTCATTCTCACGATCGAGAACGTTATTTGGGGGTGCCAAGTGGTCTTAATCCCTTTAGATTCAGGGCAGTGATTCATTCTATCACGTTCTAAAATCGCTTTAGAAACAATGGCTTGCAAAGGGGGTTGAACAAAAAAATTCATTTTCAAAAGCTAGGGTGCTGTCTGAAGTGAAAATACTGCGCCAAGATTAGGTGCATCCATGCTCGCATCAAACCATTCTTGAATTTGCTCCAAGGTTCCGGCTTGAATTTTTGTCACCACCACAGGCGGCAACACCCCAAAACGCCGCATTAAAAAGCGTAGCAATAATTGTATTTGACCTTCTAATCGACCTTCCAGCTTGCCTTCCAGCTTGCCTTCCAGCTTACCTTCACGTTTCAGCTTTCGCTTCCAAATATCAATGCGTTCTCCGATCATTTCTTCCATCTCCGGTAAATCATCCAGTTCCGGTAGATTATCAAACGGCTCAAACCGTTTCAACACTATCCGGTTAATCCACACCGCAAATCCCCTTCTCAACTCGGTATTGTGCGGTGCGTTGAATTCTTTCAACAATTTCTTTAACAACAATGGCAACTTCACGGGGTCGGTGGTCTTTTCGATTTCAATCAACCGTGCCACTGCGTTGCCTTCTTGATTCAAACTTTCTTCATCTACTGTGCCCTCGTCCAGCAAAAAATAACGCAAACTGGGGCGATACGCGGCAAGGCTTTTGGGAACGGGTTCAATCAAGTTTTCCACTTCCCGCTCTGCCCTCCACGGTTTCAATCCGTTGTACAACACCAATGGAAATACGGGCGGCAGCTTTTGATTTTTGCCCTTCCCTTTGATTTTTTTCGATTTAATCAAATCTTGGTACAACAACCCGATATACGTCATAACACGCACCGCCATGAATTTATCGACACGGCTTTGGAACTCCAACAGCAGATAGACGTAAACCCAATCGTCTTTTGACGTTTCGCCTTCACCATTTTTCATGCGGATACGCCAGATGAGATCATCTTCTTTATCCCGCAAATCATCGGTGACGTAGCTACCGTTGACTTTTTCGAGCGTATCAAAATCCAGCAACTCTACCCAATCTTCACCTACAAAACCCCGCAACAAATCCTGTACCGTTTGCGGGTGCGAAAAGAAGTTTTTGTAGGCGTTATCGTGATTGGGCATGGTGAAATTTTAGGGTATCCATACCCCTTCCGGCAATAACGATTTGCCTATGCTGAAACGCCAACCATTTTTGGGTAAACGGTAAGCGCGTACATCGTCGGCTTTGGGGTCAATCAATGCCGTGAGTTGTTGAATGAGTTTTTCCATTTCTATCGCGCTTGCTTCCACACTAAAAACGGAATACTGAATCGGAATACCGTTTTTTTTCAAGCACTTAAAAACCTTTGCCCAACGACGCGGACACGCCATATCATAAGCAACAATCCATTGGGCACGTTCGTTTTGGCTCATTCGATTGCATCCTCATCGTCTCCCGACATCCAATGCTGACCCGTGCCACGTAAATCGCGTGCCAATGCCATTGCTTGATTGCGTAACCAACGCTGCCAAGGTTTGCTGGCTTCGCTCCATTGCGTATAAAAAATCTGCCGCCCCGCTTTACCTAATAAGCAGGCATTATTAGCGTTGCTGAAATGATTTTCCCGTAACGTGCGGGTGCGTAAAAGTTCCCATATCCATAAATCAACGGCAGCCCGCAGAGGTTCGATTAAATCGCAAGCCAAACTTTCGCGCCCAAAAGCGGGGCGGTGGTAAAAACCCAAAAATGGATCAAGTCCCACAGCAACACAAGTTTGTACGGCTTGGATGTGCAGCATGGTGTAGGCTAACGATAAACACACATTCACCGGATCACGCGGCGGGCGGCGATTCCGTCCGTTGAATCCCAATATCGGCGGCATTACAGAGGCTAAACCCGAAAAATAAGCATTCGCCGCAGCCCCTTCTTTGCCCCGAAGTTTGTCCAATGTCGGGATTTTGG
>JBDKGR010000146.1:0-5838 GCA_039798085.1 Pseudomonadota bacterium
TCTTGTGCGATGGCGTAATCCGCCAAACGGCGCTGGGCGGTGAACCCTTGTTCTAACGCGGGGTGATTACCGGTGTGCAGAATCAAAAAACGCGGATTCAGCGCCCGATTCGGATTCCACACCTCGCGCAGCATTCCGGCTGGGAGCAGCCAACCGTTGCCGATGCCTCGGTTATCAAACACGCAGATTTCCACATCGCGGTGCAGGCTGTAATGCTGCAAACCGTCATCACAGATGATAAGGTCGGTATCGGGATACGCCGATAACAGCGCAATACACGCCACTGCACGGGTTGGCGCTACAAAAACGGGAACATGGGTCTTTTTCCGAATCAGCAGTGGTTCATCACCAACATCGGTCGGGGAGTCCTCGGGTTGGACTTCGATACAGGTTTTTGTTTTTCTCCCGTATCCGCGTGAAACGACTCCCACCTTTTTATTTTGCGTCTGGAAATGCCGCAGCAGCGCGATGACGGTCGGGGTTTTTCCTGCGCCACCCGCCACCACATTACCCACCACCACCACTGGAACGGGCACGCGGTGAATGGTGAAAACCCCCTGTTGATACAACCACCGCCGAAGCCTCACCAGCCCCGCATACAGCCATGAAACGGGTAGCAGCGTGTATGCAAGCGGTGTTTTTTGAAGAATCGGTTTAATTGCCACTGGGCGTTTGGGTGGCAAAAGTGACATGCACCAGCCCCGCACGGCGAGCCGCTTCCATCACCGTGACGACCGATTGGTGCTTGGCACTCGCATCCGCGCTGATAATGACCACGGTTTCTTTTGATCCTTTAGCCGCTGCCCCCAATGCCACAACCAATGCAGAGACATCCCGCCCAGCAACGGGAGTACGGTCAATACCATAACTACCATCGGCTCCCACCGTAATGACCAATTCTTTGGGGTAATTCTTTTGGGCTTCGGTGTTCGCTAAGGGGAGCTTGAGTTGTATCTCTGTGAATTTGCTGTAGGTAGTGGAGAGCATCAAAAATATCAACACCACCAACAGCACGTCAATAAAAGGAATCAGGTTGATTTCAGGGTCTTCCTGTTTACGAGGACGAAAATTCATAATTTACGATGATTTACGGATAATTTTGAGCTGGCGTACCAACTGCTCTGCCGCCAATTCCAGTGTAAGAAGGTAACTATCTACCTGCACCCGAAAATAGCGCCAGAAAACCAACGATGGAATCGCCACCAACAAGCCAAATGCCGTGTTGTAGAGCGCCACCGAAATACCATGTGCCAACTGTGCCGGATTTCCTCCAGTTGCCGCACCACTACCGGTTTGTGCCCCGAATATCTCAATCATCCCCACGACCGTGCCAAACAAACCCATTAAAGGTGCAACCGATGCAATGGTTGCCAAGGCAGTTAAACGCTGTTCTAAACGATGCGCAACCATACGCCCGCGATTTTCCATAGAAGCACGCAAATCGTCTTCCGAACCATGAGGGTCCATTTGAAAAGTGTGCAAACCACTTGCCAGCACTTCACCCAATGCCGAATTGCGTGCCAGTTGTTTCACCACATCGGGGGTCGGCGGAGATTTATGCACCCAATTCAGCACTTCATCGAGTAGCTTCGGGGGAACCACTTTTTTGGTTTGCAGATTGACAAAGCGATCAATCACAATGGCTAACGCCAGTACAGAACAAATAATAATCGGCCAAATCGGCCATCCAGCGGCTTGTATGATGGTAAACAAAGAAACCTCTCGTAGGTAAGTTCAATAGCACCGCGATTATGATTCGATTTTTGAAAAAGGAACTGAATTTCATGGAACATACCCTGCCCGCACTGCCCTACGCCATTGATGCACTGGCTCCAGCCTACTCCCAAGAGACTTTAGAATTTCACCATGGCAAGCACCACAATGCTTACGTGGTCAATCTGAACAATCTGCAAAAAGGAACCGAATTTGAAAGCATGGCGCTGGAAGAAATTATCCAAAAATCCAGCGGTGGCATTTATAACAATGCAGCACAAATTTGGAATCACACCTTCTTCTGGAACTGCATGAAACCCCAAGGCGGCGGCGAACCTACTGGCGTATTGGCAGATGCCATCAACGCCAAATGGGGTAGCTACGCAGCGTTCAAAGAAGCGTTTGTGAAATCCGCAGTCGGCAATTTTGGTTCGGGCTGGACATGGCTCGTGAAAAAAGCCGATGGCTCAGTAGACATTATGAACACCGGTGCAGCCGGAACTCCTTTAACCACCGCCGACAAAGCCTTATTGACCGTGGATGTGTGGGAACACGCCTATTACATCGACTACCGCAATATGCGTCCCAAATTTGTAGAAACTTTCCTCAATCAGTTGGTAAACTGGGACTTTGCCGAAGCAAATTTCGCTTAAATTTTGCTTAAATTTCACTTAAATTGCGATCCGTTTTCAGGAGTATTTCATGGGATTATTTGATGCAGTGATGGGCGTTGTGTCCAGCCAACTTCAACAACACGGCGGTATGACGGGGGTCGTAGTCGGTTTACTGGCAAATAACTCCGAACATGGCGGCATTAACGGTTTGATGGGTAAATTTACCCAAGCAGGTTTGGGAAATGTCGTTCAGTCGTGGATTGGAACAGGACAAAATTTACCCGTTTCAGCGGAACAAATTACCTCGGTATTGGGCAACAGCACGGTAGCGACCATTGCCAAACAGCTCGGCGTAGAACCACAAAGTGCGGCAGGTCAGTTGGCACAAATGCTACCGACGGTGATTGACCAACTCACCCCCAAAGGCAATGCCCCTCAAAGCGGATTCGATGCGGGAGATTTGATGAAGCTAGCCAGTAGCTTCATGAACAATCGTTAATCACCGTTAATCGTCGTTAATGCCCATGCAATATGCTCCCGCACCAAGGGGCTAGGGTGCTGGGCACGCAGTTTGAGGGCGGCAATGCTGGCAGGATGCGATGCTGCATTACCCAACGCCACGGCGATATTGCGTAACCATCGCTCATGACCTATGCGTCGGATTGGACTTCCTTCGGTTCGACGCAAAAACTCGGTCTCCGTCCACCCGAATAAATCCACAAGCATTGAACCCGTCAACCCTTCACGCGCATCAAAATCCGGCAAAGTTGATACGCGGGCAAATTTGTTCCAAGGGCACACCAACTGGCAATCGTCGCATCCATAAATCCGATTCCCGATAAGAGGGCGTAATTCCAACGGAATAGAACCTGCATATTCGATCGTCAAGTACGAAATACAACGCCTTGCATCCAAATGGTAGGGTGCAACAATCGCCTGCGTAGGGCAAATTGCGATACAGGCGGTACATCCACCACAATGTGAAGTACCGGAAGAAGTACCGAAAGTAACTAAAGTAGTTGGAGGCGTAAGGGGAAGGGGTATATCGACATAAATCTCCCCCAAAAAGAACATCGAACCCGCTTGGCGATTCAGTAACAACGTATGCTTACCCCGCCAACCTTGAGCGCTACGGGTGGCTAATTCCACCTCCATCACCGGAGCCGAATCGGTAAACACCCGAAAGCCCATCGGTTGAATACGATCAGCAATCGCTTGTGCCAGATGTTGCAAACGCTGGCGCAGAACTTTGTGATAATCACGCCCCCGTGCATAAAGAGAAATAATGCCTTCATGGGGATTTTGCAGCCGCGTTTTTTCGGTGTTGCGCCAATCGGGGGATGTGGTACGCGGTAAATAATTCATCAAAACCGTGATCACACGCACGGTTCCGGGTACTAATTCGGCGGGACGGGCACGCTTCAGACCATGACGTGCCATATAGTCCATTTCCCCGTGATAGCCTTTTTCCAGCCATGCCAACAAACCCGGCTCCGCCGAGGACAAATCGACACTGGCAACCCCTATGGAAGAAAATCCCCCTTCGGAGGCGATTTTTTGAATATCGAAAAGAATGCTATGACTATGATTCACCCCCCCATTGTAAGAACCCTTTTTTTAGCCGATACAAACGCCACCCAAGCACTGGCAATGCAATGGGCACAGCAGAAGGAAATCGCCAACATTTTTGTGGCACTGCATGGCACTCTTGGCGCAGGGAAAACTACATTTGTACGCTTTTTGTTACAAGCATTGGGCGTGACTGGACGCATCAAAAGCCCCACGTATGCCGTAGTAGAACCCTATGTGTTACCAGATGTGAACATTTGGCATTTTGATTTTTACCGTTTCACCGACCCGTGTGAGTGGGAAGATGCAGGTTTTAGAGATATTTTTGCCAGCCCCGGGCTCAAAATAGCCGAATGGCCCGAGAAAGTAGGTGACTTATTACCGATAGCTGATATACACATTTTCTTGAACATTGATACAAATATGCAAAACAATGTTGCACGTACACTGACCATCAGCGTTCATACTCGCAAGGGACAGGCACTAATGGATGCCATCAACCCAGTGGAGATAACAACATGATGAATCGGCGCACTCTTCTTCAAGCCAGCGGCATTGCGATTAGCCTCGGAGTACCGGGATTGGCTCAAGCAGCTCCTGCTGCGGTGGTTGGCGCACGCGTATGGCCTGCGAAAGAATACACACGACTCACGATTGAATCCAACACCGAATTGCGTGTTACCCAGCATTTCGTTCCATCCCCTCCCCGCTTGGCGATTGATATTGATGGCATTCAAGTTAGCACCACGCTCAAAGAATTGATGGAAAAGGTGCGTACCGATGACCCCCATATCGCCGGTATTCGGATAGGACAATACAGCCCTACTGCGGTACGTTTGGTGCTGGATTTAAAGCACCCCGTGCGCCCACAGGTTTTCAAACTGGTTCCGATTGCGCCCTACCAACACCGTTTGGTTATGGATTTGTATCCAGAGCAAGAAACCGACCCTGCCAAACAAATCAAAGCCGAAGTAGCAAAATTGGCAAAAAAACCGGAAGCGAAATCGGAATTAAAGCCCAATACCGATTCGATGGAGGCACTGCTCACGCAGCGCGTCGCAGGCAGCAGCTTGGTGAATGGAGAAAGCCCTCCCCTCAGCCCTCCCGCTATTGGCGAAGTTGCAACCAAGGACAATAAAGACAATAGTTCCGACCCACTGGCAGATTTCATTGCACGGCAGTTCCAAAAAACGGAGCCAGCCACCGCATCAGTGCCCGTGGTAGTAACCAAACCCGCTGCCACCAAAGTGCGCATTGACCGCGCCATTATTGTGGCACTGGACCCCGGTCATGGTGGTGAAGACCCCGGTGCTATCGGGCCGGGTGGCACCCAAGAAAAAGATGTCGTCTTGCGTTTGGCCAAAATGCTACGCCAACGCATCAACGAAAGTACCATCAATGGCAACCCGATGCGGGCGTATTTGACGCGCGATGCCGATTTCTTTGTTCCCCTCAATGAACGTGTTCGCAAAGCCCGCCGAGCACAAGCAGATTTGTTTGTCAGCATCCATGCCGATGCCTTTCAATCCCCCAATCCACAGGGGGCAAGCGTCTTTGCACTCAGTGATAAAGGTGCATCCAGCACCACAGCACGGTGGCTTGCTAACAAAGAGAATAACGCCGATTTGATTGGCGGTGTGAATCTGCAAAGCCGAGATGCCAGCATCCAACACGTTTTATTAGACATGAGCACCACGGCACAAATCAAAGATAGCCTGCGGTTAGGAGGGGCATTCGTCAATGAATTAGCCCGTGTGGGCAAACTCCACAAAGCCCGTGTAGAGCAAGCAGGATTTGCCGTACTCAAAGCCCCCGACATTCCCAGTGTATTGGTAGAAACCGCGTTTATCAGCAACCCCCAAGAAGAAGCCAAGTTGGGAGATGATGCGTTTTTGAATCGCATGGCAGATGCCTTGTTGCGGGGCATCGGCAATTATTTTGC
>JBDKGR010000147.1:0-5618 GCA_039798085.1 Pseudomonadota bacterium
CATGATTGCACGCGAACCTACTATCGAACGGCTGGCTATTGCCCAGCAACTTCTGCTCACCCCTTTTGGGTTGGACGAATCCCACCTCCGCCGCGCCTTGGGCGTGATTCGCGCCCACCAAGTGGATGATGCGGATTTGTATTTTCAATACACCCGCTCAGAGGGCTGGAGTTTGGAAGAAGGCATTGTCAAAACCGGCTCGTTCAGCATCGACCAAGGGGTCGGCGTGCGTGCCGTCAGCGGCGAAAAAACTGCCTTCGCCTATTCGGACGATATTTCCGAAGCCAGTTTATTGGATGCCGCTCGCACCGTAAGAACGATTTCGGCTGTAGCGCCCGCTGGTACTGCACGGGTAGCTAGAAAAAAGATAGCAAAATCCCGTTCGCTGTACAACGATATTGACCCGATTTCGACCCTCGATAGCACCACCAAAGTGGCACTTTTGGGCAAAGTCGAATCACTGGCACGCGCCAAAGACCCGCGCATTATTCAGGTGATGGCGGGGCTGGCGAGTGAATACGATGTCGTCCTCATCGCCCGCGCCGATGGCACGCTAGCAGCCGATGTGCGCCCGATGGTGCGGATGTCCGTCACGGTGATGGCGGAGCAAAACGGGCGGCGCGAAATGGGTTCTGCGGGCGGCGGCGGGCGTTTTGGGTTGGCGTATTTTGACGATACGCTCATCGAAACCTACGTGAATCAGGCGGTCAATGCGGCGCTCACCAATTTGGAAGCGCGTCCCGCGCCCGCTGGCGTGATGACGGTGGTGCTGGGTTCGGGCTGGCCGGGTGTGTTGCTGCACGAGGCGATTGGGCATGGCTTGGAAGGCGATTTCAACCGCAAAGGTTCAAGCGCATTCAGCGGACGCATTGGCGAGCGCGTAGCCGCCAAAGGTGTAACCGTGTTGGATGATGGCACGATTGCGGATCGGCGTGGCTCCTTGAATGTCGATGATGAAGGCAACGCCAGCCAGCGCACCGTGTTGATTGAGGACGGCATCCTGAAAGGCTATATGCAGGATGCGATGAACGCGCGGTTGATGGGCGAAAAATCCACCGGCAACGGTCGCCGCGAGAGCTACGCTAGCGTTCCCCTGCCGCGCATGACCAACACCTATATGCTGGGCGGCGACAAAGACCCGCAAGAGATTGTTGCCAGCATCAAAAAAGGTTTATATGCCACCAACTTCGGCGGTGGGCAGGTGGATATTACGTCGGGCAAATTTGTGTTCTCCACCAGCGAGGCGTTTTGGGTGGAAAACGGCAAAATCCAATATCCGGTCAAAGGCGCGACCATCGTCGGCAGCGGCCCTGAATGCTTGAAACACGTCACCATGATCGGCAACGATATGGCGTTGGATAGCGGCGTAGGCGTTTGCGGCAAGGAAGGGCAAAGCGTTCCGGTAGGAGTCGGGCAGCCCACGCTGCGGATTGATGGGTTGACGGTGGGCGGGACGGCTTGATTACGCACGATGTCCTCTCACGACAACGCCTATAAACATCTTTTCTCGCACCCGCAAGCAGTTCGGGATTTGCTGCGCGGGTTTGTCGAAGAGGATTGGGTAGCGTTACTGGATTTTGAAACGCTAGAAAAAGTCAGCGGTAGTTACGTTACGGATGATTTGCGGGATAGGGAAGACGACATCATCTGGCGCATCCGCATGAACGGCGCGGCGGAGGATGAATGGCTCTACGTTTATCTGCTATTGGAATTTCAAAGCAGCGTGGATACTTTCATGGCGGTGCGGATTCTGACGTACATCGGATTGCTATACCAAGACCTTATCAAAACCAAGAAAATCAAAGCCGGAAAGTTACCGCCCGTGTTTCCGCTGGTGCTTTACAACGGCGTGCGAACATGGAATGCGGAACGGGAAGTAGAAAATCTCATTGAAACTGTCCCAGCAAGTCTTGCAGCGTATCGCCCGAGCTTGCGGTACTTCCTGCTAGACGAAGGGCGTGTGAGTGAAGAAAGTTTGAATCAACCGGATAATGCGATTGCACGGTTGGTAGAAATTGAACGATTACTCAACCCCGAAGATTTAGCACCGTTGATCGAAAAGTTGAAAAACCAACTCAATGCCCCGCAAAACACGGAATTGAGACGGGCGTTCACGGTATGGATTAACCGCGTAGTGCTAAAACGGTTTGAATCTTTAACCAATTTACCCGAACTGCATGATTTACCGGAGGTACAAGAAATGATTGAAGAACGCATTGATGCTTGGAAGCACGCGATTCAGCAAAAAGCGTTATTGCAGGGCATTCAGCAGGGCGTATTACAGGGAATGCAGCAAGGTGTATTACAGGGAATGCAGCAAGGCGTGCTGCAAGGTGAATACACCGGAATACAAAAAGGCAAACTAGAAGGACAAACGCAGCTTTTACTTCGCTTTTTAATGCGGCGTTTTGGTGTATTGCCGCCCGCAGTGGTGACACAAATCCATGCGGGTAATTTGGCACAAATCGAAGCATGGTTTGATGCTGCGATAGATGCCCCCAACCTTGATTCTATGTTTCACCGCCCAATCACAAACACCGCTGGCTGATTATTGTGCAGCGTCCACGTTGCGGGGAATTTGCGCTTCCAGTTTTTAACCGTATCGCTGCGACACTCGGATTGCGCCAAAGTCAGCCCCGATGCAGTCGCCAAGCGCGTGTTGTGCTGCAAAGTTTGTAGCAAGGATTGCAGAACAGCAGTGTTGCGATACGGTGTTTCGATGAAAATTTGCGCTTGCCCTGTTTTGAGCGCGAGCGATTCCAGTTCCCGAATCCGCTGCACCCGTTCTGCGGGCGTGCTGGGCAGATAGCCGATAAAGGCAAAATTTTGCCCGTTCAAACCACTCGCCGCCAGCGCCAACAATAGCGAAATCGGCCCCACCAGCGGTACGACCCGAATCCCCAAATCATGCGCTGCCCGCACAATCGACGAACCCGGATCGGCAATCGCAGGCATTCCGGCTTCGCTCACCAAGCCCACATCATGCCCTTGCAGCGCGGCTTGCAGCAGGCTTTTGGCATCAAATGCAGCGGGGTTTTGGTGCGTTTGGTGATCGCCTTTTTTGTGGATGATGTGCGGCAATTCCTGCAACTGCATGGCTTGCAGCGGTACGCACAGCGGGTACAGCGCGTGGATGCGTTTCAAGTAGGCGCGGGTCGATTTGGCGTTCTCGCACACCCAATGCTGCAACGTGGCGGCGGTTTGCAGCGTGGCTTGCGGCAAAACTTGTTCGAGGGGCGCGGCGGATTCGCAGCCAAAATCAAGCGGGGCGGGGACTAAATAGAGGGTTCCGAGGGATGGGGGCATGAAAATGGTAGGGGTATAAAAATAGAATCACAATGTATCACCATGACCTACCTTCCCCGCCATTTTGAAGAAACCAACCCCGCCACGCTGCACGCTTTGGTGCGTGACCATCCGCTTGCCACTTGGGTCGTGCAAAGCGAGGGCGAGCTGCTGGTCAACCACATTCCTTTTTTGCTGGATAGCACGCGCGGCGAACACGGAACGCTGATTGGACACGTCGCCCGTTCTAACCCCGTATGGCGTACCTTGCAGGCGGGGCGTGCATCGGTTGCTATCTTTACCGGAGCAAACACCTATATTTCACCGAACTGGTATCCGACCAAAAAGGAGAATGGAAAAGCCGTTCCCACATGGAATTACGCCATCGTTCACGCGCACGGTGTGGCGCAGGTGGTGGACGATTCGGCGCGGGTACTGGACATCGTAAGCCGCCTTTCAGATGTCCACGAAGCCGCCCAGCCGCAGCCGTGGAAGGTGACGGATGCGCCAACGGATTACATCGACAAATTGTTGCGCGGGATTGTGGGCATTGAAATCCCGATTCAACGCTGGGTCGGGAAATGGAAAACCAGCCAAAACCAACCCCCTGAAAATCAGCGCGGCGTAGCGCAAGGGCTGCGGCAGCAAGGGAGCGATGCAGCGCGAAAAATGGCGGATTGGGTTATGCCAGAGCCGCCCGCAGCATCCGACTCGTGCGAATCAGCGGTAAGCCGATTAACGCGGTAGGGTCGTCGCTGTCGATGGCATCCAGAAGGGTGATGCCTAATCCTTCGCTTTTGGCACTTCCGGCGCAATCGTAGGGCTGCTCGGCGTGGAGATAGGCTTCGATTTCAGCATCGCTCAAGCTATCCGCCCCGCGAAAGCGCACGCGCACCGCCGCCAAATCGTGCTGACAAAAGCCGCTTTGCAGGCACACCACCGCCACCGCCGTTTGAAAAATCACCGTTTTGCCGCGCATTTGCTGCAACTGGACGACGGCGCGTTCGTGCGTGTGGGGTTTGCCCAATGGCAATCCATCTAAATCCGCCACTTGGTCAGAGCCGATGACCACGCTATCGGGAAACCGCTCCGCCACCGCGCGGGCTTTGGCAATGGCAAGGCGCACGGCTAAATCGGCGGGCGTTTCATTCGGCAAGGGGGTTTCATCCACATGCGGCGATTGCACGGTAAATGGAATGCGCAAGCGGCTTAACAATTCGCGCCGGTAGGGAGAGGTAGAGCCGAGGATAAGGGGGTGTTTCATGGGTAGCTCGTTAAAATTGGACAACATTTACAGTCCGGTTGCAGGGCAATCAAATTATCTGGCAACACCCAAGCAACTTATGAACTCCACCATGAACACCATGAACTCCACCACCGCCATCATCCTTTTCGCACACGGTTCGCGTGACCCGCTTTGGCATAAGCCGATGGAAGCTGTTCAAGCGCAGCTCGCCGTTCAAGCGCCGTACACGCAGGTGGAATGCGCCTACCTTGAACTCAGCACGCCCGATTTGCCGACCGCTGTACAAAAATTGGTCGATGCGGGTGCAAAAACCATTTCCATCGTGCCGCTGTTTTTGGGCGTGGGCAAACACGCGCGGGAAGATTTGCCGCAACTGGTGGCAGACTTGCGCCGCCAGCATCCGCAGATTACCTTTACGCTGAAAAGCGCAGTGGGCGAAGATACGCGGCTCATCGCTTTGTTGGCAGACATCGCACAAGAAAATCCATGACCACGCCCCAGCTTCAATCCCGCTTGCCGAATGTCGGGACGACCATTTTTTCCGTGATGTCCGCCCTCGCCACCGAGTACCGAGCGGTGAATCTGGGGCAAGGCTTCCCCGATTTTGGCTGCGATCCGGCGCTGTTGCAGCACGTCACCCACGCCATGCAAGCGGGACATAACCAGTATCCGCCCATGCCCGGCGTGCCGGTGCTGCGAACGGCGATTGCTATCAAAATCAAAGCACTCTACGCCCGTCCGTATTGCGATAGCAGCGAAATCACCATTACCGCCGGAGCGACTCAAGCGATTATTACGGCGATTCTGGCAATCGTTCACGCGGGTGATGAGGTCATCGTTTTAGAGCCGTGTTACGACAGCTACGTGCCGAATATCGAACTCGCGGGCGGGGTCGTGGTGCGCGTGCCGCTTACGCCCCAAACGTTCCGCCCCGATTTTGCCGCCATCGCCGCCGCCATTACGCCACGCACCCGCGCCATTGTTATCAACAGTCCGCACAACCCTAGCGGCACGGTGTGGTCACGCGCGGATATGTTGGCGTTAGAAAAATTGCTCGCGCCCACGAATATCCTTTTGATTAGCGACG
>JBDKGR010000148.1:0-5461 GCA_039798085.1 Pseudomonadota bacterium
GCTTCATCCAAATACGCTAATTCAATTTCTCCTGCTCTTGCCTTCTCTTCAAGTGCTTCAATTTTCACTTTTTGGGCTTCAAAGGCTACAGGGTCTCTTTTTTTTGAAGGGAGCCTCGGGTTCTTTTTCAAACCTTTTCATTGAATTTCAACATTCTCCTAATCGTTTCAAGGTTGGTGGTGGTAATATATAAATATGTTTAGTTTTACATTAATATTGCTATGATAATTGACAAAGTTATTCACGAATGCCGTTCATGCGAAAGTCAAAACATTGTTAAAAATGGTTTTTCTCCTAGCGGGAAGCAAAAGTATATCTATCTCTAGGACGGTATACCAGAAAAACCTTGTCTTTCTCTAAATCTGAATTTTTCCACTACTTGGTTACGCACTTGTTTGTTCGGAAGTACAATTTATCTAAAGCATAATTAGATTTACCACTACCCAATTAAAATAGAAATAAGCAATAATATTTATTGTTTCGGCAATTCGCGCGGCTTGCCTTCGGCATCAATCGCCACGTAAGTCAGCAACGCATCGGTGACTTTAATGTATTGTCCTTGGTTGAAGTAGCGCTCGGCAAACACCTCCACCCGCACAGTGACCGAGGTACGACCAATGCGCTCGACTTTCGAGAAAAACGACAAAATATCGCCCGTGCGCACCGGGTGTTTGAAGACAAATTCGTTCACCGCCACCGTGACCATCCGACCTTGGGTATAACGGGCGGGGAGAATCGAAGCAGCAATATCCACCTGCGCCATCACCCAACCACCAAAAATATCGCCATTGCCATTGCAATCTTTGGGCATGGGGACGACTTTCAGCACCAATTCGGCATCATCGGGAAGCGTGGTTGATAAAGATGAATCGGTAAATGGAGTAGGCATAGGACAATCCGGTTAAAAAATATCCCCTACTGTACCGAATAACAAATAACGAATCCCCTTTATGCGCCACTTTCCTACTTCTCCACCTGCTCTGGATGCTTCAGGCAATCCTTTACCCCGTTCTGATTGGAGTACGATTAAAAATCTTGCCCCCTTTCTATGGCAATACAAGGAGCGCGTACTGGCAGCGCTGGTTTTCATGGTGGGGGCGAAGCTGCTCAATATCGGCGTGCCTTTGATGCTCAAACAGATTGTGGATGCCATGAGCGGTACGCCCCCCGTGCTGGTCGTTCCCGTCGCCTTGTTGTTTGGATACGGCTTGCTACGGCTTTCCAGCACCTTGTTTGCCGAATTGCGTTCGGTGATTTTTGTCAAAGCCACCGAGGGGATTTCACGCACCATCTCGCTGCGCGTGTTTCGGCATCTGCACGCATTGAGCCTGCGCTTTCATTTGGAACGCCAAACCGGAGGCTTGACCCGCGACATTGAACGCGGCACGCGGGCGGTTAATTCGTTGATTTCGTTCTCGCTCAATAGCGCCGTACCAACTTTATTGGAAGTCGTTCTCGTGCTGGCGCTCTTATCCCTGAAATTCGATGCGTGGTTTGGTTGGATTACGGTGATTGCATTGACGGCGTACATCGTATTCACGATTGTGGTCACCGAATGGCGCACCCGCTATCGCCGCGAAATGAACGATTTGGATTCCAAAGCCAATAGCCGCGCGATTGATGCGCTTATCAATTACGAAACGGTCAAATACTTCAACAACGAAGCCTTTGAAGCCCAACGCTACGATGAAAACATGGTGCGCTACCATGCGGCCGCCATCAAAACGCAAACGAGCTTGAGCGTGCTGAATACGGGGCAACAACTCATCATCGCCAGTGGCTTGATTGCGATGCTGTGGCGTGCTACGCAAGGCGTGGTCGATGGCACGATGACGCTGGGCGATTTGGTGATGGTTAATGCGTTCATGATTCAGCTCTACATTCCGCTGAACAATTTGGGCGTGTTGTACCGTGAAATCAAACAAAGCCTGACCGATTTGGAAAAAATGTTCACGCTGATGGAACGCGAGCGCGAAATCGCCGATGTTCCCAATGCCCCGCCACTGCGCATCACAGAAAGCGATGGTGCTATCGAATTTGAAAATGTCCGCTTCGCCTACGACCCCAGCCGCCCGATTTTGCACGGCATTAGCTTCACCGTTCCAACCGGAAAAACGGTCGCGGTAGTGGGTGCTTCGGGCGCTGGAAAATCAACCTTGGCGCGTTTATTGTTTCGCTTTTACGATGTCAGCAACCCCGAAGAAGGCGGCTGCATTCGCATTGCGGGGCAGGATATTAAGCACGTCACGCAATCAAGCGTGCGCCAATCCATTGGCATCGTGCCGCAGGATACGGTGTTGTTTAACGATACGGTGGAATACAACATTGCCTACGGTCGCCCGGGTGCAAGTCGTGCCGAAGTAGAAGCGGCGGCGGCGGCGGCACACATCCACCAATTCATTGCGCAGACTCCCAAGGGCTACGACACGCTGGTCGGTGAACGGGGATTAAAACTTTCGGGCGGCGAAAAACAGCGCGTTGCCATTGCCCGCACGCTCTTGAAAAATCCGCCGATTTTGATTTTTGACGAAGCCACCAGCGCCCTCGATTCCGCCAACGAACGCGCGATTCAAGCCGAACTGCAAAGCGTTGCCCAAAATAAAACCACCTTGGTAATTGCCCACCGCTTATCTACGGTGGTCGATGCCCATACGATTTTGGTGATGGAAGCGGGACACATTATTGAACGCGGCACGCATTCCGAGCTACTGGCACAGCAAGGGAAATACGCCCAGATGTGGGCGTTGCAGCAGGCGGGGGAGTAGCAAAAACGGGAGCGACAAAAACGCCTTAAAACCCAGCGGCGGCAGCTTGTGCCGATAAGCTATCGGTCGTACCTGCTAGTGCCAATGGTTGACCGTTCAGGCTATAAACAACCAAACCATCCAGCACCAACAGGCATGATTTCGTGGCAGGGTAATAACGACCGTAGCTACCCGGTACACCGACTGGACAAGCGGGACTCATCGCCGATGGTGTGGATGTTCCCAACGACCCTGCTGTCAATGCTTCTGCCCACTGGAAAATGCGATCGGCGGCTTTCACTTGGTGGGCTGGTACGCCACTACCCATTGGCAATTTGATGAAACTCACCTCCGCTTGCTGGGTGATGCTGCTCTTGCCGTCCGAGACCTCAACCGTTAGTGAATGCTCTCCGGTTGGCAAACTACCCACACCGGCGAACAAGGAATGCGTGCCATTCTTTAAACCTTGGGCAGTGGTAATAACGGTTGAACCCGCACGCACCGTCATCGACATCGCATCCCCCTCCGCATCGTTCAATGCCAGTGTGAGCGGTAAGATGTACTGGGACATGGGTGTGGAACGAAGTTCCGTGCGCCCCACGTAAAAATGCCTTGGAGTCGGGAATTCCAACGGATCAATACGCAAATAACGCACCAAGCCCGACCAAGTGCGACTGGAAGCAGGTTCATAAACCACTTTGTTCATATCCAGCCAGTAACGCTGTAAACCGGGCATGAGAACAATATCGTCCGTAGTGAGACCCGCATCCACATCATCTTTTTTCCAAGCCACACGTCCTACCGCGCCCTTCGTTAATTCGTCTTGATTACTGGCATCCATCGGCACATACAAATCAAAACCCAACCAGCGGTAGGTATCGGCTGCAATGGGCTTGGTATTTTCTTGAAAGACCAAAAACGCTTGGGGGTCACCCTCCGTATGCCCCGGTGCTGCGGGAAGTGAACTGGCATGGAAAAATTGTCCAGTTGCGTTGATTTCAGGAATTTGTGTCACATATTCCCAGCCTGCCAAATTGCTCAATGTCGGTTTTTTGACCTGATCTTGATTCAAAAACCACGATTTACCCTGTTCCACCAAGGCGTAATCATCCCCCGTGGTAAATCCGGGCGACACAATTTGAACCGTGGGTCGCGCATTGATAACCAGAGGTTGATTATTGAATGTGATGGTTTCTTGCTCACCACTGGCTGTGGTTAGCGTCACACCATGCAGAGTAAAAGCAAATCCGCCGCCTGCATTGGGGCCATTGAGAGGATCAATCCGCAAGGCTTTCACCAACCCCTGCCAATTCGTCGAAGTTCCTAAATCAATGCGGTACGTCTTGCGACCGCTTTGTACGGGTATGAATGCACTGGGATGGCGCACGGTGGCTGACGCATCCCCCCACCACACGACCAAACCGGATTCTTGATCGGGCACATTGGTTAATGTCATGTCGATAGCGATATGGCGGTACTTACTCGCATCAATCGGACTGAGATTAGGGACATCTAGCAAAATGAAAGGATCGGGATTGTTGGTAAATGCGGTAATCCCTTTATTGTCCACACTCACAATACTGATGCCGCTGATGGTCAAGGTATCTGACAACACACTGAAATCCCATGCTTTACCACGCTGGGTTAAAGCGTAATCAACATCCGTAAAAGGAGCGATTGGATAGCTTCCAGCGGGTAACCGAGCGACCGAAACCAGACCCCCAGAAGCAGGTAAAACCGTAGTCACTGGCTGGGTTGATCCCGTAGGCAATACCTGCGCCAGCGCGTGGGTTTTACCAGAGGGAAGGGAAACTGAAGAGGTTGTACTCTTATCGTTATATAACCTTGCCCAATCTATTTTGAAGGGAACAGCACACCCCACACAAGGGTCAATGCGCAAACCGAATAACTCACCTGCCCACGCACTCCCCTTAGAAGGAGTCATGGCGGCAAGATCAAAATCATACAAATGCCACCCCGGGTATACCGGAAACAAGGAGCTTTCCGAATAAGCAGCATCAAATGCGGCTACGGTGCTTCCCCCTTTGTGCCAAACCAAACGCCCATTGCTGCTTCCGGGTAAGGTAGATTCCGGTAACCACATTAAGAACGATAAGCGGGTGTAGGTGTTGGCATCTATGGGTGTCTGCGCCAGATTGGGCGGAACCATAGCGGATGGAATAGGGGGAAACTGCAACCAAAAATGGGGATCGCTATCGCGTGACGTAGCATTCATGATCCCATTGGTCACCGTTGCCGCAGCCAAGTTATGCGTCCACAACAGGGGAAATACATCCGATGGGGTTGCCATATCCCATGCGTTGTTCAATTTCTGAGTGGCGTGGTCTGCTCCCTCTGGAACCGTTTGTGCCTGTGCCTGCATGGTAAACACACAAGCCCCCACACCTAAAATCTGAAGCGCGGTCGCAACTGCCCGCCGAGGAAAAGCTGGAAAACATTGCATGCTGGATATTCCTTGAATGTGAATAAGGGTTCTCAAAAGATAGCGAACACTGATAAATCATTCTATCCAGCAAAAAGAATTAAATCGCCACCATATCCCGCACACCCTTGGTTTCCATTTCGTGGCCTTTGCCTTGGGCGATGACGGCTCCCCGTTCCATGACGATGTATTGGTCGGCGAGTTCTTCGGCAAAATCGTAATACTGTTCGACCAGCACAATCGCCATATTGCCGCGATTCGCCAGCATCCGAAT
>JBDKGR010000149.1:0-5294 GCA_039798085.1 Pseudomonadota bacterium
CGGCACACCTACATTTTTAGTCAAACTGTTAAGTGAACGCCAACAGTTTACGCCAGAACTTGAAAAAATGGTTGCACCGGAAAATCTGCTTTCTACCTTTGATGTCGATCATATTCCCATTGAAGCATTGATGTTTCAAGCGGGTTATTTAACAATTGACCATGTGGATTATCTTCCGGGTTTCACGCAAGTGAGTTTGCGTTACCCCAATCGGGAAGTACGGGCAAGCCTGAATGGTGTTTTATTGCAGCAGCTTATGCAGTCCGATGCCCAGTATGGAAAAAATGCCTATCGCTTATATGGATTGTTGAAAGAGAACAATCTTGCAGGATTAAAAGATTTATTCCACGCTTTCTTTGCTAGCATTCCAAACGATTGGTATCGCAATAGCCCCATCGCCCAATACGAAGGCTATTATGCCAGCATCTTTTACAGCCATTTTGCGGCGTTGGGTTTGGATATTCTATTAGAAGATATTACCAATCAAGGGCGTATCGACATGACGATATTATTCAATGCGAACGTTTATATTTTTGAATTCAAAGTCGTTGAATTATCACCCAAAGGTAAAGCATTGGCACAAATTAAAAATAAAGGCTATGCCGATAAATACCGCAATCGCAATGAACCCATTCATTTAATCGGCGTAGAATTTAGCAAGAAAAAACGCAATATCGTAGGGTTTGATGTGGAATCTTTAGAATCTTTATCATGAGCAATCCCATTGATTGGCGCACCCTAGTCGAATGGCTGCGTGCCGATAGCGTGATTTCAGAAGAGCAAGCCCAGCGCACCATCGCCCGTTGTGCGCAGGCTGAGAGCGTGCAGCATCCGCTGGTGCGGCTGGCAGCGGTGTCGATACGGCGGCAGTCGGATAACAAAGTATTGGATATTGAACTCATCACCCAGTGGCTGGCGTTGCGCACGGGCATGGAATACCTGCGGATTGACCCGCTCAAGGTCGATGTCAGCAAGGTCGCCGATACCATGAGCGCAGCCTACGCCGAACGCCATCGCATTTTGCCCGTCCAAGTCACGTTCAATGAGGTCACGGTTGCCACATCGCAGCCCTTTGTGGTGGATTGGGTAGCAGAAGTGGAACGCCAATCGCGCCGCACTGTGCGCCGTGTGCTGGCGAATCCGCAGGAGATTCAGCGTTATACCGCCGAGTTTTTTGCCCTTGCCAAATCGGTGAAAGCCGCGAACAAATCGGGCAATAACGCGGGCGGTAGCTTTGAACAACTGGTCGAATTGGGTCGTACCACCAAGCAACTGGATGCCAACGATCAAAGCGTGGTGCAGGTGGTGGATTGGCTTTGGCAATATGCGTTTGATCAGCGTGCCAGCGATATTCATTTAGAGCCAAGGCGCGAACAGGGCGTGATTCGGTTTCGCATTGATGGCGTGCTGCATCAGGTGTACCAAATGCCAATGGGTGTTCACAACGCGATGACGGCGCGTATTAAATTGCTGGGACGTATGGACGTAATCGAAAAACGTCGCCCGCAAGATGGGCGCATCAAAACCCGCAATTTAAGTGGCGATGAGGTCGAAATGCGCCTTTCTACGCTTCCCACCGCGTTTGGCGAAAAAATGGTGATGCGGATTTTCGACCCCGATAACACGGCGAAGGATTTGGACGCTTTGGGCTTTTCCCACCACGATGCGCAGCGCTGGGAAGGATTATTGAAGCGTCCGCACGGCATTATTTTGGTCACCGGCCCTACGGGTTCGGGGAAAACGACTACGCTGTATTCCACTTTGAAGCGCGTGGCGACCGAGGAGGTGAACGTCAGCACGGTAGAAGACCCCATCGAAATGATTGAACCCTCGTTCAACCAAACGCAGGTGCAGCCGATGCTGGATTTTGGCTTTCCGCAAGGGTTAAGAGCGCTGATGCGGCAAGACCCCGACATCATCATGGTGGGCGAGATTCGGGATTTGGAAACCGCAGAAATGGCGGTGCAAGCGGCGCTCACGGGGCATTTGGTGTTTTCTACGCTGCATACGAACGATGCGCCCTCGGCGGTTACGCGCTTGTTGGAATTGGGGATTCCGCACTATTTGCTCAGTGCAACGCTGCTGGGAATTTTGGCGCAGCGCTTGGTGCGGACGTTGTGCGTACACTGCAAGCAACCCGATGAGCAATCGCCACGCGAAATGCTGAGTGAACTCACGAAGCCGTGGAGTTTGAGCGGAACGTACAAACCCTATCAACCCGTGGGCTGTGTGGATTGCCGCATGACGGGATTTAGAGGACGTATGGGTTTATACGAATTATTGGTGGTGAGCGATGCGTTCAAAACCAAAATCACCGCCAACACCCAAATCGACGAACTTCGCCGCCAAGCGATTGCCGATGGAATGCGTCCGCTGCGGCTAGCGGGCGCACTGCGCGTAGCCGAAGGCAGCACCGTGATTGAAGAAGTGCTGACGACTACGCCGACGTTGCGTTAGCGTTAGCGCGATTTAGGCTGCACAGGTGGCGAAGGTGGTGCAATGCGATTATGTGCCTGTGCATAACTCGCTGTTTGGTAGGTTGCCAGCAACTGCTGCGTGATTTTTGCAACCCGTTCTTGCGACATTCCCTTGCTATGACCTTGTACCCGTTCTAAATTGTGGGATACCCATCCATCCAGCGTAATCCAATCCAATTCATTGCCCCGTATGCCCAAACTAGCACGCGCTTCGGGTCGGCTGTTATCGAATAAAGATCGCCCCAAACCCGCATAATGTGTTTTCCAACCACCTATATCTATAAGGGTAGGAAGAATATCGAATTGGCTACCCCATGTTTCATCCACACCCGATTTTATTTTAGGCCCTACTATCAATAAAGGGATATGGTACAAATTGGGAATATGATCGGGATTTTCTACAAATTCATCAGCATGGTCGGCGGTTAGAATAAAAATTGTATTATCATAATACCCTGATTTTTTGGCAGATTGCATGAATTCTCCTAATGCCCAATCCGCATAATAAAGAGAATTAAGAAATTGATCCTTGTCGCTTTTACCATTTTCTTTGAATTTTTCAAAGCGTGCATCGGGAGTAAGCCAAGGCGTGTGGGTAGAAGAGGTAAATATAAACCCCAAAAAAGGTTTTTTCGCATCCGATGCCGCCGCAAATAATTGGTGTGCTGCTTGAAAGGTATTGTGATCCCATGTTCCCCATGTCATAGGGGGTTTGGGTTTTTCGTGCAGATTAGGAATATCTTCTGCACCTTTATACGTATCAAATCCAGCACGGGCAGCAATCGCATCAAAACGCAATGAACCATGTTCACTGCTTTGCAGAAAAAAGGTTTCGTAGCCTTGTGAACGCGCCACTTCCCCCATAAAACTTTGGCGATTTTGCTCTAACCCCTCCCCTAGAAAAGGCATTCCAGAAAAAGTGGGCTGACTCGCCAAAATCGCCGCCGCACCTTGAATCGAACGCTGACCATTGGCATAAAAACGGCTATATAAGCGCCCTGTTTGGATGAGTGCATGAAAATTGGGGGTGGTTTCAGCGTTAATATGCTGTGCGCCCCAACTTTCCAGCATCAAAACTACGACATTCGGCTTAGGCTTATCTTGGTGCGTGGTGGAGGGGGGCATCATGCGGTACAGCGGGTATTCAGCTTCAGAAAAATTCCCGTGATAGCCTGATAACCATGTCTGCACCAAAGCGTGTGCCTGTGTAGGAGGCATAAAATCCTTGAGTGCTGGTGGTTCTTCTAGCAACGCGCGTGATAAAGCAAACGCACCATTCAACGCCAAATACCCTTGGGCGGGTGTGTTGGAGAAAAAAGCCTCGCCCACACTGATCGGTTTACCATCCACGCCCCCCCGTGCCACGACCAGCATCAACAAGAATACGATGGGCAACATCACCAGCCGCTGCCAAGGGGATGCTGGTGCTACGGGTAACGAAGCAAAAACGGCGTGCCACACCCCCCCCAAGACAACCGCACCCAATCCAAAACCCAGTAAAACACCGCTGTATTGGCGCAGAGCGATTCCGATCATGGAGGGCATATCATTTGCCAAGGTATTGATTTCCGACCCAATATGGCGATGTACATAGCCAAAATAGACGGTATCTACCGCCATCATGCCAATAAAAATCAACAAGAAACCATAAATAAGCCATTGCCAGAAGCGCTGCCAGTAACGATGGTGGCTCCATTGAAAGGGCAGTAGCAAAAACAACAGCGGGAAAATGACCATGCCCAAGATCATGGAAATATCAAAACGCCAACCCACCCCGAATGCGCTTATCACCTGCGCAGCATCTAGCATCTGAAAATCGGCAGGATAGGCGGCGTACAGTGTCCAACGCATCAGTGTGGCCGATAGCATAAAGAGGGCTACCATCCAAACCACACGCGCAAAGGGGAGAATACGTACAGGGAGTTGGGAGAGAGAAAAAATCTTTTGTAAAGTTGGCATGGTAGAAGCAACTGCGTATTTGGTACGTATTTAATGATTGGATGATTCTATGTCTGCCTTAGCTCCTGACTCGCTTAACGATCTCTTTGCCAATAACCGGAAATGGGCTGCTGAAATGGAAGCCCGCCGTCCGGGGTTCTTTACTGGCTTGAAAGCACAGCAAAAACCGAACTATATGTGGATTGGTTGCTCCGATAGCCGCGTTCCGGCGAATGAGATTATTGGTCTAGCCCCCGGGGAGGTCTTTGTTCACCGCAACATTGCCAATGTGGTAGTGCATTCGGATTTGAACGTACTTTCCACCATCCAGTTTGCCGTAGAGCACTTGAAAGTCGCCCATATCATGGTGGTGGGGCACTATGGTTGCGGAGGGGTCAATGCGGCGTTAGAAGGTAAGCGCGTTGGCTTGGCGGATAACTGGTTGCGCCATATCCGCGATGTACGCCACCGCCACCGCCAGCTACTGTTGAGCCTGCCCGATGCAGCGCGTTCCGATGCTCTGTGTGAACTCAATGCCATCGAACAAGTAGTCAACGTCACCCAAACCACGGTGCTGCAAGATGCGTGGATTGGTGGGCAGGATGTGACCGTACATGGCTGTGTGTATGGTTTGCATGATGGATTGTTGCAAAACCTTGGCATCACCGTAAAAAGTGAATCGGGCTTAACCGAAATCTACAACAACGCGATTGAAATGGTGCGTTCACGGGTGCGTCAGCATTAAGGCTTCTACTTGGGCAGCGACCCGAACACAATCGTCAATATGCTGATTGCAAACGTAGCGCATGGCGGTATAGGACAGCACGGCACTCACTGCCTGCCCCGCAATCGGCACATATTTGGCGATTTGTTTGCTCG
>JBDKGR010000150.1:0-5216 GCA_039798085.1 Pseudomonadota bacterium
CGATAACAGCGCAATACACGCCACTGCACGGGTTGGCGCTACAAAAACGGGAACATGGGTCTTTTTCCGAATCAGCAGTGGTTCATCACCAACATCGGTCGGGGAGTCCTCGGGTTGGACTTCGCGGCAATCTTTGGTTTTACGTCCATAGCCGCGTGAAACGACTGCCACCTTTTTATTTTGCGTCTGGAAATGCCGCACCAGCGCGATGACGGTCGGGGTTTTTCCTGCGCCACCCGCCACCACATTACCCACCACCACCACTGGAACGGGCACGCGGTGAATGGTGAAAACCCCCTGTTGATACAACCACCGCCGAAGCCTCACCAGCCCCGCATACAGCCATGAAACGGGTAGCAGCGTGTATGCAAGCGGTGTTTTTTGGGAGATCGGATGAATAGGATTAGGGCGATTCATCCTAGGGTGAGAACGATTTTTTCCAGCAGCACCACTTGATTTTCTCCCGCGCTGGTTTCGAGCCAAATCGCGTGGGCGCTTATATCGGGGAAGGCGGTTTCAAAATTTTCGCGTTCGTTGCCGATTTCTAGTACCAGTACGGCGTTTTCGTTCATGTGCTGGGGAGCATCGCGCAACAGAGTGCGGATGAAATCCATGCCATCCGATCCACCCGCCAATGCCAATTCCGGTTCAGCACGGTATTCGGCAGGGAGAAGGCTCATGCTTTGCGCGTTCACATAGGGCGGGTTGCAGAGGAGTAAATCAAATGATCCTTCTACCGCCTTCAAACCATCGGATTGCACGAGTGCCATGCGCGAAGATAAGCCGTAAAGCCCCACGTTAATCTCGGCAACCTCCAGTGCATCGGGTGATATATCCGCGCCCACTACCGCTATCTCGGGATAGACCTGCGTCGCAATAATGCCCAAACTGCCATTGCCCGTACACAAATCCAGCACGCGCTGGGTACGTTCGGTGAGCCAATAATCCAAACTCCCATCCACCAACAATTCGGCGATGAGCGAGCGCGGAATAATGCTGCGCTCATCCACGTAAAACGCGAAACCTTGCAACCATGCCTCTTTGGTGAGGTAGGCAGCGGGCTGGCGGGTTTCGATGCGTGCTTCAAAAAGTGTAGCAACTGTTGCACATTCTGTAAGGGTTATGGGCTTATTGGCGTGAGAATCTGCACCCTCTAGGGGCGTATCCAATGGCAAGCCCAAGCTCCATAAGGTGAGCCAAGCGGCTTCCTCGAAGGCATTGCTGGTTCCGTGTCCGAAGGAGAGTCCGGCTTGAATAAATTCTTCCGCGCCGGTTTCGATGAGTTCAAGCAATTTCATGGTGTTTCATGGTGTTAATTCTTTACGTCCAAAGTAATCTCGGTGAAGGAAGGTTCATCCGGCTCATCATCGGGTTCGTCGATGATTTTGGCGGTTTTGCTGAAATCATTTTGCATCCGCCACATTAAATTGGTGGGCGAATCCGAGTTGATTAGACCTTCTTTGCGTTCGACCACACCGCTTTGGATCAAACGGGCAATATCGGCTTCAAAGCATTGAGAACCTTCGGCCATGGATTTTTCCATTGCTTCTTTGACCTCACCAAAATCTCCCTTGCCAATCATCTCGGCAATGAGTTTGGTATTGAGCAATACCTCCACCGCTGCGGCACGGCTGCCCGCGATGGTGCGCAAAAGGCGCTGCGAAACCACGGCCTTGAGACACGCGGATAAATCACCCAACATAGTTTGGCGCACTTCAACCGGATAAAAGCTCAAAATTCGGTTGAGCGCTTGGTAACTGTTATTCGCGTGCATGGTGGCGATGCACAAGTGACCCGATTGCGCGTAAGCAATCGCTGCCGACATGGTTTCACGGTCGCGTATTTCGCCAATCAAAATCACGTCCGGCGCTTGGCGCAGCGCATTTTTGAGTGCGATAGTGAGCGATTGGGTATCCGTTCCAATCTCGCGCTGGTTTACCACCGATTTTTTATTGGTAAATTGAAATTCAATCGGGTCTTCAATCGTCAAAATATGCCCCGACATTCGGGCATTGCGATGATCCATCATCGCCGCCAAAGTCGTGCTTTTGCCCGCTCCCGTTGCTCCGACCATGAGGAGTAGTCCGCGTTTTTCTAAAATCAAATCCGCCAAAATGGGTGGCACATTGAGGCTGGCAAGCGGCGGAATATCGGATGTGATGTAGCGAAACACCGCCGCCACCGATCCGCGCTGGTGCATGGCGCTTAAACGAAAGCGCCCCACACCACTGATAGGAATCGCCATATTCAGCTCACCCTCTTCGTCCAGCTCTTTCATGCGGTGGGCTGGAACGACCTCCGCCAGCAAATTGCGTGTGGCATCCGGCGGCAAAACTTGGTTGTTGATGGGGACGCATAGCCCATTAATTTTGATGGTCGCGGGGGCGTGGGCGGAAAGATAGACATCCGAGGCTTTTTTCTCCCCCATCAGGCGGAGAATGCGTTCCATGGTTCCCATCGTGGTGCTCATTTTGAATCCCTTTTTCTTCTATTTAATCCCGCAGCAAATCGTTCAAACTGGTTTTGGCGCGGGTTTGCGCGTCCACGCGCTTCACGATGATGGCTGCGTAGAGGCTGTATTTTCCGCCTTCTTTGGGCAACGTGCCGCTAATCACCACCGAACCCGCTGGAACGCGACCGTAGCTCACGGAATCGGTAGCGCGGTCGTAAATCGGGGTGCTTTGACCGATGTAAACGCCCATCGACAGCACGGAATTTTCTTCCACAATCACGCCTTCTACCACTTCAGAACGTGCGCCGATAAAGCAGTTATCTTCGATGATAGTGGGGTTGGCTTGCATGGGTTCGAGTACGCCGCCAATGCCCACGCCGCCGCTCAAATGCACGTTTTTGCCGATTTGGGCGCAGGAGCCGACCGCCGCCCATGTATCGACCATCGAACCTTCATCGACATACGCGCCGATGTTCACAAAGCTGGGCATCAACACGGTGTTGCGGGCGATGAAGCTACCGCGCCGTGCCACCGCTGGCGGCACAATGCGAACGCCAGTAGCACGCACTTCGTCAGCGGATTGGTGCGAAAACTTGGTCGGCACTTTGTCGTAAAAGCCCAAATCGCCGGATTGGATAATTTCGTTATCGCGCAGGCGAAAGCTCAACAAAACCGCTTTTTTAATCCATTGGTGGGTCGTCCATTGCCCTACGCCGTCACGGGTAGCGACGCGCAACGCGCCCGTATCCAGTTGGTGAATAACGTGTTCCACCGCATCGCGCACTTCGGCGGTGGCAGATTGCAAGGTGATGTTAGCGCGGTTGTCCCACGCGGTGTCGAGGATGGATTGCAGTTGCAAGGTCATGGGGATGTTTCAAAGAATGGTTACAAACCCGAATTGTAAAGACGCAATCCCCCACCCCCGCATCCCCCAAGGTTATCGCGGCAACCTATCCAAGTCGCTCTGCACCCTTTTGGCGTTTGGGCTGCCAAGGGCTTGGAACAACGCAAGGCTTTTTTCCCAGTATTCCCGCGCTTGCTTGTAATCTTTTTTGGTTTTGTAAAGAGCTGCCAAATTGTTGAATTGAATCGCCATGCCTTCCTTATGCCCAAGGCTTTCTTCAATTTTCAAAGACTTGTGGTAATACTCAACCGCCTTATCCAAATCACCGCGCGTTTTGTACACAATGCCGAGGTTGCCGTAAATGGCAGCCATTTTTTCTTTATCGCCCAAACCTTCGCTAATTTTCAAAGCCTTGTTGTGATACTCCACCGCCTTATCTAAATCACCGCGCGTTTGGTACACAATGCCTAGGTTGCCGTATTGAATCGCTATTCCTTCTTTATTTCCCAATTCTTTACCAATTTCCAAAGCCTTGTTGTAATACTCAACCGCCTTATCCAAATCACCGCGCGTTTGGTACACAATGCCTAGGTTGCCGTAATGCCTTGCTATTCCTTCTTTATTTCCAAGACTTTCATCAATTTCCAAAGCCTTGTTGTAATACTCAACCGCCTTATCCAAATCACCGCGCGTTTTGTACACAATGCCTAGGTTGCCGTATTGAATTGCTATTCTTTCTTTATTCCCTAATTCTTTACCAATTTCCAAAGCCTTGTTGTAATACTCAACCGCCTTATCCAAATCACCGCGCGTTTGGTACACAACGCCTAGGTTGCCATATTTAGCCGCTATTCCTTCTTTACGCCCCAATTCTTCATCAATTTTCAAACCCTTGTTGTAATACTCCACCGCCTTATCCAAATCACCGCGTATTCGGTACACCTCGCCTAGGTTGCCGTAAGCCACTGCAATTTCTTGTTGGTTTTTATGTTCTTGCCCCAAACGCAAAACGGTTTGATAGGCGTTAATGGCTTCGTCTAATTCACCTGTGCGCTGCAATAAACGCCCTAACCGATTCCATCCATCCGCATTTTCAGGGTCTAGCTGGGTGGCGCGGCGGTAGGCTTTGAGGGATTTTTGGGTGTCGTCTAAAAAGGCTAAAGCACCTAAATTGCGGTAGGCTTCTGCACCTTCTTTAGCGGCTAATTCGGTGCGTTCGGTTTCTTTTTCAAATAAAGCGGCGGCTTTCTTTGCATCGCCTGTTTGCAATGCTTCTAATGCGGCTTTAATTTGAGAAGGCGTTGCATTGGTTGTACCGATAGCTTTAATCGCTTGGGTGATTGCGTCTATCGACTGTTTATCCGTAACGCCGTGACTGGCTGCTACGATTTGGGCAACCCCTGCGGCATCGAAACCAGTATTAAAGGTATTTGTACCACCTGAAATAAAGATATTATTTATCTTATCCGCAATTTGAGAAAACCAGCCCATATAGTACCATCAAAAGCTAAAATTATTGACACCACCGCTAATCGAAACATTTTTAATATTTTCAGCATACTGGTTATAAGTCGTGCCTGAATTTTGCTTCATGGATTGAATAATTTTCACCAATTCAACATTTTGAAGCTGCGTAGCGTGTTGTTCCAAAGCAGTGCGGAATTGGGCTTGGGTGGTGGTATCGTTGGGATTGGTTTCTAAAACAGTTAATTGCTTGGTAATTTCTGCTTCACCGCCAAAGGTTTTAGAAAACCACGCTTTCAAACTTTCAAACGCTGCTTTGCCCACAGCACCAGCCGCACCCGTCAGAACGGCAGTGGCTGCACCCACTGCACCGATGTTTTTTGCGGCTTCTACTACGACGTTATAAATTTCGCTAGGACTCATAGCGTATGTCTCCAAAGTGGGGAAGGTTATGGG
>JBDKGR010000151.1:0-5179 GCA_039798085.1 Pseudomonadota bacterium
TACGGGGTTGGCGAAAATGGCTGCATCATGCCCAAAAGGGTTGGGCGATTCGACACGCAGATGGCATCATTTGTGTATCAGAAAACACCAAAAGGGATTTACTGTATTTTTTTCCTCAAATCAACCCGAAGATAATTAAAGTTATTTACTTAGGAGCATCCGAGGTATTTTATCCTCTACCGAATAAAGATAACAATCTTAAAAAAGACGTTTTATTTGTAGGTGATCGCAGTTCTTATAAAAACTTTCATTTGGTGGTGGAATCATTGGTCAATTTCCCGCATTTGCGTTTAGTGATGGTGGGTGGTGGCAATTTGAACAACAATGAAAAGTTACAGTTACAACAAAAAATACCGGCACGCTATTTGCATTTATCTGGGTTATCTGGCGTTGAATTGAACGAACGGTACAATGCAGCCTATTGTTTAATCTATCCTTCTCGTTACGAAGGTTTTGGTATTCCTGTATTGGAGGCGATGCAGGCGGGTTGTCCTGTTATTACCACTGCCGTATCCTCTCTTCCAGAAGTTGCTGGAAATGCCGCCTTAATGGTGAATGATATAAATTCCCGCGCCTTGGCTTGTGAAATAGAACGCTTATCTTCCCCTGAATTGCGGCAAAAAATTATCCACGCTGGCCTTATACAGGCGCGTCAATTTTCGTGGGATCGTTGTTTTGCTGAAACGGTACAGTTTTACCGTGAAGTACATTCACGCAAGTTTTCATAAAAACATGACTATTAAAATCACCATCATTACCGTTTGTTACAATAGCGCTGTCACGATTACGGATACCTTAAATTCGGTGAGAAAGCAAAGTTACCCCCACATCGAGCATATTATTATTGATGGCGGTTCATCCGATGATACGGTTCATTTGGCTAGAAAATATGGGCGTTCTGGGATTGTGGTGTTATCCGAACCAGACCAAGGGATTTACGATGCCATGAATAAAGGGTTGCGTCTGGCAACGGGGGATGTGGTGGGTTTTTTGAATGCCGATGATTATTATGCGAACGATAGCATCTTGGCAGAAGTGGCACGCCCCTTTATTTTGGAAAATGTGGATGCGGTATTTGGGGATACCGAGTTTTTTCATTCGGAGCAGCCGGAGAAATCGATTCGGAGGTATCGTTCCCATCGTTTTACCCCCCAACGGATTGCTTGGGGATGGATGCCCGCACACCCTACTTTATTTTTACGGCGCAGTCTTTTTATCCAAAAAGGCACATTCAAAACCCACTATCGCATTGCGGGCGATTTTGAATTGGTCGCCCGATTTTTTGCCGACAATACCTTAGCGTACCGTTATCTTTCACAGGTGATGGTCAGAATGCGCATGGGGGGCGTAAGCACGGGCGGGTTGCGCAATACCTTATTGTTAAACCAAGAAGTTATGCGTGCGTGCCGAGAAAACGGCATTGCTACCAACTGGTTCAAAATTTTGAGCAAATATCCCCTCAAGCTCTTAGAATTTTTGCGGAAGGTCTGAGCAATGTCCGATAGCTCTGATAACAATATGAAACTGAAACTCAAACGTGGGATGGATATTTTCCTAGCCCTTGGGGTGTTGGGGTTGGTTTGTATTCCAATGGTGCTGGTGGCATTGGCGGTGGCATTCACATCGCGCGGACCTATTTTGTATTGGTCATCGCGCGTGGGGCGCAATAATACCCTTTTCCAGATGCCCAAATTTCGGACTATGCGCACCGATACTCCAGCCGTCGCAACCCATTTGCTCACCAATCCCGCTGACTATTTGACACCCATTGGTAGTTTTTTGCGTAAATCCAGTTTGGATGAGTTGCCCCAGTTGTGGAGCATATTTCAAGGGAATATGAGTTTTGTGGGCCCCCGACCGGCGCTATTTAATCAGCAAGATTTGATTGCCCTGCGCACCCAGTACGGTATTGAGCGTTTGGTTCCCGGATTGACCGGCTGGGCGCAAATAAATGGGCGAGACGAACTCCCCATTCCTCAAAAAGTTGCGTTTGATTTGGAGTATCTTCAGCGCCAATCTTTGCGATTTGATATTAAAATAATCTTTCTTACCTTTCTGAAGGTAATTCGGCGCGATAATGTCGTCCATTGAATCCAATCCATTTTTAACGTAAGGAAACACCATGAGCTCATTGATTGAAATCCAATCACAAATTGAAATGTTGAAGCAGCAAGAAGCGGACATTAAAGCCCGTGATTTTGATGCAACGGTTGCCGACATCCTTGCCAAAATGCAAGCGTTCAATATCACCGCTAAACAGTTGCGTAGTGCCGCTAATGAAGCTGGTATTGAAAAACTCTTTTCGGCAGCTACCGCAGTTAAAGGCGTTAAAGGCGAAGAGAAAATCACTCGCAAATACAAAGTGAAAACCGCACGTCCTCCCGTTGAAGCCAAATACCGTGGCCCTAACGGTGAAGAATGGAGTGGTCGTGGTTTGACTCCCCGTTGGTTGAGCGCGTTGATTGCCCAAGGTAGCACCAAAGACCAATTCGCCATCGCTCACTAATCGGTTGGTAGGTTGGGATGCAAAGTACAGTTCTGGGGTGGTCTCGTTCCATTAAGCGACTCACTGTACTTGGCTTAGATATTGGTCTTTCATTGTTAGCAACGTGGCTGGCTTTCTCGCTGCGTTTAGATACCCTCCACTACCCTGAAGAGGCGCAGTGGGGGGTTTATTTTTTAGCGCCTCTGTTGTCGATTCCGGTATTCATCCGCCTCGGGTTATACCGTGCGATTTTTCGCTACACCGGACAAGCCGCTTTGTTCGCCATCGCCCAAGCCTGTGCGTTGTACGGTCTCTTGTTATTGTCGATTCTGCTATGGGCGCAATGGCTAGGCGTACCCCGTAGTTTGGGGATTTTGCAGCCCCTTATCTTCTTTATGTTGGTCGGAACCAGCCGTGCGTTGGCGCGATTTTGGCTGGCAACCGCAGGTACAGTATCTTCCCAGCGTTTTCTGATTTTTGGTGCCGGTACAGCCGGTGCGCAAACTGCATCGGCAATGGGAATGGGCATGGGTGGGGCATTTCAACTCATTGGTTTTGTGGATGATGATGCGACCAAGGTGGGACGTAACATCAACGGCGTTCCGGTTTTTGCGTACCAACAAATCACCGAATTGATTACCAAACACGGAATCACCGATATTCTGTTGGCACTGCCCAACGCCTCACGCACACGGCGCAAAGCGATTATCGAAAATCTGCGCACTTTTCCCGTTCACATTCGCATCTTGCCCGATTGGGCGGATTTGGCGAGTGGGCGCGTGCGGGTGCAGGATTTCAAAGAACTGGATATTGAAGATTTACTAGGGCGTGACCCCGTTCCGCCCGATACCGAATTGCTCGCGCACAATATCCAGCACAAAGTGATTTTGGTTACAGGCGCGGGTGGCAGTATTGGCAGCGAGTTGTGTCGCCAAATTCTGGGGCAACAACCGCGCCAACTGGTGTTGTTGGATCAATCGGAATTCAATCTTTATGCCATTCACCATGAGTTGAACCATACGATTCAATCGCACCATCTGGCGGTGGATTTGGTTCCTATTTTGGCGAATCTGACCCATGCCCCGCGTTTGACCGCCATTTTTCACCGCTACCAACCGCACACGGTGTACCACGCTGCGGCGTATAAACACGTTCCTTTGGTCGAATCGAACCCCGTGATTGGGATTGAAAACAATGTGTTTGGCACGCTGTATGCCGCACAAGCGGCGATGGCTGCGGGAGTGGCGAGCTTTGTTCTTATCTCCACCGACAAAGCGGTGCGCCCGACCAACGTCATGGGCGCGAGCAAGCGCTTGGCCGAATTGGTGTTGCAAGCCTTCGCCCACGCCCAACCACAAGGAACGTGTTTCAGCATGGTGCGCTTTGGCAATGTGCTGGGTTCCAGTGGTAGCGTAGTTCCCTTGTTTCGCCAACAACTGGCAGCGGGCGGGCCGTTGACCGTGACCCATGCCGATGTCACGCGCTACTTCATGACCATCCCCGAAGCGGCGCAACTCGTGCTGCAAGCGGGTGCAATGGCAACGGGCGGCGAGGTGTTTGTGCTGGATATGGGCGAACCCATCAAAATTATCGACCTCGCGCACCGCATGATTGAACTTTCAGGGATGACGGTACGCGATGAAACCAATCCACATGGCGATATGGTGATTCAGGTAACGGGCTTGCGCCCAGGGGAAAAGCTCTACGAAGAGTTATTGATTGGCGATAACCCCATTCCCACCGCGCACCGTCGCATCATGAAGGCGCGGGAAGATTTCATTCTTCTGCCGATGCTACAACCGCATTTAGAAACCTTGCAGCAAGGCATCGCAGACAACGACATAGCAAAATTGAAAACCGTGATGCGGCAGTGCGTACACGGTTACGATATTTGAAAAAATTTCAAGGAATTTAAATGATGAACATCACCATTATCGGAACGGGTTACGTGGGTTTGGTCACGGGTGCGTGCCTTGCCGAGCTGGGCAACCATGTGCTCTGCTTGGATATTGACCCGCGCAAAATCGACTTGCTCAACGCGGGCGGAATCCCCATTTTTGAACCCGGGTTGCAAGAATTGGTGGCACGTAATAAAGCGGCTGGAAGATTGCGCTTTACCACGGATACGCGCATGGCTGCTGTATATGGAGCTATTCAATTTATAGCAGTCGGCACACCACCGGATGAAGATGGCAGTGCCGATTTGCAATACGTTTTGGCGGCAGCAGCGGCAATCGGTACGCATATGCCACCGGACGCATTCCGCGTGATTGTGAACAAATCCACCGTTCCCGTCGGCACGGCGGATAAGGTGCAGGCGGTGGTAAATGCCGCTTTGCAGGAGCGCGGTGTAGCGTTGGATGCACCCTCGTTCTCAGTGGTGAGCAACCCCGAATTTTTGAAAGAAGGCGCAGCGATTGACGATTTTATGCGCCCCGACCGCATCGTTTTGGGCACGTATCCCAACACGGCAGGGGAGCGGGCTTTGGCGTTGATGCGCGAGCTTTACGCCCCCTTCACGCGCAACCACGACCGTATTTTGGGTATGGATGTACGCAGCGCCGAATTCACCAAATACGCCGCCAACGCCATGCTTGCCACGCGCATCAGCTTTATGAACGAGCTGGCGAATTTGGCGGATGTGGTCGGTGTGGACATCGAACAAGTCCGCAAAGGCATTGGCTCTGATCCGCG
>JBDKGR010000152.1:0-5177 GCA_039798085.1 Pseudomonadota bacterium
GAGTTCAATGACGACATTAAAGCGAATGTACTCAATGTGCTTCCCACCATGCGGGCGGGTGAAATTGCGGTGAAAACGGGTTTGGCAACCGCGAACCAGCGTTGGTGCGAAGTCGATTTCTTGACGTTTGAATCCAAAGCCGCCAAAAATATCCATATTTTGGGGGATGCGATTCAAATCGCTCCGTTGATGCCTAAATCGGGTCACATGGCGAATCAACACGGTAAAACCTGTGCGGCTGCCGTGTTGGCTTTGTTGAGCGGGGAAGCACCCAATAGCGTGCCGATTTATAACAATACCTGCTACAGCTTTGTCAGCCCCGAGGATGTGATTCACGTTGCCAGCGTTCACCGTTACGATGCCGAGAAGAAAACCATGCTGACCGTTCCCGGTTCGGGTGGTGTTTCTGTGTCAGCAAATGAATTGGAAGGGCGCTATGCGATGGCGTGGGCGCGTAACATTTGGGCAGATACGCTGGCATAGCCACTTGTATTTGGCGTAATTACACAATCTACGATGATGAATCTTCACAAAAATTTAATCGCAGCGGGTCTGTGCCTGCTGCTAACAGGTCAGGCAATGGCGCAAGCGGACGAAGCACGCGCCCAAAAAATTGTGGGAGGAACATGTTTCCTCTGCCACGGTGCGCAGGGCGAATCGGCTAGCGAAGTGTTTCCCCGTTTGGCGGGACAAAATGCCGATTACATCGCCAAACAACTGGACAATTTCAAATCCGGCAAACGCAAAAGCGGCGCGATGAACGACATGGCCGCCAATTTGACCGCCGATGAAATGGTGGCCTTGGGTCGCTTTTTTGCCAAGCAACCTGTGACCGCTGAATCTGCCAAAGATGCGCCCTTGGCATCGGTGGGGGCGTATCTCTATGCGCATGGCAACAAGTTCAGCGGTGTGCCCGCGTGTGCTACTTGCCACGGAGCCAATGCCGCAGGAACCGATACCTTGCCGCGTCTGGCGGGGCAGCACGCTGCGTACACGGAAAGCCAGTTGAAACAATTCAGCCAGCGTGAACGTGCCAATGATAATTCCATCATGCACTCAGTTGCCTTCAAAATGACCCCCTTGGAAATGGCTGCGGTGGCAGAATACTTGAGTGGTAAATAAAGAGTAAAGAGGTAACTAATTAATATGCTCCAACTGTATATCGGCAACAAAAATTATTCGTCTTGGTCGATGCGCCCGTGGGTGCTACTGAAACAAGCCGGGATTCCGTTTGAAGAAGTACAAGTGCGGTTTGATTCGTTTGCACCGGATTCGCAATTTCGTAAAACCATTAACGCAGTCAATCCTGCCAGCAAAGTTCCCCTGCTGTTTGCGGTAGACGATGGTCTTGCGGTGTGGGATACGCTGGCGATTGCGGAATACGTCGCCGAACAATTCCCTGAAAAAAATCTCTGGCCCGCCGATAAAAAAGCCCGTGCCCGTGCGCGTAGCATCTGTGCCGAAATGCACAGCGGCTTTATGGGAATCCGCAGCAACTGCCCCATGAACATTGAGGCGAATCTGCCTGAAGCCGGCGCGATTATCTGGCGCGACAAACCCGCCGTTCGTGCCGATGTGCAACGCCTCATCTCCATGTGGACGGAGCTATTGGAGCAACACCAACATCAAAGTGGGATGTTATTCGGTGATTTCACGATTGCCGATGCCTACTTCGCACCCATCTGCACCCGCATCAAAACCTACCATTTGCCCGTGCCGGAAGCGATTAGCGCGTACATTGAGCGCGTATTGGCGCTCCCCGCCGTGCAAGCGTGGGTGAATGAAGCCAAAGCCGAAGCGGATTTCTTGCCGTTTGAAGAACCGTATCGTTTGAGTCGGGTGTGATAAGTTATTCCGAACATCTTGAAAATACCCTACACCCCCAGCCTCATGACGATCATGCCCAGCCCTTGGTGTTGGATTTGTTTGCGGGGTGTGGCGGTTTGGCTTTGGGCTTTGAAGCACAAGGTTTCAGAACCTTGGGTTTTGAAATGGATGCGGATTGTTGTGCTACCTATCGCCACAATTTGCTGGGGACTTGTGTGCGGATTAAACTCGATGCGCATTCTATTTTTCCAAAAGCCGATGTGGTAATCGGTGGTCCTCCCTGTCAGCCATTTAGTGTGGGAGGCTATCAAAATGGTTTGTGTGATGCACGCGATGGTTTCCCTGCCTTTATCTCTGCGATTCGCCAAGCACAACCTGCTATTTGGATGTTTGAAAATGTGCGTGGTTTGATGTACCGGAATAAAGATTACCTAGAACTCATCCTCAGAGAACTAGAGGTGTTGGGCTATGTGGTTGAGTTCAGATTGCTCAATGCGGTGCATTACGGTGTGCCACAGAACCGTGAGCGCGTTATTGTGGTCGGACATCGGGGTGTTTTTCACTATCCGACAGCGATGGTGCAACGTGTCACGGCGGGACAAGCCCTTGCGGAATTAGCCACCCAAGTCGCAGCTGATTCCAAATTTTTAACACCCAGTATGGATCAGTATGTGGCGAAATACGAAAAAGCCTCCTGCTGCATTACCCCAAGGGATTTGCACTTGCATCGCCCTGCTCGCACGGTGACTTGCCGCAATTTGGCAGGTGCAACGGGCGATATGCACCGCATTGTTTTACCCGATGGTCGCAGGCGGCGCTTAACGGTGCGTGAAGGTGCGCGATTACAAAGTTTTCCTGATTGGTTTGAATTTCAAGGTAGTGAAACCAGTTGTTTTAACCAAATAGGAAATGCGGTTCCACCTTTACTGGCGTACCACCTTGCGGGGAGTTTTCGGGATTATTTGGAATCTCCGATAAGGTCAGATTTCAGCATCACACCTATTACAAAACAGGATCGAACACCTGTGCAATTAAGTTTGCTTGCAGCCTAAAATGAAAAAAATTGAACAAACAGGGGTTATTTTGGAAGCGCTGGGTGTTCCGCTCACGGGGTTAACCGAACGCCGCAAAGAGCGGATGGCAAAAGTTTTTCTTGCAGTCGGTGGGTTAACACCTGCCATGCAATGGAACGAAATCCAAGATAACGATACTCCGCGACAAATGCTATCGCGTGAAATTATTGCCTTTGTTAATACCCATTGGGGCGAAAAAATTGCCGATAGTTCTTATGATGATATTCGACGCAAAGACCTCGTTTTGCCCGTAGAAGCGCTGCTTATTTTGAAAAGCGCCAAAAATCCCCATGCCAATACCAATGATGGAACGCGCGGTTTTGCTATCAACCCACAAGCTGCTGCCGTTATTCGCACCTTTGGGACTGCACAATGGGATGCAGCCGTTGCCGATTTTCTGCAAGGGCGCACGACATTGGCGCAAGAATTAGCACAAACCCGTAATTTAGCGCGTGTAGCAGTTCAAATAGATAACGATGTTTCGTTGACATTTAGTTCAGGGAAACATAATGAATTGCAAAAACAAATCATCGAAAATTTCTTAGCTATTTTTGGGTATGGTGCAGAAGTTTTGTATGTGGGGGATACGGAAAATAAAAACCTTTTCTGCAATCAAGCAGCATTAAAACAACTTCAGTTTTTTGAGTTGGCACATGATAAATTACCCGATGTAATTGCTTATGCTGCTTCAAAAAATTGGTTATTTTTGATTGAAGCCGTGACTACGGCGAACCCGATTACCGAGTTGCGCCGGCGAACTTTGCTTCAACTTGCCAATCATTGCACTGCTGACCTGATTTTTGTAACCGCTTTTCCAGACCGTACCACGTACCGTAAATTTGCCAAAGATATTGCATGGGAAACGGAAGTGTGGATTGCTGATGCGCCGGAACACATGATTCATTTCAATGGCAGTAAGTTTTTAGGTCCTCACCGATGAATCCTATTCAAACCTACCTCGTAGGCGGTGCAGTCCGTGATGCCTTGATGGGCTTGCCCGTCAAAGATCGGGATTGGGTGGTGCTGGGCGCGACTCCCCAGCAGATGCTGGAACAAGGTTTTGTCCAAGTGGGGCAAGATTTTCCTGTTTTCTTGCACCCCCGTACCAAAGAAGAATATGCCCTTGCCCGCACGGAGCGCAATACCGCTCCCGGGTATCGTGGATTTTCCGTCTATGCTGCGCCCGATGTCACGCTGGAAGAGGATTTAGCGCGGCGTGATCTTACTATCAATTCCATAGCTACTTACGCAGATAGCACGGGCGTTATCAAGGATTTGAATGATTTAATCGACCCCTACAACGGTCGTGCGGATATTGAAAAAAAAATGCTGCGCCACGTCAGCCCCGCCTTTGTCGAAGACCCCGTGCGGATTTTGCGTATCGCCCGCTTTGCCGCCCGCTTTACCGATTTCAGCGTCGCGCCCGAAACCCTGTGTTTGATGCGCGATATGGTGCAAAACGGCGATGTTGATCACCTTGTGCCGGAGCGTGTTTGGCAGGAATTGGCACGCGGTTTGATGGAAAAACAGCCGTCCCGTATGTTTACGGTGCTGCGGGAATGCGGTGCGTTGGCGCATTTGCTGCCGGAATTGAATCGGCTGTGGGGCGTGCCGCAACGCGCGGAATACCACCCCGAAGTGGATACGGGCGTTCACGTCATGCTGGTGCTGGATATGTCGGCGCAGTTGGATGCGTCCGTGCCCGTGCGCTTTGCTTGCCTCACGCACGATTTGGGCAAAGGCACTACGCCCGCCGATGTTTTGCCGCGCCACATTGGGCACGAAGAACGCAGTGCGCGGCTGCTCAAAGGCGTGTGCCAACGGCTGCGCGTTCCGGTGGAGTGCAAAGAATTGGCGGATGTAGTCGCGCGGGAGCATGGCAATATCCACCGCAGCAGCGATTTGGGGGCGGCGGCGCTGGTGCGCTTGTTGGAACGCTGCGATGCTATCCGCAAACCCGCGCGTTTTGCCCAGATTTTGCAAGCCTGCGAATGCGATGCACGGGGGCGTTTGGGATTTCACGATGCGCCGTATCCGCAAGCTCCAAGGCTGCTTATGGCGTTGGAATATGCGCTCTCCGTTGCTACGAATGTGATAGCTGCTAATGCACAAGCGGTGGGCGTTACCGGCGAAAAGATTGGTGATTGGATTCGCCGCGCCCGTGTTGCAGCGGTGGAAGATGGATTGCAAAAAAATTAAAAAAGGGTGAAAAATTATGCTGCTGAGTTTTGTATTGGCGAGCTTTTTATTGAGCCTTTCGCCCGGGCCTGATAACGT
>JBDKGR010000153.1:0-5173 GCA_039798085.1 Pseudomonadota bacterium
TTGAAAAAGGTTCTGCATCGGGAATCTCCCAACCCAGCAGCGTGCGCCTTAGCCAAGTACGGGCAGCTTCTCCGGCGCGTTCGTGTAGATTGGGGAAATCCAACCAATCCAACAAAATGTAATACCCATCAAAGCGCATAAAGGGGCTGACATTCAACGCCAATGATAAGACCCACCCCGTCGTAGCAAGATACAGCATCGCCTGACGCAAAGCACCATCACCCAATAACGCCCATCCCAATGTAGCCAATCCTGCCAATGCCATTTCAACGGCAATGCCCGCCGACGATATATGCAGGCGCTGCCTTGCTGAGTGCAGCTTCCATGATTCACTGGTATCGGTGTACAACATGGGCCAGAGCACCACCAATGCCACACCCATGTGTGCCACCCGCACACGGTGGTAGGTCGATACCAACGCATGGCCCAATTCATGCAGTGTTTTGGAGATGATGAGCGCCAATGCAAACCCCACCACCCCCGATGGGCTGATGCTATCGATCACACTGTGCGTAAATACATCCCATTGACGCGCTACCAAAATCACCCCCAAGCAACTTCCCAACACCATCACCGTAATTCCCAAGGGGGATACCAACGGCAGCACATAGGGCAGCATGGCACGCAACCAGCGTTCGGGGTGAATCAAGGGAATGCGAATAAATAAATAATGGTGCAACCACCAACGCCAATGCCTCCAGCCCGGCGTGTTCGCTTGCGCCATCAACTTATTCATATTGGCAAAAGAGTGGCGCAATAAATGGTGTGCATCCAAAAATCGGCTAAATGCTTCGACCTGTTCCGCGTCCACTGCCAATGGCGTACTGGTCGCAATATCCTCGGCAATGCTCTCTGGCGTGCTATCTGGCTGACCCCAGCGCAACAAGCATTCAAACTCCACCCAACCAATTTGGTAAAACCGATTGTTCACAGGGTCTTGAATTGACCATGTAGGCGCACCTTCATGGTCGGATGCAGCACTGTGCAAGCGTAAATCTTCCCGCAGTGGAATCACCAGCCACTCCATTCACGCAAACTTGCCAAGGGGCGACGCAGAACGTAATAACCCAATGGAACCCAGCCACCGTACACTTTGGCCGTTCCACGTAAACCGATACGGACATCGCCATGCGAATCCTGAGCACCTTCCAATTTGGCACGTAAACGATAGCTCGCTACGTTATCTGGCGACAACATGGCTTGGTAACTTGTCTCTATAACTTGGGCATTCATCGGGGACAGGGGTTTAACCGTCAAAAACATTTTGACATCTGCGCCCATTTCCAAGTTAATCGCATCCGCTACCGCCATGTGTACCAATACTCCGGGAGTTTTGGGGTTGGCTAGCAGCATGATGCGCTCCCCCGTCACCACCGGACGACCCAGCCAATCATCGGGGTCACCAAAAACGGCAACACCATCGTGTTCTGCAAATACGTCGGTACGCTTCAACTGTGCCTGTATCGAAGCCAATTCCGCTCTTTTTTCGTAGGCTCGTCCATTGAGCAATGCCAAATCCCCTTTGCTTTGTATGCTATCAAAGGCTTTTTGGGTGGCGGCCATGAGTTCCGCATCGGCGACCGCTACCGATTGTTGAGCGACTTCTTTGCGATTTTTCAATGTCGTTTCATCTAACGAAAAAAGCAACTGCCCTTTTTTCACCACGCTGTTGGGGCGGATGGCAACGGTTTTAATCACACCGTCTAAGGGAGCGGCAACGGTGCGGGCATCCAATGCCACAATCTCTGCCGGAGCGAGTGCCGATTGGCGAATCGGAATCAGCATCACCAAAGGAATTCCTATTGCAAACCACAGTTTCTTCCCTTGGAACAACTGTTTGAACCGATTTTTGAGGCTGATATGGGGTTTAGAAGCCGAGAGCATCTCCCAACAATATGCCCATGTTTGCGTGATACGGTGCAATAGCGCAAACTGTGCTTCATCGGGTGGTTCATCCAATAAAAAACCAACCCATGCGATGATTTTTCCAGCGCGGGAAGTTAAAGGCAGTGCCAGAACACCCTGTGGCCACCATTCCAACCAACCATCAACCAAACCTGTAGGGATGTGGGTTTCCCGGATGTGGGTTTCCCCTTCGTGAGGCATCACACACCAACCGGGCTTACCATCCACACGGGTCAAAATCCAAGGCCAAGCTCGATTCAACCAAATGAGGTAGGGACTATCTTCTGTCGGGCGTGCCAAACCAGAAACGGCAGCCAATGCACTATCTTCCCCATCACCTGAAAAAACAAGGGCTTGGCGAAATCCAACCAAACCATAGGCATCGTTGGCAATAGAAAACTGTAGCTCCGCTAAATGAAGAGCCGCCCGCGCCCGCGCCTCAATCTCTACCGAAAGTTGTTGCATCAAAAACTACTTTTATATTTTTGCTTGTTATTTAAAACGCGCTACACCCGTCATGCCAGCCAATAAAGAAGGGGACGAGGTGGTAAAACGTGCTTCCAATTCAACCGTTTGTGCAACGGCATCCACCCGCGCATTGATCGCAGATACTTTGGCGGTATACGTTTTACCCGTTTCGTTGATATCCACATCAAATGGTGCGCCCACTTTCAAGGTACGCAACATATGGGACGGGACATTGAGCCGCAATTTCAGTGCATCATTGCTCACCAACTCCACCAATGGGTTACCTGCATTCACACCTTGGTAATTTTTCACGTAGGTTTTGACGATACGACCCGAGAAAGGGGCTGAAACCGTGCATTGAGATACTTGTACTGCTGCAAAATCAATAGCAGCCTTCGCCCGTTCTACGCCCGCTTTAGCGAGAGCCACTTCAGAATCTCCTGCTGCATCCAATTTTCTCAAGCTGGTTTTGACATCAAACGTTTCTTTCACACCTGCGTGTTCGGCTTTTGCCATTTGCAGCTTGGCCTGTGGCTCACTGCAATCAAAAGCGACAACGATTTTCCCTTTCGGAACAACCATGCCCACGCCCGTGGCCACGGAAATAATGCGTCCCGCAGTGGGAGCGACCAATGTCGTCTCCATGTCCGATGTTAATACGACCCGAATGGCATTGGGGTCTAGCATAGGGGCGGCTGGGGCTGTCGATTGTGCCCACGATGCCGCCGAGATACCCCACCATGCTGCCAATAAAAAAGTTGATTGCTTCAGAATAGATTGCTTCATTTTTTCTTTGCGCTAAAAACGACCGATTCCCAATCTTTCATCGTCACTTCCAGAGCGTTCGCCAATGTTTTCACATCATGGTCTGCAATGGTTTGGGGTAAGACATCCAATCCCACAGAGTTATAAACCCGCCCCCATGCCGCTTGGGCATTGGAATACGAAACATGACGCTGGTATTCGGACAATAATACTTTGGCTTCGTTGCGAATGACTTCTAATTCGGAGTCGAACTTCGCTTGTGCCGCAGAACGCGCGTAATCCAGCAAACGCTGATCCACACGCAGACTTTCCTCTGAAAACTTCAGCTCTGCCAACGATAGGCCGTAACGTTGCGTCCCCACACGCACTTGGGTTAAAACCGCCATTGCCAGTGCCATACGGCGCATATCATCGGTTTTATTTTGATTTTCATGTGCCTTATTTAAGGCGGGTAATTGGGTTAATTTCAACAAGTTCCATGACACATTGAGACCCGTATCAATCCAATCCTTGTTGTAATTGTATTTATTGGAATCGTAGGAATATCCGGCATTCACACTGATATTAGGCCAAAGCAAAACTTTGGCTGCTTTAATATCGTTCTCGGTAACCCGCTTCCGATACCATTCTTCCATGATTTCTGGTCGTTTTTCCAGAGCAATATGTTCCAATTCTTCCAAATTGGTAGGAACGGTAGGCAATACTGCTTCGGGAACTTCTGCCAATGTGTAGGATGTTCCGGGGGCAATCGACATCAAACCCGCCAATTCGGTGCGTGCCAATTCCAAATCTTGGCGACGCAAGGTCAGCAGATTCATGGCATCCAATAAAGCCCGTTGGTACGCCAACACCTGCATTTTAGGCATGAGACCCTGTGCCTCGACTTCACGCGCACGTAGCAATGCTTGGTTCACACGCACCAGTAAATTATCGACCCGTCCCAGCAAACGCTGCGCACCCAATGCACGCCAGTAGCTGTTGCGTACATCCTGCATCACATTTTGTACCACTTTGCGGCGACGCTCTTCCGCCATCAAATACTGATCCGCCTTTTGTTGCGCACGGTAGTACGAGACCCCAAAATCCAATGCGTTCCACGAGAACGACATCCCGCCCAAAGTGCGGTTACGCTCTTGCGAAGTCGAAGGACGCAATGACTCCACCCGATCCTCAATACCAATAGAACTGCCACCCGAATCATTGTTGCGTGATACATAGCCTGCACTGGCGACCAAATGCGGCAGCATCTCGTACTGAGCGCTATCCAACAGGCTGGTTGCCAGCGCGTTTTCCATCAACTTCAGCTTGTAATCCAAGTTGTATTTCAAGGCGCGTGCAGCCGCTTGGTGAAAGCCAATCGGAGCGGTAATCGGCTCTTGATTGGCATACATCTGCGTCTTATCTTCTTGCACACGCTTTTGAATCTCGCTCGGTTCAAACGCAACAGGAGTCACAGTGCCACAACCAACCAAGAACAGCGTCAAGCTCGATAACGCGAACAAACGGCGATAGGATGATTTGGAGGTAATGAGGGTCTGGGTCATAATTTTCAAAAGCTAGCTAGGTATGCGCTCCGCCGCTGAAGTTACTGGCAACCTGCCAACATCCTTTTGCAACTGCGCAGTGAATGATAAAGCCGAACGCTTATTCGCATTCAACGGGTTCAATGGGTTCAATGACTCAGCAACACGCATCCTTTCTTGTGCTAGTGCTACTGATTTGGGAGCATTGCGTGCATCTAAACGGTACGTATCCGCTCCCTTACTATCCTCCTTTTGGTCATTTACTTGAATTTTTTGTAGATTATGTGCGCCATTCGATGCGAGATAATTTACAGGGTTTGTAACAGAATAGGAAGTTGTAACGGGAGCATTCCCATCTGAATACACAATACCCAGATTCAAGGTCTCAATCGGATCATAGGCGTTTACCGTCATATCCAAGCCACTGCTGGTTTCTGTTTGGTTGATTTGTTCATCCAAAAGAATGCGCTCTTGCTGTGCGTCACGAATCGCAGAACCCAATGGGTCACTGA
>JBDKGR010000154.1:0-5112 GCA_039798085.1 Pseudomonadota bacterium
TTTTTTTGGATTTTTTGGAGTTCTTTCATGCGATTCACACGACAACAACATCCCATGCGGTATTCCGCTTGGGTTTCTTTTTTCATCCTAGCGATTCCTGTGATTTCTGTTTCTGCCCAAACTGAGCAGCGCAGCACGCTAGCGGATCAGCAAGAAGTTGCCGTCACCATTTATAACGAAAATCTGGCATTGGTGAAAGATCAGCGTAAATTGCAGTTGAAAACGGGTTCTAATGCGCTGGCGTTTCGGGATGTAAGCGCCCGTATGCGCCCTGAAACCGCACTATTGCGCAGTGTGTCCGCTCCGGGTAGCCTTGCGGTGTGGGAGCAAAATTTTGATTTTGATTTGCTCACTCCGCAAAAACTGCTCGAAAAATACGTCGGGCAGCGGGTGAATGTGATTCGTATGAACCCCGCTACGGGCGTGGAAACCACCGAATCGGCGCAAGTTTTATCTGCCAATAATGGCGCGGTGCTGCAAATTGGGTCACGCATTGAAACTGGCATTCCGGGGCGCATTGTGTATGGCGATGTACCGGCTAATTTGCGCGATCGTCCTACGCTGGTGATGTCGATTAACAATACGGGTGCGGTGCAGCAAGAAGTCGAACTCAGCTATTTAACCAGCGGCTTGGCGTGGAAAGCCGATTACGTGGTCGAATTGAATGCGAATGACGATATGTTGGATATTTCCGGCTGGGTGACCCTCACCAACACCAGCGGCGCGAGTTACCGCAATGCCAAGTTGCAACTGGTGGCGGGCGATGTGAATCAGGTTGTTCCTGATCGCGCCAGACCCATGGTGCGTGCCGTTGCCGCCCCCGCTCCAATGGCGATGGCAAAAGCCGAAATGGTCGAAGAATCGCTATTTGAATACCACCTCTACACCCTGAACCGTCCTACAACGATTGCGGAAAATCAAACCAAACAAGTCGCACTGTTGTCGGGTAGCGGCGTGCCGGTGCGCAAAGAAATGCTGTTGCGTGGCAACGAATACTATTACCAAAGCAGTTATGGCGATTTGGGTCAAAAACTCAAAATTGGCGTATTCGTAGAATTTGACAACAAAGAAAGTTCCCGCCTTGGAATGCCGCTGCCCAAAGGCGTAGTGCGTGTGTACAAAAAGGATAAATCGGGGAATGCCCAGTTTATTGGTGAAGACCGTATCGACCATACCCCTAAAAACGAGAAAGTCCGCCTCAAATTGGGCGATGCGTTTGATGTAACCGCTGACAAAAAGCAAACCGACTTCAAAAAACTGGGCGGTACAGGCAAATACAACTACAGCTTTGAGAGTGCTTACGAAATCGTTTTGAAGAATGCCAAGAAAGAGGCGGTCACCGTTACCGTGCAAGAACCCATGCCCGGTGAATGGCAAATCGTGAACGAAAGCCACCCCTCCACCAAAGGGGCGAGCAATACAGCGGTTTGGAAAGTCAGCGTTCCCGCCGAAGGCAATACCAAACTCACGTACCGTAGTGTGGTGCGTTTCTAAAACGCGAAAAACGCTAAAAGCGCTAAAAACGCATTCCAAAACCTAATCGCACCACGTCATCGGTGGTGAAATTGGTGTTGGGGTCGAATGCCAAGCGCACAAAATAACGGGGCCAATCGTAAGTCACGGTTAGCCCTGTGCGTTGAATCATTTCTTCATTGACAAGACCGCGTTTGAACAGTACATCGAATGTTAAACGGTTGCCATCGGGGAGCGGTGTCCGGTAAATGGCGTGGATGTGGCGTTGATCGGGGTTTTCGCGGTCATTTTGTACGATGCTAAGGCTATAGCTAACACCATTTTCAGCCCGATACCCACCATTGAGCATCCACGCATCTCCGGGATCAAAATTGAGGTTGTAGTAGGGGTGTAAGTTGGAACGATCATAGCCCGCTCCCACAAACCACGAACGCCCCGTTTCCACATTGATGCTGCCACCATTAAATCCGCCTTCTGCTACTTGCAGTGAGGGGGTGATGCGTATATCTTCCCCAAATACACGCTCCCAGCCACCGCGAAACTGGTGCATATCCAGCCCCGGTGCGTTGAAATAACCGACCCATGTTGTTCCAAAATCCGAGCTATGGCGTAAATTCACATCCAAGCCCTGTCCACTTTCGCTCATGCGGTAACTGGTCGTGGTGAGTTTGAACGGTGTTTCATCGGCGCGTGCCGAAAGAGAAAGCGCTACGCCTACCAGCGCGGCATAAAAGGAAATTTTTTTCATCATCCTTCTCCTTCTCCTTGTCGTTATCCTTGCCCTTGCCCTTGCCCTTGTGGCTGACTAATTTCGTATAGCGCAGTAATCCATTCTGCATCATCATTCAGGCAGGGAATGTAGTGAAACTCCTTACCCCCTGCGTGCAAAAACGCCTCGCGCCCTTCCATATTGATTTCTTCCAGCGTTTCCAAACAATCGCTCACAAATCCGGGACAGAGGGTATCGACACGCCCTACGCCGCTTTTTCCCATTTCGATTAACGTGGGTTCGGTGTACGGTTCCAGCCATTTGGCGCGCCCTAAGCGGGATTGGAAACTGACGCGGTATTGTTCTTTTTGCAGTCCTAATTTATCCGCCAGCAAGCGAGCGGTTTCTCGGCAATGCGCGGCGTAGGGGTCGCCCAATTCCACATTGCGGGCGGGAATGCCGTGAAAGCTCATCAAAAGCTGGTCGCCGCGCCCGTTTTGCATCCAATAGCGTTTGACGCTGGAAGCCAAGGCAGAAATATACGCTGGATGATCGTAATACTGATTCACAAAGCGGAATTCGGGAATCACGCGCTGGCGTTGTGCCCAAGTGTAGAACGCATCGAACACGCTGGCGGTGGTCGTTCCGCTGTATTGCGGATAGGCAGTTAGCACGACGATGCGGTGAATACCTTGTGCTTTGATGGCATCCAACTGCGAGGAAATGGATGGATTCCCGTACCGCATCGCTGGATACACCTTGGTATTGTGCCCGCGTTGTGCGAACCAGCCTTGCAGCATAAGGGCTTGTTTGTGCGTCCACACGGCGAGCGGAGAACCTTCTTTGGTCCACACGGTCGCGTATTTGGCAGCGGATTGTGCGGGGCGGGTGCGCAAAATGACGCCGTGCAAAATCAGCCACCAAATCGGTCTAGGAATTTCAACGACGCGGTGATCGCCCAAAAATTCCGCCAAATAGCGCCGCACCGCCGAGGTAGTGGGCGCATCGGGCGTACCCAAATTACAAAAAATGATAGCACTCTGTGCAGGCTGGTTGTGCGTTCCAGCCGTTTTTATCGAAGGTTCTGGTGCAAAACGCATAATGAAAAAATCATGAAGGGTTAAAGATGAAGGGTTAAGGGTTAAGAATGAGGATGGAGTGTGTATGCTTTTTAACATCCTCTGCGCTAAGGTGCTGGGGCACGTAGTGTTCTTGGGCAAACAGTGGGGCTTGATCGGCATAGTGTTTATCCCATAGCACACCGCTTTGTCCTACGGGGTTGATGCCGGCAGCTTTTTCGGGTTCGGCAAAATCAATTACACGCCGCGTAGAAGGGCCCGATTTCACCACCCAAGGCGCAGACCCTAGGTGGATATTGAGGTTATTGGGTGTTTCTCGCCCTCCCGCCACCTCAAAAGCCCCCACGTTGAAAATTTTATCTAGCGGTTTTCGCATTCCCAGCGGGTGGACATGGGTTAAGGTGTGGGCACGGCTCCATTTCCAATCCAATGGCTCTTTGCCGTAGAGGGAAATCAAATGGCCCATGGTTCTTTGCCACGCGAGGCGCACGGTTTGTTCGTATTGCTTATTCCACCAAGGGGATTGGGGATCGGCAATCAAGCGTGGTAGGGCATGATCAATGGCAAAAGTGCGTAGCAAGGTTTTGAAGGATTCTTCCCCTAATTCGTCTTCCATTGCGGCACGGGCAATTTCCACCATCAACTGTTGAAATACCACGGCAGGCATACTGTCACGGCTGTAATCGCCTTTCCATGCGGCAAGGGCTTGTACGATGTCTCTTTCATGGGGCCCGGTGGCAATGATTTTTAAGGAGGGTAATAAATCGCCTACCACACGCACACCGTAATCGGTTCCATTGTCGAGTTGCAGGGTGCGCATGGCGGCACTGTCCCATTTTCGGGTGGGGTCGCGCAAGGCACTGGCGATGCGCAAAGCCCGATCGGGTAGGCAGTAATAACCCGGTACGCTGAATCCATTGACATTGGCAGGGCGGTGGTTGGCAGAAACAATGTAGCCCTGCGCCGGATTTTCTTCTTGCGGATTTTGGCTAAAAGGATAAAACCCCAGTTTATCGGCTTGGTGTGTACTGCCATCGAGGACAAAATTGGGATTCACCCCCACAGGACGAATAGGCAATTTAGCCGCAGCCCACCATGCAATATCGCCTGCTGTGTTGGCCCAAACAATGTTCAAACCCGGAGCATGGATTTTCTCAGCGGCAGCGCGTGCCTTATCGCGCGTGTTGGAACGGTTGAGTTCGTAAAACGCTTGCAAAATCGGATTTTCGGTTTCTGTAAATGCCCACCACAACGCCGTAGTGGGTTTTTCGCTGACGATAGCACCGTGCGGAGAGCGATGTACCGTGAAGGTTACATCCTCTTGTCCTTTGACCTTGATAATTTCTTGCCGGCTTGTCAACGTAAACCATGTTCCTTTGATTTGGACTTGGTTGGGGTGGGCGGCATCGGTTTTCTCGGCAATTAAATCCATATCATCGTTTTCAAACATGGTCAAACTCCAACCGAATTCGGAGTTATGTCCGAGCAATGCCATCGGATTGAGGGGTTGATAATGCCCATACAACTGGTAATCGGGGGTGCTGATATGGGCTTCGTACCAAATAGCGGGGGTCGAAAAGGCGATATGCGGATCACCCGCTAGCAACGGTTTGCCACTGGCACTGCGTTGCCCTGATACGACCCACGCATTGCTTCCTTCCATCATGGGCAATCCGACCATATTGGCAATATCGGCAATATCGAAAAAATGGGGAATATTGGAAATATTGGAAATATTGGGAATATCGGAAGTTGAAGTGGATTTTTGGCTCAAAAGGCTGAGTGGATGTGCGACTTCATTGCTGCGGGAATCAAAAATTTCTAAATACTCTGCGCCCAATTTATCGCGGA
>JBDKGR010000155.1:0-5099 GCA_039798085.1 Pseudomonadota bacterium
AGTTCCATCGGAAAGAGCGGCGATAAATCGGCAGGGCCTACGGGTTGCATGGTTGCGGGGTGCAACACGGCGGGCGCGGGCTGGGGTAAATCCGCCTGAATGTTGTACCAGAAGCGGGGCATTTGGTTTTCATTCAACAGGTATTTGGTTTGCTGGGTCATTGTGTCTCCTTAAAAATTAAAAAAATAGCATCCAAAAAAATTCTATCCGTGAATAGGGCGCGAATTACCGCGTTTTTTGGGTTTATCCTATACTGTACTGGGTATTTTAATCACCGAGTTTTGGAGCAATCAAACCATGAATTCCCCTATTTTTACGCGCCGTTCAGCCGTTGCTGCGGTTATTTTTGGTGCAGTGATGGGCTATCTTCCCCACGCCCATAGCCAAATGGTGATGGGTAAATCGGTCGATTCTGTTAGCTTAGATACCGCCCGCCAAGAGTTGGAAAGCGGCAAGGCGATTGTTTTCGATATTCGAGAACCGCAAGAACACGCCACCGGAGTCGCCCCGGGAATGCGGCTTTTACCCATGCGCCAGTTGCCAAGCCGCATTCATGAAATTCCCAAAGATGCCAAGCAACCCGTTTTATTGATTTGTAATACCCAAAACCGCTCCGCCGCCACCTTGCAATTTTTGCGCGAAAAGGGTTACACCAATGTGCGCTACGTTCACGGCGGCATGAGCGAATGGGCTAGGCGATCATGGCCTATGATAAAACCACCACCTCATCACTAAAACTATCGGCAACCCGTTGCCCCGCGCACAGCACCGAATAAACGCTGCAATCCAACCGCGATTTTTCTTGCTGCAATTTTTGGGCGAATGCGGATGATAAACAGCAATCGCCATCGGAAATCATCAATATATCGGCTTTGATACAGTCTTTTTTATTTTCAATAATATGAAGCGATTTTTTCAACGGCGTTTCAAAATCCGTGCCACCGCCAAAACCCTGATTCAAAAATACCAAAAGCCCGCGTGTATTTTTTGCGCTTTCCATGGAAAATTCGCGCAATTCTCCACTAGCACCAAATAAAATAACGTGCAATGCGCGATTTTCTTTTTTCAAGATATTCGCAATCGCCAATAACAAGGCTTTGGCTTTTAATAAGGGTAAACCATTCATGCTACCCGAGGTATCCAAGCACGCGACGACGGGGCCGGTGCGTTTTTGTTGGCGGTCGATTTCTTCGCCTTGTCGGTACGTAATACCTTTTAATTGATATGTTTGTAACGATTGCTCTAATAATTTAGCATAAAACAGCGTTTCAAGGGTTTCATCTTCCAAATACAATAATTCGCTGGGCAAAATCCGCATTAAATCATCGCTGCGGTGCGTGCCATAGACTTCGGATTTGCTGGCTTCGGGGATTTTGGATTGTTTTTTCTTTTCTTCTGAAATGTAATCGCGTCCCATTTTGCGGGCTAATTCATGGATAGCGCGATTATTTTGCAATTCTCTGGCGAGGGCTGAAAAATCATCGGTACACGCTTTCAAATCACCATACGAAAATTCTGCACCCTTGCATTGCTTTAAGAATTCTTTGACTTCTTCGTATTTTTGCGAAATATCCCCAAGTAAAATCCGAAATTGGGCGAGTTTTTGGCGAATCGCATCGGGGATATTTTCATTGGCAATTTCTGCTTCGTAGGCTTGGGTTGCTTTGAATTGTTCCCGAATCGTTTGAATGCTTTGCGCATTCAGCGGCTGATTCATAAAATGATCGTGGTGTGCTTGCCAATCGGGTTCGGGGTCTGGTTTAGATTGGGATTTTGAATTATTTTGATTTTCCCAATCCCACAAACGCCATTTATTAGCACCGAGCTTTTTTTCAGCCGTTTCTTTCAGAGCGCGAATCGTGGGTTCCCATGTTTCTTCGGGGGTAATTTTATTGATAACCCAATCGACAAAACCTTCTTCAACCGCTGCATGATTCGCAAAATGAGCAAGATTCACGCAGCGCGTAGAAAACGCATGGCAGTTTTTGAAAACCAAGCCATAAAAACTGCGTTGCCCCACCGCCGAATCTGCACCGCCTGCAACGTGGGTATTTCCTACCGCCCCCGAATCATTACAAGAAACATAAATTTTATTTCCCATTGTGCTTTTCGAGGTGAAATCACGGGCATCGCTGCGTTGAACGGTGCTTTCTGCCACACCATCCACCACGATATTGGAAATTTGCCCATTCCCTACATAAATCCCCGAATGCTCCGCTGCCACCCATAAATCACAATACAGCACGCTACCTTCCACTGGCGTGACTTTATCGCGGAAGGTATTATCAATAAAGTATTTAAGCGGTTTTAATCCGAAGCGCAATGCGGCTGCTAAAAAGGGAATCATTGGATATATTTATTTTATATTTACCAAATATGTGGTTCAAAGCCTTTTGAATTCCCCAGTTGAACCATATCACCGGATTGCATGAGTGCAAAAAAACCCGCTTTTTCTGCAAACTCTACAATACCATCGCCTTTCCACACCATGCCAGCTACCGCACCCAATACGCGATAATTTTTGTATTGTGGAAAAGCATCTTTGAATTCCGTCAATCGTTCTAAATGGCGTTTAATATCATCAACAATCACTTCGGATTTGCATTCAATAGCTACCAATTCCGAATTATTGATAACCAATAAATCAATTTCCATCCGGGTTCTACCATTATCATCTAATCCACGCACATTGCGCATCACTTGATGCACATTAAGCCCACGCGCACGAAATAAATCTACAGCCGCTGGATAAACCATTTCTTGCACAAATTCACCCAAACGGTTTCCCAGTTTTCCCAATTGGCGATTGATTTCGCGCATCTCACGTTTGTATTTAGCATCTTCCTCGGCACGCTTTTTCTCTGCATCGGCACGTTGTTCGTTTATCTCAGTGCGCTGTTTTTCTGCTTCTGCACGAATGCGAGCATCTTCCTCTGCGCGTTTTTGTTCTGCATCGGCGCGTTTTTGCTCGGCTTTGATGCGTTTTTGTTCCATTTCAGCACGAATACGGGCATTTTCCTCAACACGTTTCTGTTCAGCATCGGCGCGTTTTTGCTCGGCTTCAATGCGTTTTTGTTCCATTTCCGCACGAATACGAGTGAGTTCTTCCGTATGTCTGCGGACATCCTCTACCCTGCGTGCTTCTCGCTCCAAATCCATCTGCCGCATTTGGTGCATCAGATTCATAAAATCTTGTAGTGTGACGTTACGTTGTACAGTTTCCATGGTATTCCCTCCTTAAAGCCAGATATTACTCCGCCCAATTTTCTAACCGAAGTCCCGCAGATTGGTATATTTCAAAATCGGATATATTACGATATTTTTCAATAAAATCTGGTCGTTGGCAATTGTGATATTTTCCAATTTTTAGTAAAACTATTGGAACATCTTCTAATGTTTCTTCTTGTTGCTTCTTAATAGTTTGTAAGACTTGCTGCATGGAAAGCTCCTATTGTGCTAACACTATGTTAAGTTAAGGGCATACCCTCACCCCCCAACCCCTCTCCCACAGGGAGAGGGGAGGAAGGCAAGGTATTGGTATTGATTCCCTCTCCCTGTGGGAGAGGGCTAGGGTGAGGGTTTGCGTAAGTCCTATAAGTATCACAAATCACAACCAGATATTTTCCCGCAATTCCGCCCCCAGCAAATCCTCCATTCCCTCTTGGGGGTTTTGTGGTTTTGCTTGCGGCTGCGCAGCACCCACGCCCACATAACGCAATTCAGGGCGATTTTCCGCATCATTCCAAACCCAAACATTATCAAAATCCCAGCCCATCGTATGTTCAAAATAACGTTGTTTCCATTGGGCAGAATCAAGATTTTTTCCATTGGCTTGAAAACCATTCACCACAGCACAAGTATTGAATTTTGTTCCTTCAATTTTGTCATTGTCGGAACGAGTTTGTCCAAAATCCACCTGAGTTTTTATTGATAAGCAAGCAGTTACTGTGCAATTTGATACAGTAGTTGAGGAGCGGCTCCAGAGGCTGATGTTGGAGCTGTTGAAAGATGAATCAATCAAACTATGACTAGCCGAACACGCCGTTATTGTGCATTTTGATATAGTGGAGCGGAAGGATGAATAAATTAAACTATGACCAGCCGAACACGCCGTTATTGTGCATTTTGATATAGTGATAGTGGAGCTGGAGGATGAATAAATTAAACTATGACCAGCCGAACACGCCGTTATTGTGCATTTTGATATAGTGAAACGAGAGAATCTTTCGGTGAAGGAATAAATCAAACTATGACCAGCAGAACAATTCTTAAAAATGCTATCCTTTGCGGCACCACCAACCAAACTACCGCTACCTGATACTTTGATATTGTTAAAACTAGAATTTGCAACACTAGAAAAAATGGTTTTATCTTTCGGTGCGGTAATACCAAATCCCTGTCCATCATAATGTCCTTGAAAAACAATATCATGCCAAGTGCTTACTTGACTACCATCAATATCCGCAGTTTGCACAAAGTAATAACCTTTTTGCCCAATATGTGGTTCTGCTAATTCAAGTAAGTCTTCGATGCAAGTAACTTGTAGTGGGTCAGCCTCAGTGCCGCTGCCAAACCAGCCTTTCACTACGCTACCTTTCTTGGCTGGAACTATAGTTTTGATAGCTGCTATAGCACGGCTAGTCTGCGCTACAGGCAGATTTGCTTGTTTTTGGCTTGTACCCACAGCAACCCATTTTCCGCTTGCATCCTGCACTTCTACCGCATCGACTGGAACTTGCTTGTTGAATTGCTGCAAGGTATTTTTAATTATTTCTAATACTTTAGAAGCGTTATCGGGATGATTCCAAAGGCAGTTTTTCAATAACAATAAATCCGAAAGATTCACTTCGGTGCGCTCATTGCTCGCTGCGGAAAATGATAATAATTTGACGGCTTTGATTAAACGGCGGTCGGAAAGGCGTTCGCGGGCATCTTCTTTGAAAACTTCCTTATGCTGCACCCAAATATGCCACAAGGCTTCCTGAATCATTGTGGGCATTTGTACGGCACGCGCTTTTTGTTGGAGTGTTTCGATTTCCGCCGTTTGCAAACGGTTTTGTAGCGGTGCAAAATCGCCCTTGTTTTGCATTAACGCCATT
>JBDKGR010000156.1:0-5025 GCA_039798085.1 Pseudomonadota bacterium
GCGACGTATGAATGCGATAATCCCGCACATCACGCACGCCACATAAAATCACGGTTTGCGGGAAATAAAGAGGGCGTTGGGCATATCCAGCACGAATTTGGCGCAATAAAGAAATTAACGTATCGCCTACCAAGGCATCGACTTCATCTAATAATAAAACAATAGGGCGATTCGAGGTTTTTGACCACAATTCCAGCACACTGCGCAGCCAATCTCCGGCTCCCGCTGTGCCCAGCATATTCCATGCTTGCTGCGCGGCTTGCTCATCGTTCCAATACACACTGGCGGCGCTCGATAAAGCACGAACGATGGATTCCATGCCCTTTTCCACATCGCCCCGCGCGGCTTGCGCCGCTTCGATGTTCACATACAGCGCCCGATAAGTGCCTTGCGTGTTCAAGTGGTGCATAAGCGCCAACAAACACGTTGTTTTCCCCGTTTGGCGCGGCGCGTGCAGCACGAAGTAACGTTTCTCGTTGATTAAACTTTGAATGCTTTCTACATCAATCCGATTCAACGGGTCGATTAGAAAATGGTCGCCCGCTACGCTGGGACCTGCGTTATTGAAAAATTTTGCCATGATGGAATGATAGGGCATTGGGGCATTGGGGCATTGGGCGTTTGCCAGTGTGTGCGAATGCTATAACGAACCTGCACTAACCTGCACTACCCCGCACTAGCCCGCTGCAACCGATCGCGCACACCTTCCCATTCGGTGGGATTGGGCGGCGTTTCAATCCAAATCAGCTTGACGGCGGCATCGTCAAAACTGCGCAACACGGCAAAAAGCTGCTGCGCGGTGGATTCGGCATCATCGGGCATTCTGCGCAATAGCACTTGCTGCGGCACTTTTTTCAGCGCACTACGGGCATATACCGCGATGGATGGCTCGCCCTTGGGGTGCATCACGCTGCCCAATAAATCCATCGCCGATTGCAATTCGGGGGCACTCATCAGCCGCACTTTGGCGTTTGGCGCGTAATGCGCTTCTAGTGTCCCCGATGCCTTGGGGGCTTGTAATGCTTGATGGCTGTGTGTTGCTAGCTCTTTATTGGATAGCAATGGTTGCCCACACACTGCCTCCACTTGCGCACGGCTAATCGAACCCGGACGCAGCAAAATCGGCTTCCCCCGCGTGCAGTCGATGATGGTGGATTCGATTCCCAGCGTACACGCGCCGCCATCCAAAATCGGCAAATCGGGGAGTTGATGGCAAAATTCGCTGGCAACGTGCGCCGCCGTGGTCGGACTCACGCGCCCGAAGCGGTTGGCACTGGGTGCGGCAATGCCCCAAACGATTTTTTCCGTTTTTTCCATTGTTTCCGATGAAGCAGACGATTCGCGCAGCGCACGCAACACCGCCTGCGCCACCGGATGCGCGGGGCAACGCAAGCCAATCGAATGTTGCCCACCCGCCGCCGCCGCACCCACCTCGGTGCGACGCGGCAAAATCAGCGTTAAAGCGCCCGGCCAAAACGCGCGGATGAGTTCGCGGGCAAACGCCGGAATCGCGGCAGCATAATGTTCTACGCCCGACATTCCGCCGTCTAAATCCGCCACATGAACAATCAAAGGATGATCCGATGGGCGACCTTTGGCGGCAAAAATCTGGGCAACCGCCGTATCGTTATCGGCATCCGCGCCTAGCCCATAAACGGTTTCAGTGGGCAAGCCCAATAAGCCACCTTGCCGTATAGCCTTTATAGCCTTTATAGCATCTGCATAGTGTGCTATTTTTTGCATAGCTAGAACGCCGCAATACCCAACATAGCCGCTGCTTGCAAGGCGGTGGCGCGGACGGTTTCTATGTCGGCTCCGGTAATCGTTAAATGCCCCATTTTGCGACCCTTGCTCGCTTTGGCTTTGCCGTACAGATGCAGATGCGTACCCGCCAGCGCGAGGATTTTTTCCCACGGCGGCGTGCGTTCGATAGGCCCTTCAAACCACATATCGCCTAGCAAATTCAGCATGATGCTCGGGCTGTGTTGGCGCGGTTGCGTGAGTGGCAGGTTCGCCAAGGTGCGCACTTGCAGCTCGAATTGCGACACATCGCACGCCTCAATGCTGTAATGCCCGCTGTTGTGGGGGCGCGGAGCCATCTCGTTCACAATCAGGTTACCATCTTCCAACACAAAAAATTCTACGCACAACACACCCACGTAATGCAGTTCGTTTGCTATGGATTTTGCAGCATCTATCGCACGCTGGGCAAGCGTTTGCGGGATATTTTCTTCATAAACTTCGGTCACTGCCAAAATGCCATCGCGGTGCAAATTGCGTTGCAGCGGGAGATTCACACACGTTCCATCCGCACCGCGTGCCACGATAACCGAGCATTCCAGCGCCAGTGGTAGCATTTTTTCTAAAACGCAAACCACTTTGTTGAGCTTTTCCCACGCTGGCAGAAGTTCGGTGCGATTGCGAACCCGAATCTGTCCTTTACCGTCGTACCCCATGCGTGCGGTTTTGAGGATGGCGGGGAACAGATGGTCGTTCACCCCTTGAAGCTGCATCGGCGTTTGAATCAGCGCATAGGGTGCAACCGGCACTCCGCATTTTTGAAAATGGGCTTTTTCCCGTGCGCGGTCTTGCGCAATGGCGACAGCATCCGCTGCGGGCGATACACGCACACTTTTTGCCAACTGTGCTAAGGAGGGGGCTGGGACATTTTCAAATTCGGTGGTGACTGCCACGCAAGTTTTCGCCAATTCTGCCAAACCCGCCGCATCGGTGTAGGAGGTGGTGATATGGTGATGGCTTACGCGCCCTGCCGGACTTTGCGCATCGGGTTCGAGTACGGCGGTAAAAAATCCCATCCGCTGCGCGGTATGAACAAACATCCGACCCAACTGCCCGCCGCCCATTACGCCTAAAGTGATTTCATTGCCGCTCATGGTGCAGGGGGCACGGTCATGGCGCGTGCGATTTCGGTTTGTTGAAGGCGGAAGGCTTGCAATTTTTCTTGCAACCCGGGGTTCTTCACGGTATCCCATGCCAACATCGCCACGGCGAACAACGCCGCATTTGCCGCACCTGCTGCGCCAATCGCAAAAGTGGCAACCGGAATCCCTTTGGGCATTTGCACGATACTGTGCAACGAATCTACGCCGGATAAATGTTTGCTTGCCACCGGAACACCCAAAACAGGGACGGTGGTTTTGGCTGCCAACATTCCGGGTAAATGGGCGGCTCCACCCGCACCCGCAATAATCGCCCGCAGACCGCGTGCGTGGGCGGCTTCGGCGTAGGCGAACATATCGTCGGGCATACGATGCGCGGATACGACCTTGGCTTCATGGGCAATGCCAAACTGTTGCAGAATCTGTACTGCGTGCTGCATGGTGTCCCAGTCTGAGCTGGAACCCATGACGACTCCGATTTGTAGTGTGTTCATCCTTGGATTTTAGATTTTACTTTTTATGATTAACGTTACCCTTGAAAATTTTGATACCGAAGTGGTTGCCGCTTCGTCCCACGTTCCGGTGCTGGTGGATTTTTGGGCTCCGTGGTGTGGGCCGTGCAAAAGCATTGGCCCGATTTTGGAAAAAATCGAAACCGAATACGCGGGTCGTTTTAGCTTGGTCAAAATCAATTCGGATGAGCAACAAGAATTAAGCCAAGCCTTTGGCATTCGCAGCATTCCGACCTGCATTTTGATGATCGACGGGAAACCGGTTAATGGCTTTCAGGGCGCATTGCCGAAAAGCCAAATCCAAGATTTTTTAGAAAAATACCTTCCGCCAGTCATGGAAACTGCGCCGGAAACCGAAGCCGAACCCGAATCCGAATTTGAATCGAAAGAAGATGTCGCCCTCGATACCCCTACCGAGCTGCGCCGCCTGCACGAAGCGCTGACCATCAATCCGGGCAATGACGATGCGCGTTACGACTACGTGAAGTTGTTGATGGAAAACAATATGCTGGACGATGCCGAAGCCGCACTCGCACCCACATTGCTAGAAATTCCGCGCCAACTGCGTTTTGATGCGCTACACCATTTCCTTCTTGCTATTCAATTCGTAGCTACCGATGCGCGTGGAGAGTGGGATATAGCCCAATTCGATGAAAAAATCGCCGAAAATAAACGTGATTTTGAAACCCGTTTCGCCAAAGCCCGCGTGCTGATGGTGATGGGTGAATGGATTGCCGCGATGGAAGAATTGTTAGAAATTATTATGCGCGACAAAACATGGAACGATGCCCAACCACGCAAAGCCTACGTCGCCATTTTGGAATTATTAACCCCCGTGCAACCCAAAATTGACCCGAGCACGGTCGGAAAATCGGCGGGTGGCATTGAATTAGCGGGCAAATCCACCACCGTGCAAGACCCCCAAGCCCAACTGGTAGCAACGTATCGCCGTAAATTGAGTATGGCGTTGAATTAACTTTGAATTAACTTTGAATTAATTTGGTAGTGTTCCGGTAGTGTTCCCATAGTGCTCCACCCTTCCCCCTACTGGTCGCATTGGACGACGCTCGATTTTTCCGAACGCCGTGCCAGTAGAACCCTCCAACATACCATCGCCGTACTTCCTGTCGCGGCGATGGAGCAACACGGCCCTCATCTGCCCGTGTGCGTGGATACGGCGATTGCCGATGCCATCGTTGCCGCGAGCTTGCCCCATTTGAAAAGTATGGGCGATTTGCCTGCGCTGTTTTTGCCCACGCAAATGGTCGGATTCAGCCCCGAACATACGGCATTTGCGGGAACGCTTTCCCTCAAAGCCGAAACGGTGTTGCGTTTGTGGATGGACATCGGCGAAAGCATTGCCGCTACGGGCATCAAGAAACTGCTGATTTTTAATTCCCACGGTGGGCAAGTCGGCATCGCGGACATCGTGGCGCGGGATTTGCGGGCGCGTTTCGGGATGCAGGTGTTTCGATGCAACTGGTTTGATTTACCGATACCGATGTCCGATTTTTGCAGCCCCCATGAGCAACGTTTTGGCATTCACGCCGGAGAAGTTGAAACCGCCCTGATGTTGGCGATTGCGCCAGAGCTAGTGCGTATGGAACGGGCGC
>JBDKGR010000157.1:0-4870 GCA_039798085.1 Pseudomonadota bacterium
GGCGTGGCGCGTGCAGCACAAAGTAGCGTTCGGCATCAATGAGGTCGGTGATACCTTGCACGTCAATACGCTGCAACGGGTCAATCATGAAATGTTTGCCCGCTACGCTGGGGCCTGCGTTGTTGAATTTCTTTGCCATGCACGGATGATAGTGGCTTTGTCAGTTACCTTTGCCGCTCGCCGTAGAAAGCAACATCCTACAATCCACCTATTCTTAGCACACCATTTCAGACTGGCTCACACATGGCGGTTTATACAGAAGTTTCGTTTGATGAGGCTCAGCAATTTTTGCTCGACCTTGAACTAGGCTCCCTTCACACTATGGCAGCTTGCTCGGGGGGGATTGAAAATACCAATTATTTCGTCACCACCGACCAAGCTCCGATGGTTCTCACGCTATTTGAGCGTTTGAATGCCGATCAACTCCCTTTTTATTTGCGGTTAATGAAGCATCTGGCGGCAAAAGGAATCCCCGTTCCTGATCCGACAGTCAATGCAGCGGGGGAAATCGTTCATACCCTGCACGGTAAGCCGGCTGCGGTGGTCAATCGCTTAAAAGGTAAAAGTGAATTAGCACCTAGCGTCGCGCATTGCGTCTTACTGGGCGATATGCTGGCAAAAATGCACGTAGCTGGAAAAGATTTTGCACTGCACCAGCCCAATCTACGCGGTTTGGACTGGTGGAATGCCACCGTTCCCGTGGTGTTGCCGTTTATGTCGCCCGCACAAGCAGATTTGCTCCGCACCGAATTAGCGTACCAAAATCACCAGCACCAAGAACGGCAACACAAAACGCCGCTGCCGCAGGGCGCGATTCATGCCGATTTGTTCCGCGACAATGCCCTATTTGATACCAATGAAAATAATCAACCCGTATTAACCGGATTTTTCGATTTTTATTTTGCGGGTGTGGATACGTGGTTGTTCGATATTGCCGTGTGTTTGAACGATTGGTGCATCGATCACCCAACCGGAGCCATCGACCCGCCCCGTGCCCGTGCCTTTTTGCAAGCCTACGGGCGAATGCGCCCCTTAGAACCACAAGAATGCCTTGCCCTACCCGATATGGGACGCGCAGCAGCATTGCGATTCTGGATTTCGCGGTTATGGGATTTTCATTTACCGCGTGAAGCCGCTGTGTTACAAGCCCACGACCCCGCCCATTTTTACCGCGTCTTGCAACAACGCATTGCGCATCCGCTGACGAATATTTTATGAACGCTCTATGAACCTGCGCATTAACCCCACTCGCCAAGGAACCCAATGGGTCAAACTGGGATTCAAAACCTTCTTTCGCCAGCCTTTGGCGTTGTCTGGATTGTTTTTTATGTTTTTGGCACTGATGTCGGTACTCAATAGCATTCCCTACATCGGTAGTGTGGTCGCTTTGGTGCTATTGCCCGCTATTACACTGGGGTTGATGGTTGCCACGCAGGAGACGCAAAACGGCAAGTTTCCCATGCCCATCATTTTGTTTTCCGCTTTTCGTGCCGGCAAGGAAAAATTACACGCCATGCTGGTATTAGGCGGTATTTATACCGTAGGTTTCTTGCTGGTGATCGGCGTTTGCACCCTGATTGACGATGGACAATTTGCCGATATTTACCTTTTGGGTGGTTCGCTCAATGCCGAAGTCATGGATGACCCCGATTTTCAATCGGCTATGCTGGTGGCAACGGTGTTGTATCTTCCCCTTTCGATGATGTTTTGGCACGCTCCGGCGTTGGTGTATTGGCACGGAATTTCTCCGGTGAAAAGCCTATTTTTTAGCTTTTTTTCCTGCTTGCGCAATTGGAAAGCCTTTGCCTTGTATGGCGTAACATGGACGGGCGTTTTTTTAGCGCTTGCCGTGGTGATTGCACTTTTGGCATCGCTTTTAGGAAGTGCTTCTTTATTGGCGATCATGACTCTAGCCGCCACGCTTTTACTAGCGGCTGCATTTTTTACCTCTATTTACTTTAGTTTTATTGATAGCTTTGTGATGAAAGCCGGAGATGACCGTGCGGCGTAATTTCCTGCGTGCAGCGGCATGACAGATTGTTAAGATTGTTAAGATTGTTGAGATTGTTGGTAAGGTAGAGCGTTGGTAAAAAAGTCGGTTAAAACCGCAGATAATTCAGAATTCAGGCGATTTTGAATATTGAATATTGAAATTGAATAAAGGGGCTTACCTTGATTCCTTCTATGTGGAAGCTAAAGCTGGTTATGGGCGTGATGGCGCTTGGTGTCGGCGTACCGTTGCTTGTGGGTTGTACATCAACCGATTTAAATTCCCCTGTAATGGAGAGGAAAACATCCGCCGCCGAGCGTTGGAAAATGTTGGTGGAAGATGTTGCCAAGCAAACCTTGGCATCGATGGTTAAATTGGGGGTTTCGGGTGATTTGTACATTGCATTACCACCTGGTGCTAGCGGTTTTGATCGGGAGTTTCAGCAATTATTGGTCGCCGAATTGCTTAAAAATGGGCAACCAGTCATGCAATACCCTACCGATCAAACGCTGCAAATCAGCTACCAAACCAAGCTCATTGGGCACAACAGCCCGCACCCCGGTTTCCAACCAGAAGGTTTTACTCCGATTGGGGCAATGGTGTTTGCAGCTTACGATTCGATTGATTTGGCATCGCACCAAAGAGCGCTAACGGGTTCTAACTTGGCGGGTAATGCTGCTCTCATTCAAACCGGCGACCCTGACCGCCCCCCCGCAACGGAATTGACTTTGCATACCTCCCTCTTCGCTGGGGGGCGCTATTTGATGCGCAAAACGGATGTGTATTATGTCGAATCGGTTGATCCTTCCTTCATGCAGTACAAAGCGCACTCTAAAGTCTTAAAGGTCGTTGGACAATGAAAAAAACTACTCTCACCCATCTTACTCATCTCACCCATCTCACCCATCTCACCGCCTTCACTACACCCACGATTCGTTCGGCTATTTATGCCGCTTCTAGCGCTGTTGCTTTGACTGCAATGGTTGTATTGACGGGTTGTAGCAGCACGCCCACCACGCTACGCCAAGAACCGACCTACGATGAAGCCGCTGCCAGTCGCTTTGTTGCCCTGAACAAAGATGCCATCAATAAACTGGTAGCAGGTTTGGGTGCTAACGAAGAAGGAATATCTGCCCAAATCGCCCGCAACGAAGCCCCTGTTTTGGTCGCTACCATTGTGAACGTGAACGATTTGCGCCGCAGTGCTCCTTTGGGTCGCACGCTATCCGAGCAATACACCTCGCAACTGGCGACTTTGGGTTACAACGTCAAGGAAATGAAATTGCGGGGTGATGTGTTTATCCGCGAACAAACCGGTGAACTGATGCTCTCGCGCGAAATCAAAGACGTAGCACGCAACCACCATACCAGTTTGGTGCTAGTCGGAACGTATTCAGCCGCTGCCAATTTCACCTATGTGAGCTTGAAATTTGTCCGCACCGAGGACAGCCGTATTCTCCGTGCCTACGATTACACCCTGCCCAATGACAAGGACGTAAATCGTTTGCTGCAATGCAATCTCAGCACTTGCAAATAAGGGTGTTCCCTTTAAGCGATAGGCGTGAGTTTCGCCACACTCAATGCCATCCACTTGATACCGTGCATCGGAAAATTGATTTGGGCACGGGCTTCGTTGCCCTTGCCTTCTAACGTCAGCACCGAGCCAGTGCCGAATTTGGCATGATTCACCCGCATTCCAACCTTCAAACCCGTGCCAGATGCCGTGGATAGGGTGGTGGACGGTGTTGCAGCCGCAAATACTGTTGCCGTTGCCATTGCCATTGCCGTTGCTGGTGAATTCGTCCAGTGCATTTTTTGCACCTTGGGCGTGAGCCATTTCAAGGCTTTGGCGGGCAATTCTTCCAAAAATCGGCTTTTGTAATTGAAGCGCGTTTGCCCATGCAGCATACGCGATTGGGAATGGCTTACATACAAACGGCGGCGTGCGCGGGTGATGGCAACGTACATCAAACGGCGCTCTTCCTCCAAGCTCTTGGGGTCGTTTTGCGAATTCTCGTGCGGAAACAATCCTTCTTCCAGCCCCGAGATAAAGACACAATCAAACTCCAGTCCCTTGCTGGAATGTACCGTCATTAACTGCACCGCGTCTTGCCCTGCATTCACCATGTTGTCGCCCGCTTCCAGCGCCGCATGGGTTAAAAACGCCAGCAAGGGCGATAAGGTTTCGCCCGTTTCGTTCGCGCTGGGTAGCGATTGCCCGAATCCTTCTTGCGACACAAAACTTTCTGCTGCATTCACCAACTCGTCCAAGTTTTCGAGCCGATCCGCGCCTTCTTTATCCGCTTGGTAGTGCGCGATGAGTCCGCTGTGTTGCAACATAAACGCGACCATATCGCGCAAATTCAGATGCTGGGTTTGTTCGCGGATTACGTCGAGTCGCGCCACAAAATTGCCAATGCTCGCACCTGCCCGACCTTTTAACAAGCTTGCCGCATCGTGCAGCGAACAGCCATTTTCTTTTGCCAAATCTTGCAACTGCTCCAAACTCCGCGCCCCAATGCCGCGTGCCGGAAAGTTCACGACACGGCTAAAACTGGTATCGTCGTTAGGATTGTCCAAAAGCCGCAAATATGCCAGCGCGTGCTTGATTTCTGCGCGTTCAAAAAAGCGCAGCCCGCCATAAACGCGATACGGCACTTTGGCATTGAACAACGCCGTTTCAATCACGCGACTTTGCGCATTGGAACGGTACAACACGGCGATTTCTTTACGGGGAAATTCATCTTTTTCATCTTTTATCAGTGCTTGGATTTCTTCTACCATCCAGCGGGCTTCGTCAAAATCGGTGGGGGCTTCGTAAATCCGCACGGGTTCGCCCGCGCCTTGGTCGGTACGCAAATTTTTGCCCAGCCGATGCTG
>JBDKGR010000158.1:0-4718 GCA_039798085.1 Pseudomonadota bacterium
CTGACCCCAGTTGGGAAAATCACCGTGCCATCTTTGCCAACGCTGGTTTTGATGTGGGCACTTACGCTTACTACGATGCAGAAAATCGCGGCGTGAATTTTGACGGTATGTTGGCAAGCCTGAATGCTGCCGCTGCCGGAACCATTATCGTCTTGCACGCTTGCTGCCACAATCCTACGGGCTACGACATCACCTCCGCGCAGTGGGATCAGGTCATTGAAATCATCCAAGCCAAAGAACTAACCGCATTTTTGGATATGGCATACCAAGGTTTTGGTTATGGCATTACCGAAGATGGTGCGGTGATTCAAAAATTCGTGGCGGCTGGCTTGAACTTCTTGGTTTCTACCAGCTTCTCTAAGAGCTTTAGCCTTTACGGTGAGCGTGTGGGCGGCTTGTCGGTGGTCTGTCAAGACAAAGAAGAAAATGGACGGGTATTAAGCCAGCTCAAAATTGTGATTCGTACCAACTATTCCAATCCTCCTACACATGGCGGTGCAGTGGTGGCTGCGGTATTGGGCAACCCCGAACTGCGTGCCTTGTGGGAACAAGAATTGGGCGAAATGCGGGTGCGTATCAAAGCCATGCGCCAAAAATTGGTGGATGGCTTGAAAGCAGCAGGTGTCGCACAAGATATGGGTTTCATCACCACCCAAATTGGAATGTTCAGCTACTCCGGTTTGAGCAAAGAGCAAATGGTGCGTTTGCGCAGTGAATTCGGTGTCTATGGAACGGATACGGGGCGTATGTGCGTCGCCGCATTGAACAGCAAAAATATCGACCATGTTTGTGCATCCATCGCCCAAGTGATGTAATTTTGGTGTAGTTTTTGCCTGGGTTGCAAATTTTCGTAAGGAGTTTGCAACCTTCAAACTGTTATATTGCACTGCAACATTTTTTTTGCCTTGGCTTGTTTTCGAGAAAGTGAACGCCTTATGCTGTACCAGTTTTATGAAACCCAACGTTCCTTGATGGAACCGTTTTCCGACTTGGCTCAAACTGCTGCCAAAATGTTTAACAACCCCATGTCCATGATGGGGCAGAGTCCGTTTGCACAGCGCATGGCTGCGGCATACGATTTAATGCACCGCTTGGGCAAGGATTACGAGCGTCCTGAGTTTGACATCCGCACCATTGATGTAGATGGCGTGGAAATTGCCATTTACGAGCGCGTTGAAGTCAATAAGCCGTTTTGTGAATTGCGCCGCTTTAAGCGTTTTAGCGATGATGTAGCGACTTTGGAAAAAACCAAAGATCAACCCGCTGTGTTAATTGTTGCACCGCTTTCCGGTCACTACGCTACGTTGCTGCGCGATACCGTGCGCACCATGTTGAAAGACCATAAAGTCTATATTACCGATTGGAAAAATGCCCGCCTCGTTCCCATGTCGGAAGGCGATTTCCATTTGGACGACTATGTAAACTACGTGCAAGAATTCATTCGCCACGTTCAAAGCAAATACGGTAATTGCCATGTGATGAGCGTATGCCAGCCCACCGTGCCAGTCTTGGCTGCGGTTTCGTTGATGGCAAGCCGTGGTGAAATGACCCCCTTGAGCATGATTATGATGGGTGGCCCGATTGATGCCCGCAAATCGCCCACAGCGGTGAATAACTTGGCAATGACCAAGAGCCACACATGGTTTGAAAATAACGTGATTTACCGCGTGCCCGATAATTTCCCGGGGGCTGGTCGCCGTGTTTACCCCGGGTTTTTGCAGTATGCTGGTTTTGTGGCGATGAATCCCAACAACCACGCCAATAGCCATTACGACTATTTCCAAAACCTGATTAAAGGCGATAGTTCCAGCACCGAATCGCACCGCAAGTTTTACGATGAATACAACGCGGTACTGGATATGGATGCCAATTACTACCTGCAAACGATCCGCGTGGTCTTCCAAGATTTCAGCTTGGTAAATGGCACGTTGGATATTCGCGGTGTGGATGGAAAAATCGAACGCGTGCGCCCATCGGATATTAAAACTACGGCACTGTTCTCGATTGAAGGTGAGTTGGATGATATTTCCGGTTCGGGTCAAACCAAAGCAGTGCATGAAATTTGCAGTGGCGTTTCCGTTTCCTTGCAACGGCATTTTGACGTAGAAGGCGCTGGACATTACGGCATTTTCTCCGGTCGCCGTTGGCGCAAACAGGTGTATCCCCACGTCAAAGAGTTCATCTTGCAGCACCGTTATGTCGCACCCGTAGCCAAGAAAGCAACGCCAGCAACATCGGCATAAAACATCGGCATCATGAATCCTATCGCTGACCGTATTTTGGAGGCGCTCCCCCAAACCCAGTGCCAGCGCTGTGGTTTTGAGGATTGCGCCGCTTATGCGCTGGCGATTGCAAATCAAGCGACCCGCATCAACCGTTGCCCTCCGGGGGGACAAGCGGGTGTGGAGCGTTTAGCGGCACTCACTGGACAGCCTTCCGAGCCGCTGGATGCCGAATGCGGTGTGGAAACCATCCGCAAAATTTTTTATATTGATGAAGCATGGTGCATCGGTTGCACGCTGTGTTTGGATGCGTGCCCAACCGATGCCATTATGGGCAGCAATAAGCAGATGCACACGGTTTTAGAAACCTACTGCACGGGCTGCGCCTTGTGTTTGCCCGTTTGTCCGGTTGATTGCATTGTGGGTGAGGATACCGAAACGCCTTGGTCGTCCACCCAAGCCCAAACGGCGCGTGAACGCTACGCCGCCAAGCGTATCCGCACCCACGGCGAAAAGGAAGCGCTGCACCAGAAAAATCAGGCTCTGGCAGAACATAAATTAAAAGACCTAGCCGCCCATTCCCGTATCGAAGACCCTGAAGTTTTGGCAAAGAAAAAAGCCATCATCGAAGCCGCAATGGAGCGGGCACGGGCAAAACGGCATTCTTGACCCACCGCATTTATCACTAGAATAAGTACAAACTAAGTAAGTACAAACGATGAACCCTGCATGGTGCGAATAGCGTGAATATGCAGGGTTTTGTATGGTGTACTCAAGGTACTAAATGATAGGCAAATGGGTCATATGGGTCATATGTTGATGTTGATGTTGATGTTGATGTTGTTTTTCTCTTTCCGATTTGGGCAATTTTTCCGCTGCTGCTTTATCGCCTGCATGGGGATGGGTGTGGCGGTTGTGGTGGCGGTGGCGAAAGAACCAAAGCCTATACCCCCTACAGAACATTTTGTGATTGTGAAATCGGTTCAGTTGGATAAGCTCCTGTCACCCGTGGCTTGGGGGGCGGCGCAAAATCTGATTCGGGCACGCCGTTGTCCTTCGGGTGAGCATATTACGGGCTACCGTACCAACAAAGTCGGGAAAAAAACATGGGTGGTCACTATTCCTTGTGAAAGCACCCAAAAATCCACCGGACAATATCCACTCACGCTGGTGGTGCAAGATGATCGGGTGACCGAGGTAGAACTGCGTAAATACGAGTTTTTATACAACTCAGGGCACATCGCCTACATCACCGATTTGGATAGCAATGATATGCCCGAATTTTGGCTGTGGGGTTATGTTTGCGAATGCGAGGGAGATGGTGAACCCGGAGGATGCGGTTGTGACGGAAGTGTGGTTGTAGAGTTCAGAAATGGAAACCTCCAACCATGGAAAAAGTAAGGTCATTTCTCACCATTCCCACGCTGGATCAATACAAAGGTTGTTTGCTGGGGCTGGCAATGGGCGATGCCTTGGGTGCGCCCTACGAAGGGGGGAAGTTGGAGCGCTTCTTATGGCGTTTTATTGGACGTACCCGCGATGGCTTGCCACGTTGGACGGATGATACCCAAATGGCATTGGATTTGGCAGAATCTATCCTCTATGTGGGGTGTTTGGATCAAGATGATTTAGCGGGGCGTTTTGCCCGCAGTTACCACTGGAGCCGAGGATATGGCCCCGGCACAGCGCGGGTGTTGAAATATATTCGCAGGGGACGTTCTTGGGGGGTTGCTTCCAAACTGGTATATCCCAAGGGTTCTTTTGGCAACGGTGCGGCGATGCGGGCATCGGTGTTGGCGCTTTTTTTCACCGATAACTTGAACGAACTGGTCAACGAAACCCGCCGTGCTGCGGAGGTAACGCATTGCCATCGTTTGGGGGTGGAAGGCGCGGTTCTCATCGCGGTGGCTGCGCACAAACTGCTCAATCGCGCAACCCCTTTGGAAACGATTGCAGCCGTCGAACGGTATTGCCTTTCCAAACCCTACCAAATTCGTTTGCAGTTGGTGAAAAAAGCCTTGCTTTATGGAGCGATGCCAACTCCCCCCAAAGTAGCATCGCATTTGGGCAATGGGATTACGGCTCCAGCTTCTTGCGTGTCGGCGTTGTACATTGCGCTACGCCATTTGCATAGCAGCTTTGAGTCGATGATGAATTTTGTCATTGCGTGCGAAGGGGATGTGGATACCATTGGCGCAATGGCTGGCACTTTATGGGGTATTTACAACGGTGCTCATTCGCTCCCTCCCCGCCCCCTTGAAGCGCGGGATGTCATTGAGGCGAAGGCGGTACAACTGGCTACGGTCAACTCCACGCATCCATCAATGCACCGCCCTGTTCAATCAAGAATCCTTTGAATGCCTGCGCAGCGGGCGATAATTTTTTGCTGGCTAAATGGGTGATATACCAATGCCCCATTTGGGGCAGCCCTTCGATATTCAGCAGCGCAATGTGACCACTGGAGAGTTCATGCCGCACGGTACGCAACGATAAAAA
>JBDKGR010000159.1:0-4618 GCA_039798085.1 Pseudomonadota bacterium
AATAATCTGCTTGAGGATATGTATTGCGGCATCGCAACCGCTGTGCAAATAGTTCAATCCCGATAATTCATTCCTTGTATCCGTTTTTTTGTATTTTTGTATTTTTGTATTCGTTGTATTTTCTGAAGGACTTTTTATGACCAACATTTTCCGTCGCCCCGATTACCAATCAGATACCACCCAGTTTTTGAACCAGCTCAACAAAGACGACCCTGCACTCGCTGCACGCCGACTCGATGCACGCAGTACCTTATGGGAACCCAAGATGCCAGACCAAGAATGCCAAGAAGGTTTTAAGGCGAGTCGGGTTGCCCAAAAATCTTACGTGTATTTCAGTAACGACCAATAAAGCACACCGCGTACCATTTTCTACGAATTTATTTTATGCAGACTGTTCGGCTCTATGGGGAGCCTATGCTCACCATGCCGCTGGATTTGTACATTCCACCGGATGCGCTGGAGATTTTTCTGGAAACCTTTGAAGGACCATTGGATTTATTGCTGTATCTGATTCGGAAGCAAAATTTCAATATCTTGGATATTCCGATGGCAAGCGTAACGCAGCAATATATGCAGTACGTGGAAGAAATCCGTCGGCATAATTTGGAATTGGCCGCCGAATATCTACTCATGGCAGCCATGTTGATTGAAATCAAATCGCGGATGCTACTGCCCCCCAAACGCCAAACAGACGCGCAAGAACCCGAAGACCCGCGTGCTGAATTGGTACGCCGCTTAATTGAATACGAGCAAATCAAAAAAGCCGCTGCACGCATCAATACCCTTCCCCAAATCGGGCGTGACTTTTTTTCCGTGCAAGTGGCGGAAGACGATCACCCCACCGCAGTACGTTTACCCGATGTCTGTCTTGATGATTTGCAAAATGCTTGGCGTGATGTGCTGCTGCGTGCCAAGCTCCATGCCAAACACATCACCCATCACAAAATCACGCGCGAGGGTCTCTCGGTACGCGAACACATGGGTTGGGTGTTGCGAAAACTCCAAGGTACTCGTTTTATGGTGTTTGAACGCCTTTTTGATACGACACAAGGCATCCCTATACTGGTAGTCACGTTTATTGCGCTGCTGGAGTTGGCGAAAGAAAGTTTGGTAGAAATCACCCAAGCCGAAGCATTTGCCCCTATCTACGTGCGGTTGGCGCACACTCCACGCCCTTCCCACTAACGCCCATGCCCTATTTACTTGTATTCGACCAAAGCGCGACCAGTACGCGCAGTATTATTTTTAACCAAAGCAGCCAGATAGTGGCAATGGTTGAGCAATCGCTACCGCAAATCATGCCCTTACCGGGGTGGGTAGAGCAAGACCCGATGGTGATTTGGCAAACCCAATTAGCCACCCTGCGCAAAGCCTTGGCACAAGCGCAACTCACGATTCACGATATTCATGCGATTGGTATCAATGTACCATCCGACAGCACAGTAGTATGGAACCGTATGACGGGACAACCGATTTATAACGCCATCACCGAGCAAGATCAGCGGTGTGAATCCAGCCAAGAAAGGCAACAATGGATTTTGGATCATGTTTACAACGCCTACACCCAAAAACAAGCGGGAGAGCTGGTATTCGGTACGTTGGGTAACTGGTTGTTGTGGCAACTGACGGGGAATACCGAATCCCACCATGCCGCTACCCATATTCTAGGAACGACCCATTCGGCGATATTAGGCGCTTCTATCCCTATTACCGCCGTCACCGAAAGCGCAGAAAGTATTCCTTTAGGGCAGGCGTGTTTTTCACCCGATATAGTGACCCTCACCTACGGCAATGAGGATACCCGTTACCACCTATTGCACCTGCATACGGGGGAAAAAACCCGTTTTCCGTGCCTTTTATCACCCGCCCAATGCCTTAGCCATAACGGGAATTGGCATGATATGGCGACTTTGCAGACTACTGCTTTTCAAACAACAGCTTTGCTACGGGCATTGGAACGCAAAGCATCCCTATCGTTCAAAGAATTACGGGTCAGTGGTCCTGCTAGCAAAAATGATTGGCTGTTGCAAATGCAGGCTGATTTATTGGGTATTCCAGTTTCTCGTCCGGTTATTGCATACCCAAGTGCCTTGGGAGTCGCATACCTAGCAGGATTGCACAGCGGTTTTTACCACGATACCGAAGAAATAAAAACCCAATGGAAAGCGGATAAAACATTTCAACCCATCATGAATCAGGACACCGCTCATCAAATTATGATGCAGTGGGAACGAGCATTACACCAAGTGATGTAGTTCTCGCCTTGAAACGATCTTAGCCGGCAGCAGCAAACAAAGTGAAATTTGCTTTGTCAGGTTTACTTTTTAGGATTCCCTGCCACACCCGCGCCATTGCGAAAGATTTTGAAGAAATCGGAAGAAGATGGGTCTAACACCATGACATCGCTCTTGCTATTAAAGCTGGCTTTGTACGCATCTAAACTGCGATAAAACTGGGCAAATTGGGGGTCGCGCCCAAAGGCTTCGGCATAAATACGAGAGGCTGCGGCATCCCCTTCTCCTTTAATGCTTTGGGCTTCGCGGTAGGCATTGGCGATCGCAATTTCACGCTGCCGATCGGCATCTGCGCGGATTTTCTCTCCTTCGGCTGCGCCTGTTGAACGCAATTCATTCGCCACACGCTTACGCTCTGCTTCCATTCGGCGATAGACCGATTCGGTAATCGCTTCCACATAATCCACGCGGGTGATGCGGACATCAACCACATCCACACCCCACGGTTTAGTGCCACGCACAGCATTTAATACTTCGACTTTAACCGCCGCCATCAAATCTTCACGTTTCAAAGAAAGTAATTCTTTGACCGTGCGTTTATTGATTTCTTCCTGAAACGCATTGCGTACCACGCGGTTGAGTTGGCTAGCACCCGCTGCTTCGTTCAAACCCACATTGCGAATGTATTCACTGGGTGCGGATATACGCCAGCGCACATACCAATCGATCACCACCCGTTGTTTCTCTGCGGTGAGCATCGGTTCAGAATCACTGCTGTCCAAGGTTAGCAAACGTTTGTCGATGTACGAAACATTTTGGAAAGGAGGGGGTAATTTGATGTTTAACCCCGGTTCGGTGATGACATCCTTAATCTGCCCAAACGAATAAACCACACCAAATTGGCGTTGATCTACCACAAATAAGGTGGAGCTGCCCACAACCAATAAAAGCAGCAAAGAGGAAAAAACAAGTCCAATCCGATTCATGACAATTTCCTAGCAACTTTTTAGCGAGTTTCGCGTTCACGGGTACGAACTGCCTCACGACCACGCACATCGGGGGCAGCAGGAGCGGTGGTAGCTGGCGCTGGAGCCACCGTAGCAGGCTGAGGAGCGGCAACCGCATCAGGATTCACTACGCCCCCCGGGTTATTGCCCATATGAATAATTTTGTCCAATGGCAAATTCAGCAAATTACCACCTTGGCGTGATTCCACCAGTACTTTGGTGACATTGCTATAAATTTGCTGCATCGAATCCAAATACATCCGATCCCGCGTGACCTGCGGAGCTTTTTGGTATTCCACCAATACCGAACGGAAGCGTTGCGCATCTCCTTCGGCTTGGGCAACTACGCGGGCTTTGTAGGCTTCGGCTTCTTCTTTTAAGCGCGATGCCGTACCCACTGCGCGTGGAACGACATCATTGGCATAGGCTTGCGCCTCGTTTTTGGTACGTTCACGTTCTTGTCCTGCTTTCAACACATCGTCAAACGATGCCTGAACCTGTTCAGGGGGGCGCACACCACCTTGTTGCAAGTTAATACCCACCACCTCCACACCTACTTTGTAGCGATCCAAAATAGATTGCATCAAGGCTCGTACCCGAGGTGCGATTTGGTCGCGCTCTTCGGATAAGGCGGCATCCATTTTCATTTTGCCCAACACTTCACGCACAGCAGTTTCTGCGGCTTGTACTACGGCTTGTTCGGGATTTTTGCTTTCAAATAAGAACGCACGCGCATCATTGAGGCGGTATTGAACGGCAAATTTGATGTCTAGGATATTTTCATCCTGCGTCAGCATCGCCGATTCACGCAATCCTGTTGCTTTGAGGATGGCATCACGTCCCACATCCACCGAACGAATCTGGGTGACAAACACCAACTCATGGCGCTCAATGGGATAGGGCAAGCGCCAACCGACACCAGCGGTTACCGTCCCTTTGTATTTTCCAAATTGGGTGATAACGGCTTGCTGCCCCTCTTGCACAATAAAAAGTCCGGTACTCAACCAGAGCAATACGGCTGCGCCCCCAATCAATCCCGCCCCAATTCCGGCATTTTTCATATCGGGTTGAAAATTTCCCCCGTTGTTGCCGTTCTTACCATTGGGAGGGGTTGGCTTGCCAAATAATGCCCCTAATTTGCGATTAAAGTCATTCCAGATTTCATCTAAATCAGGAGGCGAGGCACTAGATTGCCCTCGATTCGGTTTCTTCTCAGGTGCAGAAGTGGGTGATGGTGATGGTGATGGTGATGGTGATGGAGAGGAGGAGGGAGGCGGATTTTCTCCATCTACCGGTTTTTTTTCCTCATCGCCACGTCCCCAACGTGAATCGTTCAAGTTGAACATTCGGGATGTAAAAACACGAATGGCTTCTTTC
>JBDKGR010000160.1:0-4424 GCA_039798085.1 Pseudomonadota bacterium
AAATCGACACCCGCACTGGCGAATACCGCAAGCGCGTGTAATTTTATTGCCGCGCGGTTCGGATATTGCGCGGCAGCTTCTGCACATAGCTGGTGCGGAAGGGGTTGATGTCCAACCCACCTCGGCGGGTGTAACGCGCATACACCGCCAATTTAATCGGCTTGCAACGTGTCCAAATATCCATAAAGATGCGTTCCACGCATTGTTCGTGGAATTCGTTGTGGTTGCGAAAGCTCACCAAGTATTGCAGCAAACCCTCTTGGTTGATTTGGTCGCCCGTGTAGTGAATTTGCACGCTCGCCCAATCGGGTTGTCCGGTTACCAAACAATTACTTTTCAATAAATTGCTCACCAGCACTTCGGATACGGGTGCTTCGTCGCGTGTTGCCGTCAATAGCTCGGGCGTGGGGGTGTAGTGAAGGCAATCTAAATCGAGTCGATCCAAATTCACGCCGTCCATTTCGTGAATCGGTTCGGCATCGAATTGATGCGAATCTACCAGCGTAAGACCAATGGACGTTTGCGGAATGCCCGCCGCCGTACCGCGCCAAATCGCCTCGGTCACATCGGCACGCAAACGCGCTTTGACCGCATCTACATTTTCAAAGCGCGTATTGTTAAAGCTATTCAAATAAAGTTTGAACGATTTGCTTTCGATGATGTGGGTAGATTCACTCGGAATCGTGAAATGCGCTATGGCGATTTGCGGCTTGCCACGGAGATTGAGCCAACTCAATTCAAATGCTGTCCACAAATCCGCACCCATAAAGGGGATTTTTTTGGTGTCGGCTAAACCAATCTCGGCACGCTTTTGCACACGCGGAATGGGAAAGAGCAAACTGGCATCGTATTGGTCCACGTAAGCCGAGGATTTTCCCAACGGGGAATTTAAGGGGGAATGGTGAGGGGATTGGGAGGAGGGGGTCATTTTTTTTCGATTAGAAATAAGAATTCTTTGTGCGGTGCTTCAGCATCCCGAATCCATTCATTTGTCCAGCGCATATTTGCCATGACGTTACGACGATAGTCCACTTCAACCACTTCCAGCAACCGCCCATTCTCTTGAATCACTTGCTGAAGTTGCTCCGCCGTTGCTCGCCCACCAGAGCTGTAAGAAAGGATGATATGTTGAGCACGAACTGCTGCAAGTGCTTGGCGAATCGCTTCTACGGCAATCAGTTGCCCTGCTGGGTTGCGTCGAAATTCTTCAAAAATCGATGCCGATAGAGAATCAGAAGTATCGGCACGCCGCTTTACTTTTCCAAAAATAGGCGGCATATCGTTCAAAATTACCGAAGTCCACACATGGTAATACGCGCTGTAACGTACCCGCGAAGGGGGCATTTTTTCGTTGTTAGAGCCGTAGGGCGGGTCAAGGTACGCTAAATCTACTTCGACTTGGGGAAGAAGGTCAAAAATATCCCCACGATAAACACGGTGCGATGGGGTTGTATCCGTTTTATCCCAAAGCGCTGGAACTTTAAGCTGCATTGATTTGTAGGAGCGTGGTGACCACTCATTCAGATAGGAAGCGTAATGCCCCAGTGTGCTATCCACCTCATCCAATGCACGAATCAGGCTTGTGAGTAAAACAGCACGCTCCACAGTGCTGATTTCGGATTGCTTTTCAAGCCTATCAATTTCTATGCGAATGGCATCTAAACGGCGCGTGTTATGGCGTTGCCACGGTTTTTTTAATCCATCCACACCAATAGAACATTCTTTACTTCCATCACCGCCATAGTGCTCGGTAAACCATCCATTGTGGGGGGGAAGTTGATTCAAATGTGCAATCAGCGGTGCATAGTGTGCTTTGGGGTAGGGGTTAAGGAGGTAGCAAGAGGCAAATACTTCTGACCATGCCGATATATCGTTGGCAATAACGGTATAACCACTTTGGGCAAGGGCTTGGGATACGCGCGTTGTCCCTGCAAAACCATCTAATACCGTTCTGGGATTAACTTTTTTGGCAAGTGACAAAATATAAGGAAGTATTTTTTGCTTAGAACCCGCATATTTTATGCCTTCGGTCGGTGGCGCTTTAACCACCAAATCATCAAAAAGGTCTAAGGCTTGCATTGTTTTTCTGAGCATCAATATCCCATTTCAATTTTTCAAGCGCTGCTTCATGTCCCGCTGTGGTGGATAGTAAAGCGTGTGAAAATAGTTTCACCAAGATGGGATTATGTTCATAGGTAATCCAACCATTAGTCAGACTGAAAAAATACTTCAATCCATTTTTGGTATGTGTCCATAATCCGCGTTGAAGCGCATTCGCAGTGCCACTACCATAGCGAACCTCGCACACATAATCACCAGCAGCATCATAAAAACGGTAAACCGGATGCTTGCGCCCTTTTCCTTCACTTTCATAAACAACACGCGCCACACTTTGCATTGCTAGCGTGTGGTCAAAAACCAATACATTGCAGCGTTTTTTGCGCTCGTCGTAAATGAGAGGAAGCACATTCAATGTATTAAAGTCGGAAAAAACAGGGTCAGCCCACAACTTCGCAATCGCTTCTTCCCCTTCAATAACCGCTCCCATTTTTTCGAGGGCGGGGAACATTTGAAAGTTTTTATCGGTTGAAAGTTGCAATGGACCGTTGCCATAGGCTTTAAGGCTTACAGGAAATGTATCTTTTGTAATTTCGTTGATTATTTGAATATCTTCTTCGTGTTTTTTCGATCTGAATAAATCTTTACCAACGTGTACCGAGCGATAATCGTACATATATTGGTTGATAAATTCAGCAATGGCAATCTCTGCTAAATCACCATGTGTTTTATTGCCAATGAGCCGCATCGTAAAAATATTACTCAATGTGGTAGTAATGAGATGCGGGTGTTTACAAAGCAGCAACTGAAAACGGATAGCAAATTCTTTGTAGGGAGAAGTTTGATTCTTATTCATTGCATAATCTCAATCATTCCGCCCACGGCGAAACACATATCGATATTCCGAAGACGCTTCGGCATCAAACGCATAGCCTTCGGTATCAAAGGCTTGGAGTTGTTCGGGGGATGTGAGGCGTTCGGTGACGATAAAGCGAGTCATCAATCCCCGTGCGCGTTTGGCATAGAGGCTGACGATTTTGTAAGTTGTTCCGCGCCATTCTTCAAAAACGCAATCCAAAACGGGCGCTTTTAATGCGTTTTGATCGACCGATTTGAAATACTCTTGCGATGCCAAATTCACGATGATGGAAGGCTTGCGGCTTTGCAAATAATCCGCAATTTGGGAACCCCAAAACGCATACAAATCGCGCCCTTTTTTATTCGCCAGCCGCGTGCCCATTTCAAGGCGATACGGCTGCATAAAATCCAACGGACGCAGCACGCCATATAACCCACTCAAAATGCAGAGGTGATTTTGCATCCAGATTAGGTCGTCTTCACCCATGTTGCGGGCGGCTAATCCGTCGTACACATCGCCGTCAAACGCTAGCACCGCCGCGCGGGCGTTGCTTTCATTCGCCTTGTCCGACCACGCTTCATAACGCGCCGCATTCAACGTGGCGAGTTTATCGCTCAACCCCATTAACGTGGCAATTTGCGCGGGCGTGAAGGGTTTTAACAAACCCATCAACTCCCGCGACTGTGGCACAAATAAAGGTGCAGTCGGCGTGTGCGGAGGCAGAGCGGCAGAATAATCCAACGCTTTAGCGGGCGATAGCAGAATTAACATTAACTTTGGCGACCTAAAAGCAGGTATTCCATGAGCGCTTTTTGAACGTGCATCCGGTTCTCGGCTTCGTCCCAAACCACGGATTGCGCACCGTCAATCACCTCGGCTTGCACTTCCTCGCCGCGATGGGCGGGTAGGCAGTGCATAAACAGCGCATCGGGCTTGGCGGCCGCCATCATGCGCGTATCCACGCACCACGCGGCAAAGGCTTTGCGACGGGTTTCGTTCTCGGCTTCAAAGCCCATACTCGTCCACACGTCGGTGGTAACCAAATCCGCACCCGCGCAGGCTTCTAGCGGATTGCTATAGGTTTGATAGCTACCAGCGCCGATTCCACCTACGTTAGCGGGGATTTTTGCTATTTTTTCGTTCACCTCGTAACCGCTGGGCGTGCTGACGCGCAGATGGAATCCGAGGATGGATGCCGCTTGCAGCCACGTATTCGCCATATTGTTGCCGTCGCCGACCCATGCCACCGTTTTTCCGGCAATCGAACCGCGATGTTCGATGTACGTGAAAATATCCGCCAAAATTTGGCAAGGATGAAATTCGTTGGTCAAACCGTTGATGACGGGCACGCGCGAAAATTCGGCAAAGCGTTCTAATTTACTTTGTTCGTAGGTACGAATCATCACAATATCGGTCATGCGGCTGATGACGCGGGCGCTGTCTTCGATGGGTTCGGCGCGTCCCAGTTGGCTGTCTCCGGTCGTCAAATGCACCACGCTGCCGCCCA
>JBDKGR010000161.1:0-4334 GCA_039798085.1 Pseudomonadota bacterium
AACGCGCGTGTAGTCTGCATGGAGTGCTTCCAAATACGTAGCAGATTCTTCGCTCAAAAGCCCCTGTGCCACGCTCACGCTGCGGGATGCGTCCGGCACATAAACCACCGGCCCATCGTAATGCGGGTCGATTTTGACGGCGGTATGCACGCGGCTGGTGGTCGCGCCGCCAATCAGCAGCGGCATTTTGCGCAGGCGGAAATAATCGTCTTTTTGCATCTCGGCAGCGACGTACTGCATTTCTTCCAAGCTCGGCGTAATCAAGCCCGATAAGCCGATGATGTCGGCGTTTTCGGCTTTGGCACGCGCCAGAATCTCGTGCGCGGGAACCATCACGCCCATGTTCACCACGTCAAAATTGTTGCATTGCAAAACCACGGTGACGATGTTTTTACCGATGTCATGCACATCGCCCTTCACGGTAGCGATGACGATTTTTCCCTTGCTTTTCACATCGCGCCCAGCGGCTTGGTCGAGGCGTTTTTCTTCCTCGATATACGGAACCAAATGCGCCACCGCCTGCTTCATCACGCGCGCGCTTTTCACCACTTGGGGCAGGAACATTTTGCCTTGCCCGAACAAATCGCCCACGATATTCATGCCGTCCATCAGCGGGCCTTCGATAACGTGCAGCGGTCGCCCACCTTTGGCAAGAATCTCGCGGTACACCGTTTCCGTATCCTCGGCAATGAAATCGGTAATACCATGCACCAGCGCGTGCGAGAGGCGTTTTGCCACATCCGCATTCCGCCATTCGAGCTTTTTAGAATCGTCCTTTGCCGCACCTTTGGCGTTCTCGGCGATTTCGACCAGCCGCTCACCCGCATCGGGGCGGCGGTTCAAAACCACATCTTCCACACGCTCACGCAATTCGGGTTCGAGTTCCGAATACACGCCGACCATGCCCGCATTGACGATGCCCATATCCAACCCCGCCGCAATCGCGTGGTACAGAAAAACGGTGTGAATCGCTTCACGCACAGGGTCGTTGCCGCGAAACGAGAAGCTCACGTTCGACACGCCGCCCGATACTTTCGCGCCGGGTAAATTGTGCTTAATCCAGCGCGTGGCTTCAATGAAATCGACCGCGTAATTGTTGTGTTCTTCGATGCCGGTGGCGATGGCGAAGATGTTGGGGTCAAAAATAATATCTTCGGGCGGAAAACCGACTTCATCCACCAGAATGCGGTAGGCGCGTTCGCAGATTTCGATTTTGCGCTGGTAGGTATCGGCTTGCCCTTTTTCGTCAAACGCCATCACCACCGCTGCTGCACCGTAACGCCGTACCAATTTGGCTTGGTGCTTGAAGGCTTCCACACCCTCTTTCATGCTGATGGAGTTGACCACGCATTTGCCTTGCACGCAGCGCAGGCCGGCTTCAATCACGCTCCATTTGCTGGAGTCGATCATCACCGGAACGCGCGAAATATCGGGTTCACTGGCGATTAAGTTTAAGAATCGCACCATCGCCGCTTGGCTATCGAGCATCGCTTCATCCATATTGATGTCGATAATCTGCGCACCGTTTTCCACTTGCTGGCGGGCGACGGCGAGGGCTTTTTCGTACTCGCCATTCAAAATCATGCGGGCGAACACTTTAGAACCCGTCACATTGGTACGCTCCCCCACATTGACGAAAAGCGTGCCTTCACCAATCTGAATCGGCTCCAAACCGGAAAGGCGCATGGGGGGAGGGGCTATTTTTTCTATGTTTTCTATTTTTTGAATCACCATTAGGCGTTCTCCAACAAAATTTCTTCTAATGTACGGGCAGCGCGTTTGCACCCTCCCAACACGGCCACTTGGGTGAGATAAAAACGGCGCATTTTCATGGCGTTCCAAGCAGCGGCCTCATCGCCTTCGGCACGGAATAATTGGGCAACCGCTTCCTGCATGATGGCACTACCTTGGGCTTCTAGCTCATCTACTTGTGGATAAAGTTTGGCAATATCCCGCATTTGCTGGCGATTGGCCAAGGCAATCACCGCGCGATTGAGTTTTAAGCACGCCTCGGAACTCAGCGTTGCCAGTGAACGCGCTTCGGGTGTCGAATGGTGAATGTTGTACATCGTGACCGCATTCGCCACACTTTGCAGGGTATTGAGTACGCGATCCAAATCCAAAATCAGCGTATGCAGTTGGTCACGGTTAATGGGCGTGGTGAACGATTCGTACAGCAGGTGAATGAAATCGGCTTTGATTTGATCACCGCTCCCTTCATTGCGGTTCACCTCTTCAATCAACCCAGTGCGTTGTTCCATGTGTGCCAACAGGCGTTGGGCAGCATTAGCGGCTGCCACTAAACGGTCGGTATGCGCTGCGAGCAGCGTGAAAAACGTGCCCCGTTCGGGCATGGTGGTTTGCTTCATAAAAAACTCCGACCAACGTACCAAAACAATGCTGCAATGAAACCGGAAGCGGGAATCGTCAGCACCCATGCAACGACCAAATTCATCGTCATCGCCCAACGCACGGCTTTCACATCTTGCGCCGTTCCCACGCCCACAATCGCGCCCGTAATCGTGTGCGTGGTGGATACCGGAATACCGCCCAGTGTTGCCAGCCCTAAACTAATCGCCCCGCCCATTGAAGCGCATGAGCCGCTAATCGAATTCAGCTTGGTGATTTTGCTGCCCATTGTTTTCACGATGCGCCATCCACCCAAATACGTGCCCCATGCAATCGCGCCGTAGCACGAATAGACCACCCATGTCGGCAAGGTTGAAACATCGGTCGTTGAAACACCCGCAGTAATCAATAAGAGCCAAATGATACCGATGGTTTTTTGGGCATCGTTACCACCGTGTCCCAAACTGTAAGCACCTGCTGCAAACAGTTGCCCGTAACGAAACCAGCTACTGGCCTGATACGGTGTTTTATGGCGAAATATCCAAGCCACCAGCACCATGAGCATCCCGCCAATGAAAAAACCAACCAACGGTGAGATCACAATAAATAACAAAATTTTGCCAAATCCGCTCCACACAATCGGCGCAAAACCGCCCGCCTTGATAACCGTAGCCCCCACCAATCCGCCCACCAGAGCGTGCGAAGATGAAGAGGGAATTCCGTAATACCACGTAATGATGTTCCACGCCAGTGCCCCCATGAGTGCGCCAAAAATGACGTAATGATCCACAAACTGCGGATCAACCGTCCCCTTGCCGATGGTGGCAGCGACTTTGAGTTGGAAAACCCAAATCGCAATAAAGTTAAATGCCGCCGCAAACAATACCGCTTGCTTGGGTGTTAATGCACCGGTGGCTACGATGGTGGAAATCGAATTCGCGCCATCGTGAAACCCATTCATGAAGTCAAATGCCAGCGCCACTGCAATAAGCAGCACCAGTGACCACATACTAATAGTGAGATGTTCCATACAAAAATGCTTTCCGCCTTTAAGAGTTTTCGATCAAAATTTCTTCAATCGTCTTAGCGGCATCTTGACAACAATCGAGTACATCTTCTTGCAAGGCATAGAACTGGCGCATTTTCATCGCCGTCCAGATGTTGCCACCTTCTTGGAACAATTCCGTAATCGCTTTGCGCTGCACGCGGTCGGCTTGGGATTCGATGGTGTCGATTTCACGGCACAGTCCCACGGTTTCGGGGTTGCGTTTTTTATCTGCCAACCCTTTGACGGCGCGACTTAATCGCATACACGCATCGGCACTCAAAGCGGCCATTTCCCGCGCTTCGGCGGTCGATTCTTGGACGTTGTACATCGCCACCGCGTTGGCAACGTATTTCAAGGCATTGAGTACGTTATCCAAATCAATGGTGAGGGTATGGATTTGGTCGCGGTTAATCGGCGTGGTAAAGGAGCGGTGCAATAAAGTAATAAGCTGGGATTTGATTTCATCCCCTTTGCGTTCACTTAAATTCACTTCGGCAACTAGCACGGACGTATCTTCCGACCCCAGTCCTAATCCGTTGATTAAACGCAATGTAGAGTTAGCACCTAACACTACTTGATCGGCATGATTAGCCAGCAACTCAAAAAATTCTCCGCGCGGCGGCATCAAACTACTGAACATGAAAAACACTCCTGAAAAAAGCTGATGCGATGGTAACCGCAGCAGCAGACGAGTGACCTTGATTCAGGGTGATTGCCAATGTCCGAAAAGCCCTGTCCAATTCGGTGAAGCAGCCCCTGTGTTGGTTATGCAGATTTGTGCAATATGAGTAAAGTCGCAAGAGCCGACTCTAGCGCGGTAGAAATCCTCGTCCTTTCGGGCGAGGAGGATGTCAACAGTCGGGACTTTATCACTAGCAAATTAGTAGTGTGTGTGCATCGCTTGGATTGCTAACGCCGCCTCGCGTACCAAATCGGG
>JBDKGR010000162.1:0-4288 GCA_039798085.1 Pseudomonadota bacterium
TTCGCGGGGACGACCATGTGAACAACACGCCGCGCCAAATCAACATTTTCCAAGCGCTGGGCAAAGAGCCGCCCGTGTACGCCCATTTGCCCACCGTGTTGAACGAGCAGGGCGAAAAAATGAGCAAGCGCAACGGCGCGAAACCCGTCACCCAATTTGCCGCCGAAGGGTATTTGCCCGATGCGGTGGTGAATTACCTCGCCCGCTTGGGTTGGAGTCACGGCGATGACGAGATTTTCAGCCGCGAGCAATTTTTGGGATGGTTCGATTTGGATCACCTCGGGCGCAGTGCCGCGCAATTCGACGAAGCCAAGCTGCGCTGGGTCAACGCCCAACATATCAAAGCGATGGCGGGTAAGGCATTGGCGACTTTGGTTGATCCGCACTTGAAAGCCCGCAGCATCACCACCGATGAGCGCTTACCTGTGTTGTGCGATTTGCTCAAAGACCGCTGCGATACGCTGTTGGTGCTTGCGGATTGGATTGCCAAGTTTTACAACGATGTACAACCCAGCGCACAAGACCTTGCCCAACACGTTACCGAAGCCGTGAAACCCGCTCTGCAAATCTTGGCCGAGAAGTTGCAGCACTGCGAATGGAACAAAGCCAGTATTGCCGCAGCCATCAAAGAAGTGCTGACCCAGTTCAAACTCAAAATGCCCCATTTGGCAATGCCGGTGCGGGTGTTGGTGCTGGGAACGGCGCAAACACCATCGTTGGATACGGTACTGGAATTGCTCAACCGTGAAAAAGTTTTGGAAAGACTTGCTAAGGCGTAAAAAGTTGTCCTATAATTGAGGCTTCAGGGATTAACGGTATTGAAAAATACGGTGAAGTTTTTGGGGGTATAGCTCAGCTGGGAGAGCGCTTGCATGGCATGCAAGAGGTCAGCGGTTCGATCCCGCTTACCTCCACCAACATTTCTGAAAACGGAACAGTCCAAGGTTTTGACCCCATCGTCTAGAGGCCTAGGACATCACCCTTTCACGGTGAGTACCGGGGTTCGAATCCCCGTGGGGTCGCCAAGTTTGGAAGCGCTTGGTTTTGAAGTTGTAGTTATTGTTATAATAGCAACATCGAAACGAATGCTTTTCTACCAGGAGTGGTAGTTCAGTTGGTTAGAATACCGGCCTGTCACGCCGGGGGTCGCGGGTTCGAGTCCCGTCCACTCCGCCAAAACGATAAACCGCTGTAAGTTCATTCTTACAGCGGTTTTTTCATTTCTAACTATCAAATTACCGAATCGCTCTTGAATTGACGGAATTAGGCTTCACCTTAAAATCGCGCCTATGACCACTAAAAATCCTCCTAAAGCACCCAAAACCCCCAGCCACACCCCGTCCGATGATGGCGAAGGCGGGGGAGCGGTGGTATTGGAGCGCAGAACCCAGCGAATCAAACCACCGCGTAAATACCAAGTTATTCTGATTAACGACGATTACACACCGATGGAGTTTGTGGTGCGCGTACTACAAGAGTTTTTTGCCAAAAGCCTTGAAGAAGCAACCCGCATCATGCTACAAGTCCATTTAGAAAGTAAAGGGGTGTGCGGCGTTTATTCGCACGATATAGCGGCGACTAAAGTCAATCAGGTTCTGGAGGCTGCGCACAAGGCGGGGCATCCCTTACAGTGTGTGTGTGAACCAGTTGATAGTTAGATTGTTAGACGGCTAAAAACGACATATTCCAAGGAAACACGATGATTGCTCAAGAATTAGAAGTCAGTCTGCACATGGCGTTTGTAGAAGCACGCCAACAACGGCATGAATTCATTACCGTGGAACATTTATTGCTCGCGTTAATCGACAACCCCACTGCCGCCGATGTGTTGCGTGCTATCTCCGTCAATTTGGATGATTTGCGTAAATTGCTCACGGGCTATATCCAAGAAAATACGCCCCAAGTCGCAGGGAAGCAGGAAGTGGATACCCAGCCTACGCTCGGGTTTCAGCGCGTGATTCAACGTGCCATCATGCACGTTCAGTCCACGGGCAATGGAAAAAAAGAAGTGTCGGGTGCGAATGTGTTGGTGGCGATTTTTGGCGAGAAAGATTCCCACGCCGTGTATTACCTCCACCAACAAGGCGTTACGCGCTTGGATGTGGTGAACTACATCGCGCACGGGATTAAGAAAAGCGATCAGGCCGAAGCGACTAAATCCGGCGAAGCGGCTGCGGAAACCGAAGAAACCGCCACCGGAGAAAAACCCGAAAAAGCCTCACCCCTAGAGCAATTCACCCAAAATTTGAACCAACTGGCAATCGACGGTCGGATTGATCCCTTAATCGGGCGTGAGCACGAAGTAGAGCGCGTCATTCAAACCCTCTGCCGTCGCCGCAAAAATAATCCGTTGTTGGTGGGCGAAGCGGGTGTAGGAAAAACCGCGATTGCCGAAGGGCTGGCATGGCGCATCACGCAAAAAAACGTGCCGGATGTATTGGCAGAAGCCACCGTGTATTCCTTGGATATGGGTGCATTATTGGCGGGAACCAAATACCGGGGCGATTTTGAGCAGCGTCTCAAAGGGGTTTTGAAAGCGCTCAAAGACAAGCCCCATGCCATTTTGTTTATTGACGAGATTCACACGCTAATCGGCGCGGGTTCGGCTTCGGGTGGTACATTGGATGCGTCTAATTTGCTCAAACCCGGACTCAGTTCCGGTGCGCTGCGCTGCATTGGCGCAACGACGTTCACCGAATACCGAGGTATTTTTGAAAAAGATGCCGCTCTCTCGCGTCGCTTCCAAAAAGTGGAAGTCATTGAGCCGAGCATCACGCAAACTGTGGAAATCCTCAAAGGTCTCAAAACCAAATTTGAAGAGCATCACAACGTGAAATACGCGCTGGCGGCGATTCAAGCTGCCGCCGAATTGAGCGCCAAATACATCAACGACCGCCATTTACCCGATAAAGCAATTGACGTAATCGACGAAGCCGGAGCCGCCCAGCGCATTTTGCCCGCCAATAAGCGCAAGAAAATTATCGGCAAAACCGAAGTGGAAGAAATCGTCGCCAAAATTGCGCGTATTCCGCCTGCGAACGTGTCGAGCAACGACCGCAGCAAGCTCCAAACCCTAGAGCGCGATTTGCGCAACGTGGTGTTTGGGCAAGATAAGGCGCTGGACGTACTCGCATCCGCCGTCAAAATGGCGCGTTCGGGCTTGGGCAAGGTAGATAAGCCGATTGGCTCTTTCCTCTTCAGCGGCCCAACCGGAGTGGGCAAAACCGAGGCTGCCAAGCAACTTGCCTACATCATGGGCATTGATTTGATTCGCTTTGATATGAGCGAGTACATGGAGCAACACGCCGTCAGCCGCTTAATCGGTGCGCCGCCCGGCTACGTGGGTTACGACCAAGGCGGTTTGCTAACCGAAGCCATCACCAAAAAACCGCATTGCGTATTGTTGTTGGATGAGATTGAAAAAGCCCATCCCGCGATTTTCAACGTGCTGTTGCAGGTGATGGATCACGGTACGCTGACCGATAACAACGGGCGCAAAGCCGATTTCCGCAACGTCATTATTGTGATGACGACCAATGCCGGTGCGGAAACCATGAACAAAGCAACCATCGGCTTCACCAATCCGCGCGAGGCGGGCGATGAAGCGGCGGACATCAAACGTCTCTTTACGCCGGAATTCCGCAATCGTTTGGATGCCATCGTCAGCTTCAAAGCGCTGGATGAAAATGTGATTTTGCGCGTGGTGGATAAATTCCTGCTGCAACTGGAAGCCCAGCTTACCGAGAAGAAAGTGGAAGTCAGCTTCACCGACAAACTGCGCAAGCATCTGGCGAAAAAAGGGTTCGACCCGTTAATGGGCGCACGCCCCATGCAGCGCCTGATTCAGGACACCATCCGCCGCGCGTTGGCAGACGAATTGCTATTCGGACGCTTGGTTGATGGCGGGCGCTTGAATGTTGATTTAGACGATTCCGACAAAACCGAACCCCATAAAACCCAAGTATTATTGGATATTCAACCCCTGCCCGAAAAAAAAGGGAAGGTGAAGGTGGAAGAGGTTAGCGTGGGTTAATCCAAGGAGTTCCTGAAATATGCAACAACGTACTCAATTAACCAGCCTCGTGTTAAGTAGCCTTCTCGTTCTGTCTTTGAGCGGGTGTGAAAGTATGTCACCTTCCCAGTGTCGTATGGCAGATTGGGCACGTCAGGGGTATCAGGATGGGTCGCACGGGGAAAATCCCAATCGCATTGCCGATTACGCCGAAGATTGCGGAAAAATAGGCGTGCAGCCCAATCCTATGGAATATCGGCGCGGTTGGGATGCGGG
>JBDKGR010000163.1:0-4220 GCA_039798085.1 Pseudomonadota bacterium
AGCTGGAATTTGAACAAGCTGCCGAGCTACGCAACCAAATCGCCGCGCTCTCCAAAGTGCTGACGCAGCAATCGGTGGACAATTTGGAAGATCGGGATGTGGACATCCTCGCCGTCAAAGTGCAAGGTGGCAAGGCGTGCGTGAATCTGGCGATGGTGCGCGGCGGGCGGCATTTGGGCGATAGGGCGTACTTTCCAATCCAAGTCGGCGATGCCACTGAAACCGAGGTGCTGGAAGCGTTTTTATCGCAGCATTACATCGACATTCCGCAGCCGCCTGTGTTGGTGGTGAGCGTGCCAGTCGATTCCTTTTTTACGGCGATTCATCAGCCCCAAAAACACCGCCGCGTGTGGCTGGAAATGGCGCAAACCAACGCCAATTTGCAACTGGCGCGGCTACTGGCGGAGGAAGGTTCGCAACGCGCCCGCACCCGTGCGCTGGTCGAGGCGCTGGAATTGGAATGGGACGATTTGGATACGCTGCGTATCGAATGTTTCGATATTTCCCACACAGCGGGCGAGGCAACACAGGCATCGTGCGTGGTGTTCGCCCAGCACGCCATGCAAAACGCGCAATACCGGCGCTACAACATCGAAGGCATCACGGCAGGCGATGACTACGCTGCCATGCGCCAAGTGCTGACGCGGCGTTACAGCAAAATGGCGATCCCCGATTTGGTGCTGATTGACGGCGGCAAAGGGCAAGTCCACACCGCGCGAGACGTGTTTGAAACATTGGGGCTGGACATCGCCCGCATTGTGGGCGTAGAAAAAGGCGAAGGTCGTAAAGTCGGATTAGAAGAACTGGTGTTTGCCGATGGGCGCGAAAAAATCACCCTGCCTCCCGATTCGGCGGCGTTGATGCTGGTCGCCCAAATCCGCGATGAAGCGCACCGTTTCGCCATTACCGGAATGCGTGCCAAACGCGCCAAAGTGCGCACAGGTGGCAGCCGTTTGGAAGATATTCCGGGCATCGGAGCCAAACGCCGCGCCAGTTTGCTGCAACGCTTTGGCGGCGTGCGGGGCGTGGCACTGGCGAGCGTGGAAGCTATTGCGAGCGTGGAAGGAATCTCGAAAGAAATGGCGGCAAATATCTACCAAGCCCTGCATTAGATTTTATTTTGACTGCATCAGGGTTCACTGTAATATGCTCCGGCGGTAAACCTGCATGGTAACGCTGCACCATTTGTTCGTAAGCATTTTCCAGATGGCGGGTAAAGAGTTCGGAATCAAATAACGGGGTGGTTAAACGATTTTTATCCAATTTATCCCGAATGGTTTGGAGCTTTTCAGGGTTCAATGCCAATTCCACCGCCCGCACTTCAAACTCGGCTTGGGTTTTAGTAATCAATTCGGGCAATTCAATAGCATTCAATAAACTCCCCGCCACGCGGCTGGCAAACGATTCGCCCATGCAGGTTAATACTGGCAAACCCGCCCACAGCGCATCGCTGGCAGTGGTGTGGGCGTTATATGGCAGTGAATCAATAAATAAATCCGCAACCCGATGCCGTGCTAAATGTTTGGGCAATGGCATACGCCCTGCAAATACCAAGCGATGGGGTTCAATACCACGCGCTTTTGCTTCTTTGCGCAGATTAGCCGCCGCCGTTGCATTATCTTCCAATAACCATAAAACGCTGTTGGGAACTTGGTGCAAAGTTCGCATCCAACCATCAAAGGTAGTGGGGGTGATTTTGTAGTTATTGTTAAAGCAACAAAACACAAATCCCGAATCGGGCAATCCTAATGCTTCACGGGTGAAGGTTTTATCGGAAATTTCCCGTTTTCTATCATTAACCTGATAGGAGTGGGGCATATAAACCACTTTTTCGGAATAAAACGGTTGTGCGGTTTCAGGAATCAAGGTTTTATCGGCGACGATGTAATCCATATAATCCGCACCGACCGTACCCGGGTAGCCGATATAACTGACTTGAATCGGCGCTGCACGGTAGGCAAAAATACCAAAGCGGCTATCGGTAGTGAATCCATTCAAATCAACCGCAATATCAATTTCCAGTTGGCGAGCCAGTTGGGCGACTTCTTTATCGCTTTGGTGACGTACATCCAAAAATTGATCGAAAGCCCGCATTAAACGCTGGCGCATGGCATCATTCGATTCAACACCAAAAGCAAAGCCAATAATTTCAAAACGATTTTTATCGTGATTTTCAAATAATTCCGCGACTAATTGCGCCACCGCATGGTTGCGAAAATCGGTTGAAAAATAACCTATGCGGATTTTTTTAGCCGGTGGATGCGGAGGAATTATCCCCAATTCGGGATTAAAGGGATGCTCGGTTTGTGACCACATTCTGGCAACTTGGTATTGCAACGCCAGAGAATCCTTGATAGATAAAAAAGGAAAACTTTGCACGACGGTTTCACTGCGTTCAATTTTTCCTATCAATTCCTGCGTTTCGGCTTCGACATTGCTCCAATCGCAGATATGGGTTTTGGTGTGGAGGCGTACACCATGTGCAAAAGGATGCTTCGGGTCTAGGGCAATAGCACGGTCAAAACTTTCAATCGCTGCTTGGTATTGCTTCAACCTCTGGCAGGTAGCGGCGCGGTTGCTCCATGCCTCCATATAAAGGGGCTGAAATGCAATGGCACGGTCATAGCTTTCTAATGCCGCTTGGTGTTGTTTCAGGGCATCCAAGGCAATACCGCGATTATTCCAACTTTCCACATAATCGGGTTCTAGGGCAATGGCGCGATCAAAACTTTCAATCGCTGCTGGATATTGCTGTAGCGTGACCAAAGCCATACCCCGATTACCATGAATATCCGAGTTATTCGGGTTGATTGCAATGGCTTTATCCAACCATTCAATCGCTTCCTTGGGTTGGTGTGTTTGGATACGAATAGCACCCAAAAGCCGCAGTGCATCAAAATGCTGGGGTTCTATTGCCAGCACTTGGAGATAAAGGGCATGGGCTTGAGCAAATTTTCCCTCTTTGTGCAGGGTATATGCTTGCTCAAATAAAGTATTAAATAAATTATTCATGCTATATTAAATTATAATGAAAAAAGAAAGAGTTTGCGTATTTTATCCAATGCAGGATATAAAAAATTATTTAAATTTTTATTTAAATTTTTATTTTTTACATCATGAGGAACCACAATGTGTTCGGGTGGTAATTGAGCATTGTAGCGCTGCATTATTTTTTCATACGCATTTTCGATATGGTGCGTAAATAACTCCGAATCGAATAATGGCGTAGTAAGGCGATTATTATTCAATTTTTCCCGAATACGTTGTAGTTTGTCTGGATTAAGGGCTAATTCAATCGCCAATTTTTCGTAATCGACTTGGGTCGTAGTAATCAATTCAGGCAATTCAATGGCATTCAATAAACTTGCGGCAACCCGTGCTGCGAAGGATTCCCCCATGCAGGTTAAAACCGGTAAACCAGCCCAGAGTGCATCGCTGGTCGTGGTGTGGGCATTGCAAGGGAGCGTATCAATAAATAAATCGGCGGCGCGGTGTCGGGCTAAATGCTCGGTCAGCGGCATTCGGGGGGCAAATACCAACCGGTTCGTATCAATGCCCCGTTGCTGTGCTTCTTTGCGCAGATTTTCAATCGCTTGCGGGTTATCGCCTAACAACCATAAAACACTTTTTGGTACGTGTTGCAAAATACGCATCCAACCATCGAATGTAGTGGGTGTGATTTTATAATTATTATTAAAGCAACAAAATACAAATCCCGCATCCTTGGCAGGCAATCCTAATTCCTCGCGCGTGAATACTTTATCTGCAATTTTTCTTTGGCGATCATTGACTTGGTAGCTGTGCGGTAAATAAATAATCTTTTCCGTATAAAATTTTTGAGCGCTTTCGGGGATCAAGGTTTTATCGGCAATAATGTAATCTATATAATCTGCCCCTAATGTTCCGGGGTATCCAATATAACTTACCTGAATCGGTGCGGCGCGATAAGCAAAAATATCCAAACGGTTGTCGGTAGTAAAACCTTTTAAGTCGATTGCAATATCAATGCCCATAGAACGTGATAATTGTGCAACTTCTTGATCGGTATGCTGACGTACTTCAATAAATTGATCAAAAGTACGCAATAAGCGTTGGCGCATCGCATCATCCGAATCAGTACCAAACGAAAATGCAATAATTTCAAATCGTTTTTTATCGTGCTGTTCCCACAATTCTGCCATGAGAAAAGCGGTAGCATGGGCATGAAAATCGGCAGAAAA
>JBDKGR010000164.1:0-4158 GCA_039798085.1 Pseudomonadota bacterium
TGGTGCAGGGCGTGCCACATTGGTTGGCGTAGGGGGTTGAATGGTTGGGTGGATTGGGTGAATGGTTTTTTGGGGTGGTGCAACCATCTCCACCATTAAAGGCTTGGGTGGTTCGCTGGTCGCGGGTGTTTGACCACCCAATAATGCGGCAACGACCCCACCATGTAGCAGGATTACCGCCAGCAACACCGGAAATTGAAATGATAGTTTCATCATCATTTACGGCTTGGGGTGCTGACGTAGCCGTCATTCAACGTCAGTAGAAAAGCGACGACATCTTGAATCTCACTATCCGACAACGCGGGCATATCCCCCCATTTACGGTCGTAAGGTGCTTCGGTTGTATTGACATTGGCTTTGTATAGAGCCGGAACATCGTTATAGCTATCCACCGAACCATCGGCTTTACGGGGATACCATTTTTCGGGATGGGTATCACGCTGCACGTAAAAGCGCACGGCTTCTTCTAACGATTGGAATGATCCGTTATGGAAAAACGTCTTACGCAAGCCCACATTGCGCAGCGAAGGCACTTTGAATGCGCCGCACAACTCGGTACGCTCTTTCAAATCCCCCGTACTTCGGTCGCACAAACCCAGATCAAAAAATGCGGGGTTTGCATTCTGTTGCAGTGCCATATTGCGCGGCAGACCCAAATTGTCATAAGTGAAATCGGTAAACAGCGGGTGGCTACCATCCGCCGCTTTATCGGCTGGATGGCAGGCCGCGCAATTGCCCTTGGTTTCATCTCGGAATAACGCCAGCCCCCGCGCTTCTTGTGTGTTGAGGGTGACTTTGCCCCGCAAGTATTCATCGTACTTGCTGGTATAGGCGTTGAAATCGGCATCTTCTTTTTGGTACAGTGCCAAGGCTTCGGTCATGAAGGTAAAGGCTACTTCCGGTTGATTGAATACCTGCTGACCGTAGACGGCACGAAACGCATCGGCATACGCGCTTTTTTCTAAACGCTGAACCACCTCGGCAATGCTGGTATTCGCCATTTCCAGCGGATTCAAAAACGGGCCGCGTGCTTGATCTTGCAGGGAAGTAGCGCGTCCATCGAAGAAAAACCCTCCAGTCGGCGTACCCTCTGCATCAAAATGAAAAGCAGTATTGGTCGCCAAATAGCGCAAAGAAGGGGAGGTACGATTGCCTTGCAGCGTTAAATGCACACCCCCCAACTGCGCGGGCAAGGCATTGGCTTGGGCATGGCCATTGGCGGATTCATGGCAACTTGCGCACGATTGCTGCCCCGATGCGGAAAGGCTCACGTCGTGAAAAATTTTCTCACCCAGTTGGGCTTTAGCGGAGAGCGGATTGGCATTTTCCGCAGAACTACCACCACAGGCACTCAATACCGTCAGCACCCCACCCAGCAGAGCAACCAAAGGAACAATCGAAAAAAGGGAGCGGTGAGCAAGAGTCATACAAGAAGCCTTGGAATAAGAAAGTGAATGTGTGTAACGCCATTGTAAATGATAGCGATTCTCATTACTAACAGGGAATGAGAAATTTTTCCATCTTGCTATTGAGAATCATTCTCAATTAAGCTGCTACAATCCCAATGCAACGGCATCCAACACAGGAGGAATCCATGTACACCCCCACAGCAATCACTTCAACCTACGGTGCGATTGGTTCATACATTCAGCCCGTTGATTGGGACGACTTCATCAGCTTCTTACAAGCTGCGGCAAACGATGCCCTGCCGATGGTGGTGTACACCGATGAGACGAGAACCATTCCGGTGTACGCGGGTATCGTTAAAAGAATGAATTTAACGCCGTCCTCCGTCAGCATCATCAATTTATGCTCGGAATTTCACCTGCAAAAAGATACGATTTCCAATATCCAACTGGTGCAAAAACCAACGGCTTATGGGTTAGTAACCTCTATTGCATTATGGGATGCACAAGAAAACGTGATTGCACTATTTTTAAGCAGTCGCAAGCCCGATAAATACACATCCTGCAAATGGCGTGTTCTGATTGAAAAACATCTCAGCCCTTGAGCAACTCCCCATTATTCACAATGACCATCATGATGAATATGCCCAACATGGATATATTGTTGCAAGAGAATGCGGTTCTCTCGAAAGAATTAGGTAAATTGCAAGAGCGCAGCAACCGTTTACTTGCAGAGAAATCAAAAGAAATTGAATTATTGCGCCAACAATTAGCCGTACGGAAACGCCACCACATGATTCACTTCCAAGCGAATGCCGATAGCCTCGCCAATCGCGTGGTCGTGGTGGGATGGAACTTGCGCCAATATCCGCGCTCCGCTGGGCAAGCGCAGGGTGTATAAAAACTCGGCTCCCCGAAACGCCCTCCGCTCCACCACTGCCTGCAAAGGGCTGGCATCATCATGCTGAATATCATCGGGGCGAATCAATACCTCTACGGTCGAACCCACGGCAAAATCCAGCGCGGGTTCGGTAGCAGGGTTACGTTCAATGATGCCCAATTCCATTGCAATTTGGTGGCTTCCCTGTACCACGCCAGACAAAAGAACCCCTTGCCCGATGAAGTTGGCAATGAACCGATTGCACGGCTCATGGTAGAGCGCATACGGCGTACCCCATTGCTGCATCTTGCCGTCGCACATCACGCCGATGGCATCGGCTACGGCGAAGGCTTCGTTTTGATCGTGCGTCACCAACAGCGCGGTAATGCCTTCGTGCTTCAAAATATCACGCACTTCAACCGATAATTTTTCGCGCAATGTGGCATCCAAGTTAGAGAAAGGCTCATCCAACAACAATAAACGCGGCTTGGGTGCGAGCGCACGCGCCAATGCGACTCGTTGCTGCTGCCCCCCTGAGAGTTGCTGAACACGGTAGCGAGCTTCTGCTTTGAGTCCCACCAATTCCAACATTTCTGCGACCCGTTTTTGACTCTGGGTACGTGTCCATTGGCTGGGATGCAAACCAAACGCGATGTTGTCTTCCACATTCAAATGGGGAAATAAGGCATAGTCCTGAAACACCAGCCCCACGCGCCGATGTTGTGGGGGTACGGCAATTCCGGTCTGCGCCAAGCATTCATCTTCTAAAAAAATAGCACCCGATTGCAAGGCTTCAAACCCCGCAATCAAGCGCAACGCGGTGGTTTTACCGCACCCCGAAGGCCCGAGTAAACAACCAATTTCCCCTTTTTTCAGGTGAAAACTGATATTTTGCAGAACCGTTTTATCGGCATAACGCTGCGCCACATTAACAAGTTTAAGCATGATGAGAACTTCGCGTTAAATAAAGAACCGGAAACAAACCCACCAGCACAATGGCTAAGGCGGGCAAAGCAGCACGCTCCCACTCGCCTTCGGAGGTCATTTCAAACACCCGCACCGCCAAGGTATCCCAGCCAAAAGGACGGGTCATCAGGGTGATGGGTAATTCTTTCATGATGTCCACAAAAGTCAAAGCCGCTGCCGTCAGCAAAGAAGGACGCAGCAAAGGCAGATGAATGCGCCACAACCGCCCCCGCTTGCCAACCCCAAGCGATTGGGCGGCTTCGTCCATCCCCCGCGAAATACGACCCAGCCCCGATTCCACCGAACCGTAGCCCACCGCCAAAAAGCGGGTGCAATACGCCAGCAGCATCACCAACAACGTGCCACCTAAAACGGGACCATCGAAATGAAAAGCATCAATCAACCGGTTATCCATCCATGCGATGGGAATATAAAAACCCACCGCTAACACCGCTCCGGGCAGGGCATATCCCATCGTTGCCAAGCGGGTGAACAACGCCATCAATGGATGGGGGAATAATCTTTGGGTATAGGCCAGCACCACGGCACACAGTACCACCAGCAATGCACCGCTCCCCGACAGAAGTACCGAATGCCATGCAAAACCCCAGTAGCGGGAATCCCAATCCATCGCCAAAGCACCTTTCGCCCATACCGCGATCTGCACCAAGGGCATGACGAATCCCAGCAAGAAAATACCCCCTGCCCACGCCATTGCCAACATCGAACGCCAACCTGAAAGCGGTAAGCGCGTCAACGAAGCCGATGCGCGGTTGCTTGAATCACTGTACTGGGAGCGTAATTGCAATTCCAGCAGCGCCACCACCAACACAAACAGCACCAAAATAGCCGCCAACTGCGCCGCAGCGGGTAAGGAAAACATCGAGAACCACGCTTTGTAGATCG
>JBDKGR010000165.1:0-4078 GCA_039798085.1 Pseudomonadota bacterium
AGAAAACGTTCTTCATCCGAAGAATGTGCTTCGTCAAAGAACTGAATGGCAAATTCATCATAAAAGACTGATTTTGCCTCTTCAAACGAAACACCGTGCTTTTGTGCATTGCTGGAGGCTTTTTCTGGATTCCATTCAAACTGTATCATACATACATTGTATGGTTAAACCTCATCCCCCACCATCGGTTGAGCGTTCGGCGTAGCGGCGGTAGCGCTGGCGATTCTCTCTGGTCGGATTAGCGCCGATAGGCGAAGCACTGGATTGGATGCAAATCCTCCCCGCCATTGGGGTGAGCATCGTGCTGTGGTGGTGCTGTGTTTGGCGTATGTGGCGAAGTCGATGCGGGGGGCGGTGGCACGGTAAGGGTAATTACTATCTACTATTTACTGTTTCATGCCAGTATTTACCACTATCCACCGCTAATCCGTTCAAACTACGTCAGGGTATCAGTTCACGTCTGCACCAAGTGTTTCGATTTGGCGATGGCCATCAAAATGCCCGCTGCTAAACCCATCGTGACCATTGCCGTTCCACCGTAGCTGATAAAAGGCAACGGCACACCCACTACGGGGAGAATCCCAATCACCATGCCCATATTCACAAAAGCGTAGGCAAAGAAAATCATGCTCATGCTACCCGCCAAAAGCCGCGTAAATAGCGTAGGCGCGTCCAAAGCAATCAGCAAACCGCGCAGCACCAAAAATAAATACGTTCCAATTAAAAAGATATTGCCCAAAAGCCCTAGCTCTTCCGACCATGTGGCAAAAATAAAATCGGTAGTGTGTTCTGGCACAAATTCAAGATGGGTTTGGGTTCCACTCATAAATCCCATTCCGGTAACGCCTCCCGCCCCAATCGCAATCATTCCCTGAATAATATGAAAGCCCTTGCCTAGGGGGTCACGTGTTGGATTAAGCAGGGTACAGATGCGCTGTTGCTGATAGTCATGCAGAATAAACCAACGTACACCATCGTCGCATAATTCTGATTCATAAATCACCAATCCACCCACCAATAATATCCCCAACACCACCGGAGGAACAACCCATTTCCAATGCAGACCAGCATAAAAAATAACCGATATACCCCCAATTAAAATCAATAAAGCCGTACCTAAATCGGGTTGCTTCATCACTAGCGCAACGGGGATACCTAATAACAAAGAACCAATTAAAAAATCCACAGGGCGTAATTGCCCTTCGTGTTTTTGAAACCACCATGCCAACATCAAAGGCATCGCAATTTTCAGAATCTCGCTCGGCTGAATCACGGTAATGCCGATGTTGATCCAGCGCGTTGCCCCTTTTTTGGTAATGCCAAATAAAGCCACTGCCAAGAGCAAAATCACCCCCACGCTGTAGAGCGGAACCGCCATTGCCATGAGCCGCTGCGGGGGTAATTGCGCCATCACAAAAAGAATGATTGCAGCAATGCACAAATTGCGAAAATGATCGCCAAAGCGGGTTCCAAAGTTGTATGCCGAAGAATACATAATGAGCAAACTCGCACCAGAAAGCAACGCCAATGCGATGGTAAGCGGCATATCAAACCCCCGAAACCAAGGTTTGATGCGATGCCATATAGAGGGGGGATTAAAAACAAAAGCCATAATCCCCATTTTCCCACGCTCTATCCTCCCTCTACCTTCGTCCTCGTTATGACCATGCCACAGTCCCCCAAAGTTGCGCTGATTACCGGAGTTACCGGACAAGATGGTTCTTATCTTGCCGAGTTGCTATTAGAAAAAGGCTATATCGTTCATGGCATCAAACGCCGCGCCAGTTTGTTCAATACCGAGCGGGTCGATCACATCTACCAAGACCCGCATATTGATAACGCCCGTTTCAAGCTCCACTACGGCGATTTAAGCGATACCAGCAATTTAACCCGCATCATCCAGCAAGTGCAGCCGGACGAAATTTACAACTTGGGCGCACAAAGCCATGTCGCGGTGAGTTTTGAAAGCCCCGAATACACCGCCGATGTCGATGCAATGGGCACGCTGCGCCTGTTGGAAGCGATTCGCATTTTGGGGCTGGAGAAAAAAACCCGCTTTTATCAAGCCAGCACCAGCGAGCTGTACGGGTTGGTGCAAGAAACGCCGCAGCGCGAAAGTACGCCGTTTTATCCGCGCAGCCCGTATGCGGTCGCCAAGTTGTATGCGTATTGGATTACGGTCAATTACCGCGAAGCCTACGGAATTTACGCCTGCAACGGCATTTTGTTCAACCACGAAAGCCCACGCCGAGGTGAAACCTTCGTGACGCGCAAAATCACGCGCGGGCTATGCAATATCGCGCTGGGGCTGGAAAGTTGTTTGTATCTGGGCAATATGGACGCGCTGCGCGACTGGGGTCACGCCAAAGATTACGTGCGGATGCAATGGCTGATGCTGCAACAAGATACGCCGCAAGATTTTGTGATTGCTACCGGCAAACAATACAGTGTGCGCGATTTTGTGCGCTGGAGCGCATCCGCATTGGGTATCACGCTACAATTTCGAGAGCACGGTGCGGCGGAACACGCGGTCGTAGTGGGCATTGAAGGCGATAAAGCACCCGCATTGTCGATCGGACAAACGATTTTGCGGGTTGATCCGCGCTACTTCCGCCCGACCGAAGTCGAAACCTTGTTAGGCGACCCCAGCAAAGCCAAAAACGAGTTGGGCTGGATTCCTGAAATCTCCGCGCAAGCCATGTGCGAGGAAATGGTTGCCAACGATTTAACCCGTGCCCGTCAACATTCCCTACTCAAGCAGCATGGGTTTGTTCCGCATGTGAGTGTGGAATAAATCAACGAAGCATAAATTACCGCGCCTTGTACTTGGTATGGCAAGCTACGCAAGCACGGGTCACTTCGCTTAATGGTGTTCATTTCAAAGAAGCTGCGATTGTTCGGCTAAATCATTGCGTAGGGATATGATTGAAATCGAAGTTCGAAGTTCGAAGTTCACAGTTAGTTGGAGCAAGAAGACATCATCACACGCAATGAAGGGGTGATTGTTTGGAAAAAATTTCACCTATGATAATTACGATGATGAATATGTCCAAAATTTCCCGATTCTTTCAAATCTTCTTTACCATTTTCCTTGGGTTGCTGATAGCTGCTTCAGGGTTTTCGGCATGGTATTGGTACGTTCGATTACCGCAGCGGGAAGGGGAAATTCGCCTTCCACAACTCAGTGCCTTGGTAACGATCGCTTACGATGAACGGGGTGTGCCCCATATTCAAGCACAAAATGAAATCGATGCGTACCGTGCTCTGGGTTATGTGCATGCACAGGATCGTTTATTTCAAATGGAAATGGCGCGTCGTTTGGCACGCGGTGAACTATCCGAAATTTTGGGCGATAAATTACTCGCAACCGATAAACTCTTTCGTACCTTGGGCATCAATGAACGCGCCATCGCAATGGCAGCGCAACTCGATAGCCAGCAGCCTGCCACCCAAGCGCTGTTAGCGTACTTGGATGGGGTGAATCATTACCAAGCTACGCATCCAGCCCCTCTGGAATTTGGTATTTTGGGCATTCCCCAACGTCCTTTTACGTCACAAGATACGTTTGCGGTCACGGGTTATTTAGCATACAGTTTTGGCATGGCATTCCGTACCGACCCGCTTTTCAGCACCATCCGCGATAAATTGGGCGCAGAGTATTTAGAAATTTTTGATTCCCGCAGCAATGAAGTCGCACATCCACTCAGCCTTTTGAGCCAAAAATCCACTTCAACTTCCGATATTCCCAGTATTTCCAATATTTCCAATATTTCCAATATTTCTAGTATTCCCCATTTTTTCGATATTGCCGATATTGCCGATATTGCCAATATGGTCGGATTGCCCATGATGGAAGGAAGTAATGCGTGGGTCGTATCAGGGCAACGCAGTGCCAGTGGCAAACCGTTGCTAGCGGGTGATCCGCATATCGCCTTTTCGACCCCCGCTATTTGGTACGAAGCCCATATCAGCACCCCCGATTACCAGTTGTATGGGCATTATCAACCCCTCAATCCGATGGCATTGCTCGGACACAACTCCGAATTCGGTTGGAGTTTGACCATGTTTGAAAACGATG
>JBDKGR010000166.1:0-3946 GCA_039798085.1 Pseudomonadota bacterium
ATCAAGGTGACGGTAGTCTAGCTGAGGGCTAAAATTGCGCCCCCGTAGTCCCAGAAAACCCTTTACCCACCATGCCAAATTTACCCCGCCAACTTTTTGTCACCACTGCTCTGCCTTATGCGAACGCGCCGTTTCACATTGGGCACATGATGGAATACATTCAGGCCGATATTTGGGTACGCCATCAACGGATGATGGGGCATTCGGTGGATTTTGTCGGGGCGGATGATACGCACGGTGCGCCTATTATGATTGCCGCTGAAAAAGCCGGATTAACACCCCAGCAATTTGTTGCCCATATCGCCGCCGGACGAAAACCATATCTGGATGGTTTTTATATTCAGTTTGATAACTGGTACAGCACCGATGCCCCCGAGAATCACCAATTAGCGCAAGAGATTTACCGCGCCCTTAAAGCGAATAATCTCATCGAAACCCGCACCATTGAGCAATTTTTCGATCCGCAGAAATCCATGTTTTTACCGGATCGCTTCATTAAAGGCGAGTGTCCCAAGTGCCACGCCAAAGACCAGTACGGCGATAACTGCGAAGTTTGCGGCGCGGTGTATGCACCGACCGATTTGATTAACCCGTTCTCCGCGCTCTCGGGTGCGAAACCCGAATTACGCGAATCGGAACATTTCTTCTTCAAACTCTCCGATCCGCGCTGCGTGGAATTTTTGGAAAATTGGACGCAAGATGGACGATTGCAACCCGAAGTCGCCAACAAAATCAAAGAATGGTTTTCGGTTCGCACCAACCCCGACGGTACCCAAAGCGAAGGCTTGGGCGATTGGGATATTTCCCGCGATGCGCCTTACTTCGGCATCGAAATCCCCGACGCGCCGGGCAAATACTTTTACGTGTGGTTGGATGCACCGATTGGTTATCTCGCATCCTTGCAAAATCTGCTGACGAAACGCGGGCAAGATTTCAATGCGTATATGGCAAATCCGAATTTGGAGCAATATCACTTTATCGGCAAAGATATTGTGACGTTTCATACGCTATTCTGGCCCGCCACACTGCACTTTAGCGGACGCAAAACGCCGGATAACGTCTTTGTTCACGGATTTTTGACCATTAACAACGGCGAAAAAATGAGCAAAAGCCGGGGCACGGGTTTGAATCCACTCAAATACCTGCAACTGGGCATGAATCCCGAATGGTTGCGTTATTACCTCGCTACCAAACTCACCTCGCGCAATGAAGATATTGATTTCAACGCCGATGATTTTCTAGCGCGGGTCAACAGCGATTTAATCGGCAAATACATCAATATCGCATCGCGGGCAGCGGGATTTATCACCAAACGCTTTGGCGGCAAATTGGGCGCAGTATCACCCGATGGCGCGGGCTTGTTGGATACGCTGCGCGAACACCAAGAACACATCGCGGCTATGTACACGCAGCGCGAATTTTCCAAAGCCCAGCGCGAAATCATGTTGCTGGCGGACAAAATCAATGCCTATGTCGATGCCAACAAACCGTGGGAACTGGCGAAAAAAGAAGGCATGGAAGAGCGCTTGCACGATGTCTGCACCGTGTGTATCGAAGCCTTCCGCCTTTTGACCTGCTACCTCAAACCCGTATTACCCGCATTGGCAACCAAAGTCGAAGCCTTTTTGCAATGCGAACCTTTGCACTTTGAATCTGAAATCGCACCTTTACCCGTCGGCCATGCGATTGGTGTGTATGCCCATTTGATGCAGCGCGTCACGCCCGAGCAGTTGGATGCGTTGTTTGAAATGCCAGCAGAAAATACAGAAAAATCGGCTGTAACGCCCGTCCCTACTGCACAAGCAGCTATTAAAAATGAAGCATCCATTGAACCCATATCGCCCACTATCGGCATTGATGATTTTGCCAAGGTGGATTTGCGTATCGCCCAAATCGTGAATTGCGAAGCGGTGGCTGGTTCGACCAAATTGCTGCGCCTCACCTTGGATGCCGGCGAAGGCAAAACCCGCAACGTATTCAGCGGCATTGCGAGTATGTACAAGCCCGAAGAGTTAATCGGCAAACACACGGTACTGGTGGCGAATCTGGCTCCGCGCAAAATGAAATTTGGTATCAGCGAAGGTATGGTGCTAGCCGCGAGTCATGCGGATGAGAAAAATAATCCGGGAATTTATATCCTAGAGCCGATTGCTGGTGCGCAGCCCGGAATGCGGATTCGTTAATATGAACACCGCTCTCACCACCCTCTTCACATGGTTTCGCCCTAATCTCGTGGAGAGCATTCAAGGCTATGACCGACAACGTTTTGCCAAAGACCTCGGAGCCGGATTAACGGTTGGCGTAGTCGCACTGCCCTTGGCGATGGCATTTGCCATTGCCAGCGGCTTAAAGCCCGAAGCGGGTTTATTTACCGCCATCATTGCGGGGTTGTTGATTTCTGTACTGGGGGGGAGTCGCGTACAAATTGGCGGACCGGCGGGGGCGTTTATCGTCATCGTTTACGGAATTGTGGAACGCTACGGATTGCCAAACCTCATCATCGCTACCGCCATGTCGGGGGTGATGCTGTTTGCAATGGGATTTTTCCGACTCGGAACGTTGATTCGCTTCATCCCCATCGCCGTGGTCATTGGTTTTACCAATGGTATTGCGGTGTTGATTGGGGTATCGCAAATCAAAGAATTTTTGGGGTTGGAAGTCGCATCTATGCCTGCGGATTTTTTTGGTGTGCTTTCTACTTTGGGTAAAAATATCCATACGCTGAATGAAACATCGGCGATTCTGGCATTTGCTTCTCTGAGTTTGATTTTGGCATGGCAGTTTCTATTGCCCCGTGCTGCCAAGCGTTTCTCGGTGTTGGAATGGCTGATGCTGATTCCCGGTTCGGTGGTTGCTTTGGTGGTGGCTACGATCGTGGTCGCGTGGTGGAAATTGCCTGTAGAAACGGTAGGTAGCCGCTTTGGTGGAATTCCTTCTGCGTTACCGAATTTTGTCTGGCCGGATTTTTCATGGGCTACTGTGAAATTCTTATTCATTCCAGCTTCCACCTTGGCAATGCTGGGCGCGATTGAATCCTTGTTATGCGCCCGTGTTGCCGATAGCATGATGGACTGCCCACGCCACGATCCCAATCAAGAACTCATGGCGCAGGGTGTTGCCAATTTTGTCACCCCGTTCTTTGGTGGAATGCCCGCAACGGGTACTATTGCCCGTACCGTAACCAATGTCAAAAATGGTGGAAATAGTCCGATTGCGGGTGTCATTCATGCCATCGTGTTGTTGTTGATTGTGTTGCTGGCTGCTCCATTGGCAAAGCATATCCCCTTGGCGGCAATGGCGGCAATTTTGATGTTTGTGGCATGGAATATGGGGGAGTGGAAAGAATTTTTGCATCTCCGCCATTACCGGCTACCCTATCGGATCACCTTAATCGGTGTTTTCATTTTGACCGTGGTGTTTGATTTGACCGTTGCGGTGGAAGTGGGGCTGGTAGCTGCGTGTTTGACATTTATTTATCGTATCTCCAGCCTTTCACGCAGCGAACGTATTGACTCCAGCGGCTACCCTGCTTGGGATGCGCTGGGTGATGCTGCGCAAAGTATTACGACTTATCGCCTCTATGGTGCTTTGTTTTTTGGTGCGGTCAAATTAGTGGAAGCCATACAAGATCATTTACCGAGCAAAGTGCTGGTGCTGGATATTAAAAACGTGATTTACATTGATACATCGGGCATGGATGCGTTGCAGGATTTGGCGCGTTCTTGTGCCAAAAATAACGTCGAATTGCTGCTATGTGGTTTGGAGCATCAACCAATGGACATTGCACAACGCAGTGGTTTAATCGCTAAAGTGGGAAAAAATAATCTGCTTGAGGATATGTATTGCGGCATCGCAACCGCTGTGCAAATAGTTCAATCCCGATAATTCATTCCTTGTATCCGTTTTTTTGTATTTTTGTATTTTTGTATTCGTTGTATTTTCTGAA
>JBDKGR010000167.1:0-3926 GCA_039798085.1 Pseudomonadota bacterium
ATCCAATACCTGTTGCAATTCTTCATTGCGGCGGCTATTCAAGTCTTCTTGAAACTCCCGCTGACGGCGTTGCAAATCGCGCGTCATTTCTGCCCCTTCGCGTTGGCGCGTATTGCGCTGACTTTCGGTCATGGTCGGGTTGTCGCGTTCAAATTTATCGCTGAACGCTTTGAGGGTATTTTGTAAATCGTTGATTTCTTTTTGGCGCTTGGAGAATTCTTGCTCTAATTTATTTTGCGCCGCTTTCGCAGGATTCGATTCGGTGGTAATACGCTGAATACTGATATAACCCGCTTTGAAATCTTGGGCTTGTGCATTTCCTTGGACATTCCAGGTACACGCCACCAACAACAAGGGAAGAACCGGAAATTTAAATTGTTTGAGTTGTTTGAGTTGAGAGATTTTCATTAGAACGTACTTCCTATCTGGAATTGCAAACTTTGGATTCTATCGTTATCAAATTTGCGGAAAGGCTGTGCCCACGACAAACGCAAAGGTCCCACCGGAGAAATCCAGCTAATTCCAACCCCAGCGGCGGCACGGACGCTACCTAAATCAATGGCTTCATCTGCGCCATAAATACCGCCCGCATCGACAAAACCATACATACGCAACGTTCGATCCTTACCGCCACCGGGCAAAGGTGAGAGCAATTCCATATTCAAGTTGATGCGCTTGGTTCCGCCTGTTGAGGTTAGCCCCAAATCGCGCTGCATGGCGGTGGTCAAACTCCCTTGCTCAAAGCCACGCACCGAACCCAAACCGCCGGAATAAAAATTCTTAAACACCGGATATTCTGCACTGCCCGTTGCAACCCCCAGTGCCAAATCGGCATTCAACGCTGCCGTCACTTTATTGGTTACCGGAATATATTGTTGGTAACTAAGTGTACCTTTGGCGTAACGCAAGTCCCCCGCCACACTCCATTCTGCCGAAGCCTTTAGCACTTTTCCGTTGGTGGGAACCAAGGCACTATCGCGGGTATCTCGACCCCAGCCTATCGTCAAAGGAAAAGCGACACTGGTAAAGCCAAATTTATTCGCAAAATCTTGGTAGATGGGCGGTAAATATGTACCCGGAACGATGGTCGTTTGATCGACACCCATTCCAAAATACACGGTATTGAATTCGCTAAACGGCACGCCAAAACGCACACTGGCTCCGGTGGTTTCAATCGCGTAGCTATTGATGTCAATATAGGGTCGGCTGGTGCGTTGGTACACATCAATGCTGCGGGATACGCCATCATCGGTGAAATAGGGATTGGTGGTGTTGACAACCACGACCCGATTCAATCGGCTGGTGTTGAGCTCAATACCCAATGAACTGCCCGATCCAAACGCATTTTCTTGCTTGAAACCAAACGATAAGCCAAAACCATCGGCACTGGAAAGACCCGCGCCCAAACTGATGCTGCCCGTTGGTTTTTCAGAAACGCTCACGGTTAAATCCACTTGATCGAAAGACCCCGGAACTTCGGTGGTATCCAAATTCACTTCTTTGAAATACCCCAAACGATCTACGCGGTTGCGGGAAAGTTTGATTTTTTCACCATCGTACCAAGAGGCTTCTAATTGGCGAAACTCGCGGCGAATCACTTCATCCCGTGTTCTATCGTTCCCCACCACATGGATGCGGCGCACATACACACGGCGAGCCGGATCGGCTTGCAAGGTTACTTCCACCCGATTGTTGGCACGATCAATCACGGTGCGGGGTTCAAGACGGGAAAATGCGTAACCAAAATTGGCAAAATGCTCAGAAAATGCTTTCTTGGTAACGGCTAATTGATCGGCGTTGTACGGTTGTCCGGTTTGAATCGCTACCAAGGAACGGAATTCTTCTTCACGTCCTAAATAATTTCCCTCCAAATTGACTTTGGAAACGGTAAATTGTTCACCTTCATGAATGTTAATGGTGATTTGGATATTTTCTTTATTCGATGAAATAGCGACTTGGGTCGATTCAATTCTGAATTCTAAATAACCTCGTGCCAAATAATATGAACGCAAGGCTTCTAAATCTGCATTGAGTTTGGTACGGGCATAGCGATCGGATTTGGTGTACCAACTTAACCATCCACCATTATCTTGATCAAACAAACCCAATAAGGCAGATTCTGAAAAAAACTTATTACCCACAATATGAATATCGGTAATTTTGGCTGGTTCACCCTCTGCAATCGAAAAACTTAAATTCACCCGATTGCGCTCGGCGGGGGTCACTGTGGCGACGACTTCTGCCGCATACATACTGCGGTTAATATACTGTCGTTTTAATTCTTGTTCGGCACGATCCAAAAGCGCTTTATCAAACGGACGACCATCCATTAAACCGATGTGCGCCAAGGCTTTTTTCAAAACGTCACTTTCAAATTCGCGTGCGCCGACAAAATTGATGTCGGAAATAATAGGACGTTCTTCCACAATCACCACCAGCACACCGTCATTTACGTCAATGCGCACGTCTTTGAACAAACCCAATCCAAACAAGGCTTTAATGGATGCAGCGGCTTTTTCATCGCTGTACATATCACCAATGCGAACGGGTAAGGAGGCAAAAATAGTCCCCGCCTCGGAGCGTTCTAAGCCTTGGACTTTAATATCTTTCACCGTAAAGGGTTCTATCGCCATTGCGCCTTGCATTGCCAAAAACGACAAAACAGCAAGGGATGTGCGGCGCAAGAAATGATGATGTTTCAATTTAAGTAGTCCTTCAAATACGTCCAAGGCGAGCCACAACAGATTCTGCCGTGTGCCGCGATTCATGATCCAACGCCAACAAATCCGCCAGTGTATGGGGGGCTTGCGGTAACTGCAAATTCAGGGTTTCACGATTGACCGCATGAATTTGGTCAAAGCGAATGCGGCGTTCCAAAAACGCAGCTACGGCGATTTCATTGGCCGCATTCAATATGGCGGTTGTTCCTTCGGGGGCTTGCAAGGCTTCCCATACCAACTGAATTCCGGGGAAACGTTGGCGATGCGCATCAGAATCCAAGGTTTCAAAGGTCAAGTTGCCCATAGTAGCAAAATTCAACGCCGCTGCCCCCGATTCCATCCGATGCGGCCACGATAAACCATAAGCAATCGGGCAACGCATATCCGGCGTTCCGAGCTGCGCAACCACCGAGTGATCCACATATTCCACCATAGAGTGAATCACACTTTGCGGGTGAATCACAACCTCTATTTGATCCGGTGCTACATGGAAAAGCCACTTTGCCTCAATCACTTCCAGCGCTTTGTTCATCATGGTGGCAGAGTCCACCGAGATTTTGCGCCCCATCACCCAATTCGGATGGGCACAGGCTTGCTCTGGTGTCACATCGCGCAATGTCAAAGGATCACGCGCCCGAAATGGGCCGCCGGATGCCGTCAAAATGATTTTTTTAACGCGCTGCGCCCAATCACGCGGATCGGGTGGCAGAGATTGAAAAATTGCCGAATGCTCGCTATCAATCGGCAACAAGGTCGCATTGCCTTGAATCACCGCATCCATAAACAACTTACCACCCACCACCAAGGCTTCTTTATTCGCCAGCAGCAAGCGCTTACCCGCCTTGGCAGCGGCTAGGCAGGGCGCTAATCCGGCTGCCCCCACAATCGCCGCCATCACTGCATCCACCGATTCATGCGATGCTACCATTTGAATAGCATCAGAACCCCACAGAACCTGCGTTACAAGCCCTTTTTCTTTACAAGCATCTTGCAACTGCTTGCCGTGTACTTCGCTTGCCATGACCGCAAAAACCGGTTGATGGCGCACGCATTGTGCCAATATCTTCGCTACTTGCGTGGAAGCGGTGAGGGCAAATACGGTAAAGCGATCAGGATGGCGTTCTATTACATCCAACGTATTCGTACCAATCGAACCAGTTGAACCCAAAATCGTAATATTCATCACATTCACCATATTTACCATAT
>JBDKGR010000168.1:0-3905 GCA_039798085.1 Pseudomonadota bacterium
AATCAGGTATCACATTGGAATTTCTTCCTCCCTATAGCCCTGAACTGAATAGAATAGAAAAGTTATGGAATACTATGAAACATCATTGGATGGAAATAAAAGAAAGAACCTCTCAAGTTTTGTTGAACGAAATTACCCATATTCTTGAAAACTTTGGCTTCCAATTTCGTTCCCATTTCTATGGTAAATAACTTATTGTGCTTGACTTATCCCTTATGTAGCGGAAGCGCCATCTGCCCCTGTACAAAATTACACAGAAGAAGAATACGTGCAACCCATCATTTCTTTAGCACCTCCTTCTACGCAGGATATTTTAGAGATAGTATTAAATGGTGGCGTTAATGCAAATGGGTATATACTTTCTTTTAGTTGGTAGTTAATGTATTTAATTTGAATTTAAAAATAGTTGAAAAGGAAGAAAAAACCATGCAAGATATTCTCCAGCAATTGGAAGCTAAACGCGAACTCGCCCGTATGGGTGGCGGAGCAAAGCGCATTGCCGCGCAGCACAAAAAAGGCAAACTAACCGCCCGCGAGCGCCTTGAGGTGCTGCTGGATGAAGGCACGTTTGAAGAGTGGGATATGTTCGTGGAACACCGTTGCGCCGACTTTGGTATGGCGGATAACAAAATCCCGGGCGACGGCGTGGTCACCGGTTACGGCATGATTAACGGTCGTTTGGTGTTTGTTTTCAGCCAAGATTTCACCGTGTTTGGTGGCGCATTATCCGAAGCGCACGCAGAAAAAATCTGCAAAGTTATGGATCAAGCCATGAAAGTGGGCGCTCCGGTGATCGGTTTGAACGATTCGGGCGGCGCGCGGATTCAAGAAGGCGTTGCCTCGTTGGGCGGTTATGCCGATGTGTTCCAACGCAATGTGATGGCGAGCGGCGTGGTTCCCCAAATCAGCATGATTATGGGTCCCTCGGCGGGCGGTGCGGTGTATTCGCCTGCGATGACCGATTTCATCTTCATGGTGAAAGACAGCTCCTATATGTTCGTGACCGGCCCCGAAGTGGTCAAAACCGTGACGCACGAAGAAGTAACTGCCGAAGAATTGGGCGGCGCGGTAACGCACACTACGAAAAGCGGCGTGGCAGATTTGGCGTTTGAAAACGATGTCGAAGCCCTGTTGATGTTGCGTCGTCTCTACAACTACCTGCCCTTGTCCAACCGCGAAAAAGCGCCCGTGCGCCAAAGCGGTGACCCCATCGACCGCATGGAAAAGAGCTTGGATACCCTCGTCCCCGAGAATCCTAATAAGCCTTACGACATGAAAGAACTCATCCTCAAAACCGTGGATGATGGTGATTTCTTTGAACTGCAACCCGAATACGCGAAAAATATCCTGATCGGTTTTGCGCGGATGGACGGTCAAACCGTGGGTATCGTGGCGAATCAGCCACTGGTGCTGGCAGGCTGCTTGGATATTAAATCCTCCATCAAAGCCGCGCGTTTTGTGCGTTTCTGCGATGCGTTCAACATCCCCGTGGTGACGTTTGTGGATGTTCCCGGTTTCATGCCCGGTACATCGCAAGAATACGGCGGCATTATCAAACACGGCGCGAAATTGCTCTACGCATACGCCGAATGCACTGTGCCCAAAATCACCGTGATTACCCGCAAAGCCTACGGCGGCGCATACGACGTGATGGCTTCCAAACACTTGCGCGGTGACGTGAATTTTGCATGGCCAAACGCCGAAATCGCCGTGATGGGCGCAAAAGGCGCGGTGGAAATCATCTTCCGTGAAGACAAAGGCGACCCCGCCAAACTCGCTGCAAAAGAAGCCGAATACAAGGCCCGTTTTGCGAATCCGTTCGTAGCTGGCGCACGCGGCTTTATCGACGACGTGATTCTGCCTTCCGAAACCCGCAAGCGTATCTGCCGTAGCTTGGTGATGTTGAAGGATAAGAAACTCGAAAATCCTTGGCGCAAGCACGGGAACATTCCGTTGTAATTTAATGTTCTTTATAGAACTATTAAGTACAAAAAATCCAGTTAAAAGTTTCTATGCGATCATTTAACCTTATGTCACCCGAAGCCATCTGCGGCACGGTGGGCGAGCGCGTGCGCAGATTGCGTTTGCAGCACAACCTCACCCAGCAGCAGTTGGCGGATATGACATTGGGTTCGCTGTCGTCTATCCGTCGATTAGAAGCACGGGGGCAAGCGCCCCTGCTGCTGCTGGTGCGGGTATCGCAAGCGTTGCAAGTGGTTGATCAATGGGATAGTCTTTTCAATGAACCCGTGCTGACAATTGCACAGGCCGAAAAAGCCGAGCAACTGACCACGCGCCAACGCGCACGTATCCCCAAAAGACCATGAAAAAACTCAAAGTCCTATACCAAGGCTGGGGAGAAGAATGGCTTTTGGGCGTATTAGCGGATACGGGCAAAACAATTTTGTTCGAGTACAGTGCCGAAGCCATTGCACGCGGTTTGCAGCTTTCCCCTATTTTGCATCCCTTGCCACGCGCAGGGGCGGCGGTGGTGGCCTTTCGGGGGCATCCCGCATTCCATGATTTACCCGGTTTCATTGCCGATTCCTTGCCCGATGGATGGGGATTGTTGTTGATGGACAGGGCGCTGCGACGCGCAGGACGTAACCCGCAACAGGTATCGGTGTTGGAGCGTTTGGCGATAGTCGGCAATCGTGCAATGGGTGCGTTGCGTTTTGAACCCGCAGAGGAAGATGCACTGCCCGATGCCGTTTTGTCGTTGCGAATGCTGGCCGATGAAGTCGCGCAGGTTCAGAACGATGAATCAGCGATTTCATCAGAGCGATTGCGGCAACTCATGCGCTTAGGCGGTTCACCCCAAGGCGCACGTCCCAAGGTATTGGTGAATGTGGATGCCGCACCGTGGTTGGTCAAATTCCCCGCCACGAATGAACACGCGGAAGTATCGGCGATAGAAGAACTCTATGCCCGCTTAGCCCGTGCGGGTGGAATTGATATGCCTCCGAGTCGCTTTTTTGATTTGGGCGATGGTCGCACCGCCTTTGGCGTGCAGCGGTTTGATCGGGTAGCCAATCAACAACGCGTACCCATTTTGAGTTTATCGGGGTTGTTGCAAGCTGATTTTCGTTTGCCTTCGTTGGATTATGCCAGTTTGCTGCTGGCAACTGCTCGTATTACGGGGAATCAACAAGAAGTACACAAAGCCTTTTCGCGTTGCGTTTTCAATGTGTTGATGCACAACCGAGACGACCATGCGCGTAATTTTGCCTTCAGTATGAATGCCCAAGGGCGTTGGACTTTATCACCCGCTTTTGATTTGACCTACAGTTATGGTGCAGGCGGTGAGCATTCAACTAGCGTGGCAGGATATGGAAAAAATATCACCCGCGCCCATTTACTTCAAGTTGCTAAGCAAGGTGGTGTTGATAAAAAAACCGCAGAAAACACTATCGCGCATTGGTTGAATCAGGTTCAAAATTTTCGGATTCATGTTGGAGATTTACCGATTCGCCAAACCACATTACAAGAGTTAATGCAGGTAACCCGCTCAATATGGGAGGTGATGGCATGAAACGATGGTTATCGTTATCGGGTAGCGTATTATTTTTCCTATGGCTATTAACCTTCCTCACCTACGCCGGATACCAAGGTTGGCACATTGAGTCGATGAAGACGGATGTACCCCCTCATCCGCCCCGCGTTATGGTGGTTTTGGGTGCAGGATTGCGCCATAACGAACTAATGCCTACGTTGATAGAGCGTTTGAATACTGCCGTATATTGGGGAAACCGTTTTTCATCCGTACCGATTATTGTGACTGGCGGTTTAGGAAGCCATCAAACCATAACCGAAGCCCAAGCGATGGCGGGTTATTTGAAAAATCAAAATATAAAAAATCCGATTATTGTAGAAGATCAAAGTAAGAATACGTTTGAAAATATAAA
>JBDKGR010000169.1:0-3799 GCA_039798085.1 Pseudomonadota bacterium
TGCCAACAACTTCGGTCGATCAATATGCCGCGACATTGGCACGTTGGTTTGGTGTGGCAGATACAGAAATTGCTGGTATCCTGCCCAATTTACGGAACTTTGGCGTTGCCGCTGGACGACCCGACTACCCCACGAACCTAGGATTTTTATGAAACTCTATGTATCCCCCCGTGCGCCCAATCCCCGTCGTGTTGAGATGTTCATTGTGGAAAAAAACATCCCTAACATTGCTTTGGTACAAGTGAATTTGTTGCAAAAAGAGCATCAGGGTGAGGCGTATCGCGCTATCAGCCCTCTGGCGCAAGTTCCGGCTCTGGAGCTGCATGATGGGCGTGTGCTGACCGAAACCCGCGCCATTTGCACGTATTTAGAAGGACGTTATCCCGACATCAATTTAATGGGAGAAACATCAGAAGAGCTGGCTTTTATTGAAATGGCAGATCGCCGTGTCGAATGGTCGTTCTTATTGGGAATAATGAACTGGGTGCGTCACACCCATCCGGGCATGGCAGCGATGGAGCCGCAGCAATTCACCGAATTTGGACATATCCAAAGCCAAAAAGTGCGTGAAGTAGCACAGTGGTACGACCGGGTGTTGCAGCAGCAAGATTGGATTGCCGGAGACCGTTTCACCATTGCTGACATCACCGCATTTTGTGCCCTGGAATTTGCGCGGGTGGTGAAATTCAAGCCCGCCAATGATGGGCTGGATGCCCTTCAAGCGTGGCGTGACCGTGTAGCTGCCCGTCCCAGTGCGCAAATCAAATAACGAAATACCCTAAATTTTTTGGGATTTTTTCCCGTAGTTCGCTAAACTCATGCCTTTGTGGAAGAATAAAAATGCAAATTTTGAAAAAAATGCGTCGGGTGAGTTTGGCTGTAGCGTGTTTGTTGCCGATGGTGTCGGCGAACGCGGCGGACAGTTTGGATCTTGCTACGGGTTTGGTGACCATTGGCGCTATCGTCGTGGGAACAACAGAATACAGAAATGTGGTGATAGATGTGGCCAGTGTGGTGAGTTTTAGCACCGCACCAGCAACTGCTGCGGTAGATAGCGTTGATCTTGCGAAAGGGCAACTCACCATCGCTAGCATTACCGTGGCGGGCACGACTTACACCAATGTCGTAGTCACCGTGAAATCGGTGCGCAGCGTGGGTTCTAGCGCTCCAGCTCCTACAACTCCTGTCACCATCACCGTCACCGGATGAAACTTACTCCGTAGGCAGCTAGCTCGTTCCATCCATAACTTGAATAATTTGAATAATTTGACCATTACCGAATTTTTCTTTCTTTTCCTATAGGTATAGGCAAGTGGGTAGAGGAATGATTACAGTAGAGGGATGACACCAAACACACTTCAACCCAACGATTTACGCTTCCAGCTCAAGCCCGACGCACTGGGTTTTGCCGATACCTCCGAACTAACGCAACTTCCGCTGCCTTGGGTGGGGCAAGAGCGTGCAGAACAAGCGGCGTATTTTGGATTAACGCTGGAGCAGCCGGATTACAACCTCTTTGTGCTGGGGGAGGTGGGTTCGGGTCGCTCTTCGTTGCTGCTGCAACTCATGAAAACCGTAGCCGCAACGCGCCCTGTGCCGCCGGATTTGTGCTATTTGCATAATTTTGATGTCCCTGAGCGTCCGCGTGCCTTGCGGATGCCCGCAGGTCAGGGGCGAGAATTGCGCCAGTTGATGCTGGATTTAGTCCGCAACCTGCAAACCGAAATTCCGCGCCGGCTATCGAGCGAAGTGTTCAAAGCCGATGCCAAAAGTATTCAGGACACCTACCAAAACGCCGAAGCCAAAGCCTACGCCGCGTTGGATGCGTTTGCCGAAGCCCGTAATTTCACCTTGTTCCGCGAAGATGGGCGCTTGGTTTTCACCCTGATTGGGGAAGAAGGCATTGCGTTGAGCGAAGGCGAGGCGCGTTCGCTGCCCAAAGAAAAACGCGCCGCCATCGAACAAGCTGAACAAGCATTGCGCATCGAAATAGCGCACTTTTTGGAAACCATGCGCCCCCTCGAACGGGTGACGAACGAGGCGCTGGTCACGCTGCGCCGCCAAAGTATTAAACCGTTGCTGGAGCATGAACTCCAAGGCATTCGGGTGGGATTGAAAAAGCAAATCAAAAATTCATTCAAACTTGGTGCGTATTTGGATCAGGTTCAGCACGATGTGTTGGAAAATCTCGAACTCTTCACGGCGGTAGAAGATGAAGAAACCGAAGCCAATCGGCGCGATGCGTTGGCGCAATTGCTAACCCGTTATGCTATCAATTTGGTAGTAGATAACGCACAGCGGACGGGCGCTCCAGCCATTTTGGAGCAAAATCCGGTGAGCAACGCTTTGTTTGGTAGCATCGAATACCAAGCTGAAGAAGATGTGTTGATGACCGATTTCACCCACATCCGCGCGGGTAGTTTGTTGCACGCCCACGGCGGCTTTTTGATGCTGCATTTGCGCGATTTGCTCACCGACGAAGGCGTGTGGGAAAAGCTGCGGCGCTACCTGCGTAGCGGGCGCGTGCAAATTGAAAGCGGCGATACCAGCGCAATGCCGATGGCGGCAACGTCGCTGCAACCCGAGGCGGTGGATGCCAACGTCAAAATCGTGTTGATTGGTACGGCGGAGCAATACTATGCACTGCAAGAAGCGGATAGCGAATTCACCCGCCATTTCCGCGCCAAGGTGGACTTTGCCGAGAGCTTTTTGGCCAACGACGAAACCCGCAAAGGCACGGCGATTTTTGTTGCACATACGTGCCAGCGGCTGGGGTTATCGCATTTTTCTGCCGGAGCGATGGCGCGTTTATTAGAAGATTCGCACCGTGAAGTCGATGACCAAACGCGCCAAAGTGCGATTTTTGACCGCATCGAAACCTTGATTATTGAAAGCGCCCAATGTGCGGTCAATAAACCCTTGGTATTGGCGGCGGATGTGGATGCAGCGCTGGCTGCGCGTCGCTTGCGCCACAATTACCCCGAAGAACGTTTGCAGTTGGCGATTGCCGAGGGTGATCAACTCATCTCCACCAAGGGCACGCGCGTGGGGCAGTTGAATGGACTCACGCAAATCGACCTCGGGGACTGGCGTTTTGGTTTGCCCATGCGCGTTACCGCCCAAGCCCACGCGGGGCATAACGGCTTGTTGAATATGGAACGGGAAGTCCAAATGTCTGGCCCGATTCACGACAAAGGCGTGCTGATTTTGCACAGCTATCTCAAAACGTTGTTTGCCGATATTGCGCCGCTGGCATTGGAGGCCTCCATCGTGTTCGAGCAAGAATACCAAGGCGTAGAAGGCGATTCGGCTTCGTGTGCCGAGCTATTAGCATTGTTATCCGCCTTGAGCGAAGTGCCGCTGACGCAAAGCATTGCAATGACAGGCGCGTTGAACCAGCATGGCGATGTGTTGCCCATTGGTGGGGTGAACGAAAAAATCGAAGGCTGGTTCCAAGTCTGCCAACAACAAGGGCTAACGGGCGAGCAAGGGGTTTTGATTCCTGAACGCAATCGCCGCCATTTGATGCTGGATCGCACGGTGGTGGACGCGGTAAAAAAAGGACAATTTCATGTTTACACTGCCAGCCATGTGTGCGAGAGTCTGGCGATTTTGGCAGGGCAACCCGTCGATGGGGTGCTGGCATTGGCAAGAGCACGTTTATTAAAATTTCGCCGTGCTGCACGAAGAAGGTAAGGATTAAATCAACCATGTCTGAACTCAAACCCGATGAAAAAACCTGCCCTTTTTGTGCAGAAACCATCAAGGCAGCGGCGATTAAATGCCGCTATTGCCTGAG
>JBDKGR010000170.1:0-3732 GCA_039798085.1 Pseudomonadota bacterium
AAACGTTTATTGCGTTCTCGCTCTCGTTTTTGACGTTGTAAGGCTGCATTATCACGCGTTTTGCGTTTGTGAAAAAGATTATCTGACCCCATAAAAATCCAGCTCCTTGAGGAAAGGAATTCCACCGTAGCGCCCATTCAGGTAGCCACGTTCTACCGCCTCCGTATCACGCGGACTGAAGTCAGATAAAGGATAAAGCTGTGTAGCACTTTGCTTATCTTTTTCCATAAACCATATTTGGTCGCGGCGTAAAATTTTCTGGCTTAATAGCGTGGTATCGTGGGTGGTGAAAATAAGCTGTGCAGTATTTCCTTCTCGATCATAGTGTAATTGGCGTACTAAATGATGAACCAATAAAGGGTGCAAACTGGTATCTAATTCATCCACTACTAATATACGTTGATTCTCAAGAACATCCAACCAAGGCCCTGCAAAATCAAATAAGGCACGCGTTCCATCGGATTCTTCATCCTCTTCAAATTCAATAATCTCTTGTGTGTTGATGTCGCGGTGGAGAAATTTTGGTTCTATTAAGATAGCATCCTTCATTTTCTCCATCAAATCATCTCGTATGGATTTTGGCATTCCTTCAGGTAAAGAATCTGCCGAAAAAAGAGTTTCTTTTATTTTAATATCTGTAATTGACAAATCAGCAGAATTCATAAATTCTACGATTCGCTTACGATAATCATCTTTGTCGCATTTTTGTAAAGTAAAGCTTTTTCCAAATTTACTTGCAACACGCAAACGTTCCTTAAACCAGTCAAAAGCAGGTTTTAATTGTTCATTATTGAGTTGAATAGCAGTTGAAAAAAACAAAGCATTCGGGCGTGTTTGACTTTCCCAATCTTGGCGTTTTCTTCCGCCCAAAAAAGAGGTGCTGAATTTATAAATATCTTTTCCAGCGTCCGCATCAAAAACCCGATGAAACCATTTTTGCGCTCGCCCTAGTGGGTAAGCAAAAAGCCATTCTTCGGTAAAGCGTTCACGGTTGCAGCAAAAGCCGTATTCATAACGCACTCCTTGTTCCACAAATGTGATTTCAAATTCGCTATCTGCTGCACGCGATTCTGCCGTGAGTTTGAAGGGGACGGTATCAATTGGGTCGCCCGCCTGACTTTCTTTTTGCGAAGTTAGCACCTGCTTTTTCACGAATTGCAGCGCTTGAGTGAGGGTGCTTTTTCCCGAAGCATTGGGGCCATACAAAACCGCTGAGCGCACGAGACGGGGAGGCGTTCCTTCATTTTGCTGGGAAAGGAACGTATTGGGTGACTCCAACTCCTTGAAAGCTGGTGAAGTCACCATGCTCAATGTCTGGCGCTCTTTGATAGAGCGGTAGTTGGTAACAGAGAATTCAATTAGCATGATGCCATATTACACAACTTCAAATGCAATAAGTCGTTTTTTGCTTATTTTTTGCAAAAAACGACCTGAATTTCATCTTTTACCCTCAAATATGCAGCATCGCCATACCGCCAATCACCAAACCTACGCCACCCGCTGCAAACATCGCCCACTCTAGCCATTTCTTTTTACTTAACAACGCAATCGCAGCCAAGGCGATGGACACTTGCAACACAGTGGTCGCCTCCGCCCAGCGGTGGTGTAGGTGCATTTGCTCATCGCTTTTCTTATCCCAATCGGTGGATTCGGTTTCCCATTTTTCGGCGGCTACTTTTACTTCGGCTTTTTCTTTTTCGTAGCGGTCGATTTTGGCTTGGTACTTGGATTTTTCTTCTTTATTACTTGTCAAATCGCGCGACACCTCGGCCAACGATTGTTTGGTACTTTTCGCCTGAAAATAATTCCACTGGTTCGAGGCTTCGGTTTTTTTGATGGCGGCATTGTTTTTGTAAATTCCGGCATTGGCTTGGGTAACACCCCCCATGTGACCAAAAATCGCGCCTACGGTGGCGATAACAGCGGTAAACATGGCAATTTTGTTGGTATCGTCATCATCATGATCGCCATGCCCACCGCCTTTTTGAGCGTGTTCGAGCTTGTGATCGTGCGGGCCGTGTACGTGGAATCCGTGTCCTGACATATCAATTTCCTTTTTGGTAAGTTACAAAGCTAAAAGCCAATCCATTCACTGAAATATGGTCTTCGCGGGCGCTTTCAAGCCATTCGATGCCAAATTGTGGCGCAAACGCATCGCCTTCAAAGTTTTGGTGAATTTCTGTCACATACGCGCGGTACGCATGGGGCAAAAATTGTTCGTAAATCGCTGCGCCGCCCATCACCCATATCGGTTGATGGGTTTCTAATGCTTGTATTTGCTCACAAAATTGTAGCGCTTCCTGCACGCTGGATAAGCGTTGTACGTTGTTTTCGTTCCAATCTTCTCGGCGCGTTAAAACGATATTCGTGCGATTCGGCAGCGGGCGAAAACGCGGCGGTAGCGAATCCCACGTTTTGCGCCCCATGATGACGGGGCATCCGGTGGTAAGACGTTTGAAATGCGCCATATCTTCTGGCAAGTGCCACGGTAGCGCGTTCTGATTGCCGATAACACCGTTTTGGGCGCGGGCAAAAATCAGGTGAATGTTCATGGTTTAGGTTGATTTTTGGGCGAATGGGAAGGCAGTAACACGGCGGCAATCGCAACCATCACGCACAGCATGGCGATGTAATCTTCCCAATGCGGCATTTCGCCCACGATGAGGGTGGCAGAAAGCGTGCCGACCAGCGGAATCGCCATCACGCTCATGGCACTGGTGGCGGGCGGAAGTTGCCGCGCCATACCGAACCAAATGATTTGCGCAAAGCCGTAATTAATAAAAATGCCATAAAGCAAACTGCCCCATAGCGGGATCGAAAAATCCCAGCGCGGAAGCGGCTCCAGCGCAAACGCCATGCCCCACAAACACACGCTGGTGAGCAGCAGCATCCACACCGTGAGCGCCTCCATCGGCAAGGTGGCGGTGGTGCGGCGCATGAGGATGGTGCCAACCGCCCACGAGATGGCGGCGAGTTCCATCCACACGATTCCCATGGGGCGACCCGATAGTGCAATCAATTCGTGCGAAAGCAATAAACCAATGGCAATTGCTACGGAAATCATAGCTACCAATACACGGCTGGTAAGCCTTTCACCGAGAAAGAGGGTACTAATCAACACCGTCCAAATCGGCATCGTAAAACCCAAAATCGCCGCGCGACCAGATGCCAATTCTTTCACGCCCAAAATCGCGGCGGTGTGCCAGCCCAGCACGTTGGGGATGCCCAATTTGACGATGCTGCCCCATTCTGCCCCGCGCGGCATCATGCGCACGCCCTTGGCGTAGTAGAAAACGAAGAGCCACAGCGAACCGACCGTCATGGTAAAGGCGCGAAAGTACAGCGGCGACATCTCGCGCAGGCTGTATTTCATCATCGGCCAATTTACGCCCCACATGAGCGTGAGCGCTACCAATGCCCAGAGTTGTTTGCGGGTAATCATGGGGATTGGCGTGTTAATACATGCCAAATAGCCGTGGCAAAAGGTAAATCTTTGGTAGCGATACGCTCTTTTTCAAGTGAAGCTGTTACTAACGGTAGCCATTCTTTAGCAGGATGCTGGTTTGCCATTTCAGCCAATTCCTCTGCATATTGCACATACCCCTGAATTTCACTGAATCGTATTTGTTTTAATGCACCGTTAAGATTGAAAATACGAATGGTTTCTGAGGCACGATTTTCCTCGGCTGGAGAAAGCCCTTCTCTGGGGCGGACTGATCCATCGGCTGAAAA
>JBDKGR010000171.1:0-3715 GCA_039798085.1 Pseudomonadota bacterium
GTCGTCATGTCGCTAGCGTATTACCAAAGCCTGATGGAAACCCTGCATTTGCAATCAACCCCTGCCAATGCAGCGCACCTTGCAGAATCCATAGCGCAGCACAAAGCGGGGAAAGCCGTGGCACGCGATTTAATCAAGGCGTAAACGTGGCACGCTCGATACGCTTTACGCCAGCCGCATGGCGTGATTACACCTATTGGCAAACGCAAGATAAAAAAACCTTGAAGCGCATCAATACCCTGATTGAAGCCGCAACGCGCGATCCCTTCGAGGGCATCGGAAAACCAGAACCCCTCGTCGGTAATCTCACGGGGTACTGGTCACGGCGCATTGATGATGTGAATCGTTTAGTCTATGCAGTGGACGATGTGGATATAGATGTAATCGCCTGCCGCTTGCACTACGACAGTTAAAGTAGTTAAGCTAATTAAACCAACATCTTCAAATATCTTCAAACATCTTCCACCAGCGTATAAGGCAGCGGAATAAAGGTAAATTGCTGTTGCAGCGCTTCCAAATCCGCAAGCTGGACGCACACAATTGCATCAAAACCGCCTTCAGGGTTGGCGGCGGATTGCACCACGCTGGCGCTATCCAAAATCTCGGAACCCACGGCAAGCGGCGTATCGGAATGAATGATAAAAGCACGGCGTTTCAGCGTGCCACGGAACTGGCTTCGCGCCACGACTTCCTGCCCCGGATAGCAACCTTTTTTGAAATTCACGCCGCCGATGGATTCGTAATTCAGCATTTGCGGGACGTATTTATCGACAATCGGCGCGGTGATGGTGGCAATGCCGCTGCGAACCGATAACCATTCCCACTGTCCTTCGGGTAGCGGCGTTCCGGCGGGAGGGGCATCGGTGACGGGCTGCACGATGAGTTCTAGCGCTGTCCCCTTCACAACGCCGTACACCGCAAAATCGGCGGTTGCATCGCTTAACTGCACTTTGGCACGCAGCACAAACATTTTCAGGCGTTGCAGCGTGGGCGCGAGCAAATCGCGGCTGCATACCAGCAAAATATCGTCCTTGGCGCGTTTGAAAACGGTAAAACTTGCCAGCATCCGCCCTTTGGGGCTGCACCACGCAGCGAGGCGCGATGGCGTATTGTTGCCCGCAGGCATCAGCAGCACGTCTTGCGTGAATTGGTTGTGAAGAAACTGGGCGGCATCTTCACCCCGCGCGTGGATAACGCCGAGGTGGTTCAAAGTGGTCACCGAAGTGGTAATCGAAGGGGTAGTAGAAGTAGTCATGGGGTGAATTATCATTGTGTTGCCTTTTACTGGGAGATTTTGTGGCTGCATTCCGTTTGTTATTTCGTTTTTTGCTGGTGGCGTTTTTCGCTTTGGCGTTGCTGCTGGCGTATGGGTTTTGGTGGATTGGGCAACCCCTTACAACCATCACCCAAACCCAAGATTTGGTGGTCGATTCGGGTAATAGCGCCCCCACGATTGCGGGCAAAATCGCGCCCAACACGGTGGATGCCACCTTATTGGGCATCTGGTTTCGCGTATCGGGCTTGTCGCGGCAGATCAAAGCGGGCAATTACGAATTGGAAGTTGGCATCACGCCCAGCCGCATTTTGGACAAGCTGGTAAAAGGCGAACAAGCCTTGCGCAGCATCACGTTCGTGGAGGGTTGGACATTCGCGCAAATTCGCCAAGCGTTGGACAAGCAACCGAATCTGCGCCACGAAACCCAAGGCAAAACCCCCGCCGAGGTGATGGCGAAGTTGGGACAACCCAATCTACACCCCGAAGGACGCTTCTTCCCCGACACCTACCGCTACGCCAAAAATAGCAGCGATACCAGCGTCTTGCAAACCGCCATGAACGCCATGAACAAGCAGCTTGAAGAAGCATGGAAGAATCGCATGGAACCCAATCCGCTGCGCTCTCCCGATGAGCTGCTGATTTTGGCGAGCATTGTGGAAAAAGAAACGGGGCGCGAATCGGATAGGACGATGGTGGCATCGGTTTTTCATAATCGGCTGCGGGTGGGAATGCGCCTGCAAACCGACCCGACCGTGATTTACGGGCTGGGTAGCGCGTTCAATGGTAATTTGCGCAAAATCGATTTGCTCACCGACACGCCCTACAACACCTACACCCGCGCCGGTTTGCCGCCTTCGCCCATCGCCATGCCGAGTAAGGCGGCTTTGTGGGCTGCGGCACGCCCTGCTTCATCTCCTGCTCTTTATTTTGTAGCAAAAGGCGATGGAACGGGCAGCAGCTATTTCAGCCAAACGCTGGAAGAACACAATCGGGCGGTGAATCAATATATTCGGAAAATCCCATGACATTTATTTCATTTGAAGGCATTGATGGCGCAGGAAAAACCACGCACATCGACACGCTCGCCAGCCGTTTCGCTGCCCAAGGCCGCACCGTCACCCGCAGCCGCGAACCCGGCGGTACGGAATTGGCAGAAAAATTGCGCAATCTGGTGCTGCACGAGCCAATGGACGCGCTGGCAGAAGCATTGCTGATGTTCGCCGCCCGCCGCGACCACATTCAGCGCGTAATTGCGCCCGCCCTTGCACGCGGCGATGTGGTGTTGTGCGACCGATTCGCCGATGCGTCCTTCGCCTATCAAGGTGCGGGGCGGGGTTTGGATTGGGGCATTTTGTTGGATTTGGAACGCTGGGTGCAAGAAGGGCTGCAACCCGATTTAACGATTTGGTTCGATTTACCCGCCGATATTGCCGCCCAGCGTCTAGCGGGTGCGCGGATGCCGGATCGGTTTGAATCGCAACCGCAATCGTTTTTTGAAACGGTTTCCAACGGCTACGCGCGGCGTATGGCAGAAAATCCGCAGCGCTTTGCCCGTATCAACGCGAATCAAACACCTGAAAAGGTTTGGCTGGATGTGGAAAAAGCGGTGATGGAACAAAGCTTTTGAAAAGGTTTTTGAAATGGCATTTACCAATCAATTCAAATCGTTAGCAGCGGTTTTGAAGTATTACCAAATTCACTACAAAGAAGCCGATTTTGCTATCATTAAAACGGCTACCTTGAATGAATCGGTACGGCAGGATATTATTTTCACCCTGCGCGAAGTGGCTTATGATGTATCCGAAGCGGCAATTTGTGAAAATTTAATCTACCCTATCCTCAAAGAAGCGTGGAAATTGTATTCGGATATTTTCGCTATTTGGAGCCATGCCGCACTGGAATACGATGATGAATTAAGCGGTATTCCTGATTATTTAATCTCCAAACGTTCGGATTTAGGAAAAATCATTTTTGATTCGCCTTTGCTTGCTGTGGTAGAGGCGAAGAAAGACAATTTCTCAGCAGGCTGGGCGCAATGTGCCACCGAAATGGTAGCAATTCAAAAAATAAATAACAATTCGGCTTTGGGTGTTTATGGCATTGTCTCCAACGGTGAAATCTGGGAAATTGCCATGTTAAAAAATCAACAATTTACCTTCTATCCCAAACGCTTTGTGATTGAAGCCTTGGACGATTTATTCAATATGCTGGTTTCCATGTTAGAAATATGCAAAATGCAATTAACACCTCAAGGTTCAATGTGAAGCCAGATGCACAACAGCCTTGGATTGCCGCCCAAACCCAGCATTTACTCGCCCAACGCGGACACGCTTGGCTGCTGCATGGGCCTTCGGGCTTGGGGCAGTACGCGCTGGCGCTGGAATTGGCACGCGCATGGTTGTGCGAGCATCCCACTCCGCAAGGAGCGTGCGGCACTTG
>JBDKGR010000172.1:0-3520 GCA_039798085.1 Pseudomonadota bacterium
CGTTCAAAATTTTCATCGCTTCGATGATGCACAGGGTTTCACCCTCTTTGATGGTTGTGCCTACTTCAACAAACGGGCTAGAACCGGGGGAAGAAGAACGGTAAAACGTGCCAACCATCGGCGATTTCACCGTATGTCCTGTGACAGCAGGTGCAGCAGGTGCAGCGTAAGAAACGCTTTCTGTTGATGCTATTGTGCTGGCAACCGGCATGGATACTGCGGGTGCAGCTACGAATGTTGTAGCAGACGGGGCATAATTACCGTTGCCTTTGACGATGCGAACCCGTCCTTCTGCTTCCGTGATTTCTAGTTCCGAAACGTTGGACTCTGAAACCAAATCGATCAATGTTTTGAGTTTGCGTAAATCCATATTGCGCCTCCAGCGGTGTTATTGGGTTATGAGGGGTTGAAATGAGGGTAATGCGATTTTAATTGAACCCATTTTAGGGCTTCAATCATCAAGGAGTTGGCGTAAATTGGCGGCATTTCCCCGTGGTTTGCGACCGCGTGTATCGGGTTTGAGCGCTCCGCGTACATCGTCTAAATCGTAAATTAGCAGATGAATGCCGATATAGCCACGAAATTCTGCACAAAAGGCGTGAATACTCAGTGCTTCGACCCTATCGCCATGCAAACCCGTTACGCTGCGCGGCTCGAATTCGATATGTTGGTTGATGAGTTCCAATTCAGCGGCTTTGGAATCTTCACAAAACAACTGCAAATAAATATCGGAATGCTGCGTTGCCGTGCCGTGCCACACCGCGCCACTGATGTGCGGATGAAAGCGGTTCAAGCGATCCATCCATTGCAGTGCCAGCGTGCGCAGCGTGCGCAATTCGGCGGGTTGGGTATCGGGGCAAAAAATGGCGATGTAATCTTCTACTTCGCGTTCTATTTGCTCGTTATCGGGTAACGAGGTGCGAGGGGGTAGCCCTAATTGTTTAACCGCTCGGCGTTTGGCAGAGCCAAAATCCAGCCCTTCTTCCACCACCATGCGGGCGGCGGTTGCGGCAATTTCGTGTTGATGTGTGTTCATGGGGGGATATTGTCCATGTACCTCCGTATACCTCCATATACATCCATATACCTCCATGCGCGACAATCGCTTGCTTTTTCTTTTTTATGGCTGCTTTTTGTTTTTTTTATGTCCCATCCCCCCAATCCCTCTGAATCCAGCACCATGACCCCGTTGGAGCGCCGATCCAGTGCATCGCTGGCGCTTATTTTTGCTTTTCGTATGCTGGGGCTTTTTTTGGTGATGCCCGTTTTTGCATTGGAAGCACGCCACTACCCGGGCGGGGATGACCCCGCTTTGGTTGGGCTGGCAATGGGTATTTACGGTTTGACGCAGGGTTTGTTGCAGATTCCCTTCGGCATGGCTTCTGACCGCGTGGGGCGCAAGCGGGTGATGGTGTTGGGGCTGATATTGTTTGCCGCCGGAAGCCTGATTGCAGCATCGGCTACTACGTTGGAATGGCTCATCATTGGGCGGGCGGTGCAGGGTTCGGGCGCGATTTCGGCGGCAGTGACCGCGTTGTTAGCCGACCAAACCCGCGATAGCGTCCGCACCAAAGCGATGGCGATGATTGGCGCGAGCATCGGGCTGGTGTTCTCGCTTTCGCTGGTGTTGTCGCCCTTATTGAATGCGCTGCTCGGTTTAAGCGGCTTGTTTATGCTGACCACATTTTTGGCACTGGCAGGGATTGCGGTGGTGCTGTGGTGGGTTCCGGCAGAACCAGCACACCATGCGTCGCGTATTCCATTGGGCATAGTTGCCAGTTTGCACAACGTATTAACGCAACCCGCGCTGCTGCGCTTGAATTGGGGTGTTTTTGTGCTGCACGCGGTGCAGTTGGCGATGTGGGTTGCACTTCCGTCGATGTTAGAACAAGCGGGATTGCCCAAAAATCAGCATTGGCAGGTGTATTTACCCGCCGTGCTGGGTTCGTTTGTGGTGATGGGTGGCACGCTCTTCCCAATGGAGCGGCGTGGTTATCTGCGGGGCATCTTCTTAATCGCCATTGGCTTGATTGCGTTGGTGCAAGTGGGACTGTTGATGATGGCGACTCCCACCATTACCAGTATCGCGTGGGTGTTGTTTGCGTTCTTTTGCGGATTCAATATCTTGGAAGCCAGCCAACCAAGCATGACTTCCCGCGCTGCCGATTCGCAAGTACGTGGTACGGCGTTGGGGGTGTATAACAGTTTGCAATCGCTGGGATTGTTTACCGGTGGTGCATTGGGTGGCTGGTTGGTGAAAGCGTATGGCGTACCCACTTTGTTTGGCGTATGCGCAGCAGCGATGCTGCTATGGCTGCTCATCGCATGGACAATGCCACCCATACCGGCTAAGGTGAAAATTACCGCCAAGGCACAATAATTTTTTACGAAGGAAAGAAAATGACAGTCAATAAAGTGATTTTGGTTGGTAATTTGGGAAAAGACCCTGAAATTCGTTATTTACCTAGCGGCGAGGCAGTTGCTGGCATTACGCTCGCAACCAGCAGCAAATACAAAAATCGTGCCGGAGAAATGGTGGATGAAACAGAATGGCATAACGTGACATTCTTCGGGCGATTGGCGGAAATTGCAGGGCAATATCTGAAAAAAGGAAGCTCCATTTATGTAGAGGGGCGAATCAAAACCGACAAATATACCGATAAAAATGGCGTAGAGAAATATGCCACTAAAATTATCGCAGGGGAAATGAAAATGCTAGGCAGTCGCCAAAATTCGGGTGGGAGTGATTCTTATAGCGATGGGGGTAGCAGTGGCTACGAAGCAGCGGCGCCCCGCCGTGCGGCATCATCTGCACCATCTTCTGCACGCCCTGCCGCAGCACCTGCCCCCGCTGCAAGGCAAGCTCCGCCTGCACGTCCTGCTAGCAATTTTGACAATATGGATGACGATATTCCGTTTTAAGACGGTTTTTTAATACCTGCTTCACGCTCCCCAAATACCCAGCGTCCAGCCATCATGCTGGGTGGTTTTCTTCCAAATCCGCTTGCTCCACGGTTTGTTGGGGCGGCGGTCGAATATCACCAAATGCGCTTCATCGGCTCCAATCGTTTGCGCATATTCCACCGTTTGCGGTATCCCCACTTTTTGCACTGCCACCAAACTGCTATTGCTTTTGAGTAGTTTCAATTCAATCACAATGCGTTGCACTTCACCATAAAACCCTTTTTCTTCATCGACGGGCCATTCGATAAACAAATCGGTACGTTTGCGCCCCAATCCATATTCGCGGTTGATACGTCCACCCCCATTGATAATGCGCTGTAAAAACGCTTGCAATAGTAATTGCGGTCCCGCTTCTTTGAAACTAAAGCCTTCAATCCACGCATCCGAATGTTCACGGAAAAATTGTTGAAACGCTGCCAAGAGCTTGGACATATCTAAACGCCGCTCGGGGGTTAAAAACCAAGGCTGTGGATAATGCAAAACCGATTGAATTGGGGAGGTAATTTCACGCGGTAATACTTCACGGTAGATGCGATTGGCGATAGTGAGTTCAGGA
>JBDKGR010000173.1:0-3405 GCA_039798085.1 Pseudomonadota bacterium
CAATCTCTAGGACGGTATACCAGAAAAACCTTGTCTTTCTCTAAATCTGAATTTTTCCACTACTTGGTTACGCACTTGTTTGTTCGGAAGTACAATTTATCTAAAGCATAATTATATTTACCACTACAAGGAGAAGATGTAATGACTACCACAACGACACCCCCCACTTTCACCACCCCCGCCCCCACGTTTGACGATGTATGGCGGGCACTGATGGAAACGCGGCAAATGATAAAAGAGAATGCCGAAGCGGTACGTATTCGCTTTGAGCAAGAAGATGCAAGACGCGCTGAAGAGGCGCGTTTGCGTGCTGAGGAAGCGCGTTTGCGATTGGAAAGAGAAGCTGAGGAAACACGTTTACGCTCTGAACGAGAAGCCGAAGAGGCAAAAAGACGTACCGAAGAGGCACAAAAGCGTGCTGAAGAAGAAATAAAGCGTGAACAACAACGCGAGCAAGATGCTAAAAAGCGTGCCGAAGAAGCGCAAAAGCGTTTTGAAGACAATGAAAAACGTTCCAAAGAATTAGACCGACGCTTGGGCGCACTAGGTAATCGGTTGGGCGATTTTGTGCAGGAAATGGTTAGACCCGCTGCGGTACGCTTGTTTCAAGAACGCAATCTACCTGTGCATCAAGTGATTGCCAATCAGGTAGCCTATGACGACCATCGGCAGTTTGTGATGGAGATTGATTTAATTGTTATCAATACCGATGTGTTAATTGCCATTGAATGCAAATCCAATTTATCGCATGACGATGTGCAGGAACATTTAGAGCGTCTGGATATATTCAAACAGCACTTCCCCCAATACCGAGGGTATAAGATACTGGGTGCAGTGGCAGGGATGGTCATTCCGCCCGAAGTAGCACGCTATGCCCACAAAAAAGGGTTGTATGTGTTGGCACAATCTGGCGAAGCGGTTGAAATTCGCAATCCCAGCGGGTTTAAGCCGCATGAGTGGTAAAACCCACGCTAACGCACGCCCCACCTGCATGAGTAGCTTCCAAATTCATAGCAATTACTCTCCTGCTTGAGCCAGTACCGAATCCATCAATCGCTGGCTCAAAAAGTAGCCTTTTTGGTGTAGCGATTGCAGCAGCGGTTTTACTGCATTGATAGCACCTGCTTTCTTGGCAAGCACCAACAATCCAGCCGTTCCCATTGTGGTGAAACCGCTGTGTTGCGCGGCTTGGCGACCGCGTTGATCGTCCATCAGCAATAACACCAAACTCCCTTCGTCTTGTAATTGCTGTGCCAAGGTAATCGCGGTGGCTTCGCCCATGTCGATTTGATGCAAATGGATAAGATCGTGATTACCGGATATTTCCACCGTTTGTAACCACGGCTGGGAAAAGGCTTCTTGCAACGCACGGGTATCGGGAAAATCGCCACCCGCCAAAACCTCTTGCCGAACCCACGATGGTACCGTCACCATTCCAAATAAACGCGGTAATAAGGCTAATTGACCGATACGTGCTAAACCAATCAAAGGCCCGGCATCGGCGATAACGACACGATTTTGCATATTAGGCGCTGGGTTGTAGCCACGCTTGCCCTAATTCGATCTCCATAGCAAGGGCTGGAGCATCGTAATCGGCTACGGGAACACCCAAGCGTGCCAAGCGCGTGAGCATGGTTGCCAAGGGTTCGTTGGCGATTTTTGCGGCACTGGTTACCGAGATTAAGCGATCTTTGAACAAACTCACTGCCATTGCTTGGCGAACATGAACAAAATCCGCTAAACCATCAAGCTGCTCAAATCCAATCATGATGGCATCGGGTTTATCGCGGTTCATGACCACCACCATATCCGAGCGTGCTTCACGCAGTGCAGTAGATGGATTGGATTTCAGTTGGCGGACATTGATGGTCTGCATAACGTTCTCCTTGTGTGTAGGAACATTAGTTTAACTGGTGGATTTTTATAAAGCAATAACTACGCTAACGCACGCCCCACCTGCATGAGTAGCTTCTAAATTCATAGCACCATCCTTACCATAAAGCGTTTGCAAACGCTCGCGGACTTGGGCTAGACCGAAGCCTTTTTCATTCGGATGCGTGGCAAAACCTTGTCCGGTATCGACCACCTGCAAACACAGCCGATTTCCTTCTTGGCTGGCGCGAATGTCGATGCGTCCGCCGGCAATGGTGGGTTCTAATCCGTGCCGAATGGCGTTTTCTACCAGTGGTTGCAACAGCAAGGTGGGGATGTGATGCTGGCGCAAATCGTCCGGCAGATGCAGCGCGTAATCCAGCCGATGCACCATGCGGATTTTCATGAGCGCCAAATAATCTTCTAGCCGCGCAAATTCGTTTTCCAGTGTGTGCGTTCCGGTGCGCGAGGCGTTGAGCGTGGCGCGCAAATACGCCGTCAGGTGGTCGAGCATGGTTTGCGCCGCCTGCGGGTCAATGGCAATCAGCGTATGCAGATTCGCCAGCGTGTTGAACAGCATGTGCGGTTCAAGTTGCGATTCCAGCAGTTTCAAGCGCGATTCGGCTACCTGCCGTTCCGCCTCCAGTAGCTTGGTGTGGTTGACAAAATACCACGTCATCGCCACACCCGCGCTGAGGCTCACCAGCAGCAGCCCGAAGAAGCGAAACGGTTGATTCAGCAAATACGCCAGCGCATCGTTATGCAACAACGTATCCGCCAACGCCAAACCCGCCACATAGCCCAGCAGCACGCTAAACGGAACAATTTTCCACCCCCAACAATGCCCCGGCGCGTAACTCATCGCCCAAATGCACACGCCAATGCACTGCGAATACACCATGTTATCGCCCAATCCCCGCTCATCAAAAATCGAGAGCGTGATAGCAATCACGGTATTCAGCGCAATCACAATAAAAAACGAACGAATGGCGAGGGGGGATATTTTCATGGAAGAGAAGGAGACGTATTCACAATATCCCCTATTTTTCAATTTCCGCTTATTTTCTGATTCTCTTGCGTTTGCAATTCCTTTACTGCCTCTTCCCAAGATTCCAATAAATCGTTCAAATCAGAATCCGAGTGATCAAGCCGCCAACCAATAGCTTTCATTATTTTATACAAAGTTAAAGCATAATCCCGAGATTTATCTGCAGCCTCCTGTCTTTCTTTTTTTTGTTCAGGTGTCAGTCCTGCGTCTTCTTTGCCAAACCATTTAGATACAGATTCCAAACAAGCCTCATCGATTGTTGAAAATTTTTCGATATTTTTACCTAAACCAGTGGAAGTCGAAAATTTTTCCCCAGCATTTCCTGGATTTATTTGAGATAATATTTCCTTAAAATTTTCGGTAGTGGTAAAATATAAATATGTTTAGTTTTACATTAATATTGCTATGATAATTGACAAAGTTATTCACGAATGCCGTTCATGCGAAAGTCAAAACATTGTTAAAAATGGTTTTTCTCCTAGCGG
>JBDKGR010000174.1:0-3359 GCA_039798085.1 Pseudomonadota bacterium
GCCTCGCGCTTGTGCAGTATGTGCGGTTCTTCCCAAATTTGGGCCACGGATACGGCTTTGCAATCCCTCCAAGAACCGATGGGGGTGCGATTTCGGAGTTTAGGCGCGTTGCGGATTCGGGGACGTGTGGAATCGTGCCATGTGTTGCAAGTGGAGTGGGTTGATGATGTCGGTTCGGAAGCACTCACCATGCAAAATACCAGCGTGTTGGATGAATTAGACAGCGAACACGATGTACTGGGCGGTGAAATCCGGCTGAATTGGTTGGGAATCAGCAAAACTTTCCATTCCTTTGATTTACCCATTCAAATAGGACGAATGCGTGATACCGATTTTGTGGTGAACGATCCGCGTGTATCCCGCATTCACGCGCGTTTGGAATGGCGCAATGGCAGCATTGTGTTTGTCGATACCAGTAGTTACGGTAGCTGGGTACGTTTCACCAATACAAGTCCTATCCTGCTGCGGCGAGAAGAATGTATTCTGCATGGCACGGGGGAATTGGCACTGGGTTCTTCGTTTTCCGATGAAAACTCCCCCATCATTAACTTTGCCGTGCATTAGCATTAGCATTAGCATTGGCATTGGCATTAGGAGCTTTTATGTTTACACACATTGCACACACTATTCCTTCCTATCTACCCGCCGACCAATTAGGTGCTTGGGGCAATTATCTGCAACAAGTGGAACGGGTTACGCCCTATTTGGGGCATTTGGCGCGGTGGGTAGAAACGCTGAAACGCCCTAAACGCATTTTGGTGGTGGATGTGCCGATTCATTTAGACGATGGTTCGATTGCCCATTTTGAAGGTTACCGCGTTCAACACAACATTTCACGCGGACCAGCGAAGGGTGGGGTGCGGTTTCATCAGGATGTGACGTTGCCCGAAGTAATGGCGTTATCGGCATGGATGTCGATTAAAAATGCCGCTGTGAATGTGCCATTTGGTGGAGCAAAAGGCGGGATTCGGGTTGATCCACGCACCCTTTCGCTCGGTGAATTGGAACGGCTCACCCGCCGTTACACCAGCGAAATCGGCATCATCATCGGGCCCACCAAGGATATTCCCGCGCCGGATGTGAACACCAATGAGCAAATCATGGCGTGGATGATGGACACCTATTCCGTGAACACCGGTGCAACCACCTCTGGCGTGGTGACGGGAAAGCCCGTAAGCCTAGGCGGTTCGCTGGGGCGGCGCGAGGCAACGGGACGCGGCGTTTTCACGGTGGGCGTGGAAGCCGCTCGACACCTTGGGTTGGACATTGCCCAAGCACGCATCGCCATACAAGGTTTTGGCAATGTGGGCGGCATTGCGGGTAAATTGTTTGCCGAGGCGGGTTCTAAAATCGTCGCGGTGCAAGACCATAGCGGCAGCATTTTTTGCGATGCGGGGCTGAATGTTCCGGCTTTGTTGGCACACGTTGCCGCAACGGGTGGTGTGCGCGATTTTGCCGGAGCCGACATCATGGCAAACGATGCGTTTTGGGAAGTTCCGTGCGATATTTTGATTCCCGCCGCGTTGGAGCAACAAATCACCATCGCCAACGCCGGACGAATTCGGGCGCGGATGATTATTGAAGGCGCGAATGGCCCGACCACTCCCGATGCCGATGATATTTTGGCAGAACGCGGTATTTTGGTATTACCCGATGTATTAGCCAATGCGGGCGGCGTAACCGTGAGTTATTTTGAATGGGTACAAGATTTTTCCAGCTTCTTTTGGGATGAAGCGGAAATTAATGCCCGTTTAGTGCAAATCATGAAAAATGCGTTTGCGAGCGTTTGGCAAGTGGCGCAGGATAAAAAAGTGAGTTTGCGAACGGCTACATTCATCATCGCCTGCCAACGTATTCTCCATACCCGTGAATTGCGGGGTTTATATCCTTAAATGGACGCTAATTAAAAAAGCAGAAATTTAATACCCATGAGTATTAAAACGATGCCGCCAAAGATTTCTGCTTTGCCTTCAAGCCAAGTGCCGCTGTTTTTTCCAATAAAAACACCCGCTGCGCTGAAGGCAAAGGTGATGATACCGATGATTAAACAAGCAATATAAGGGTTTGCCTCTAATAAATTCAAACCAAATCCGGCAGCCATTGCGTCAATACTCGTGGCAATGGCGAGTATGAACATTGTTTTGTTGGTGATTTCTGAAGTTTCTGAAATTTCTTCTTCCGCCTCTTCCTGCATCCCTTCGTAAATCATTTTTGCGCCAATAAAAGCCAATAATGCAAAGGCAATCCAATGCGTGTAATGGGCAACCCAACCTAAAATCTCTTTGCCGCCTAAATACCCCATTAGTGGCATCAACGCTTGAGCCACCCCAAAGAATAACCCTGCTTTTAATGCAAGGTGAAAAGAACTTTTTTTTGCACCAAGCCCAATGGAAACAGCAAAAGCATCCATACTTAATGCAATGGCGAGGATGAGAACTTCGATCATATTTTTTTCCTCCACAACGCACGGGCGCGGATTTTTTGGGCGGGGGTTTCGTTTTTGGCTTGCTCGGCGTGCAGTTCCGTTAATTGTTTATTGAGCTGATCGCGCTGCTGGCGAATTTCTGCCATGCTGCCTTCTAATTCGGCGTTGCGTTGGGTTTGTTCCATTAACTCGGCGCGGGTAGTGGCTATTTCTTTGTTGATTTCTTTGCTGACTTTTGCCGCGTTCGTGCGCTCGCGGTCAATTTCTAATAATAAACGCTTGGTTTCTGTGGTGTAGCGCTCGGCGGCGGCGGCGGATGCGGTGCGCTGCTGCTCCAATTCATGCGAAAACCGTTGCTGTAAGGCATTCAGACTTTCTTGCAATTCGTGCCGCTGCACCATTGCCGTTTCGACCTGATTTTGCAAAATCCCCATTTCCGCCTGTGCACGGGTGAGGGCGGATTGCGTGGATTGCACGGTTTGGCGCAATTCATTCACCGTTTGTTCGCTGGTTTCTAAATGCGAGGTGGCAGTTTTCGCTTCCGTGCGGGCATTGTCGATTTGCGCTTGCGCCTCAGCTTGAAACGATTTCAGCGCGTCCTGCGCCTGCGTTTGCGCTTGTTGCCAAACGGTACTCAGCATTTCGGCGGCGGCATCGCGTAGTGCATCGGGCAAATCAGGGTGTTCGATGCGAATACGACTTTTCTCGCGCAGCGTTTCCCAAAATTTCCCCAATGCTTCGGCGGGCGCACTCATGCTGCCTTTGCGCACTAATTGGTAGAGCTTATTCGCTGTGGGCGTAATCCCATAGCGAAAAAACAAAAGCGTACACACCTCGCGGTACAGGTCTTGGGTATCGGGGTAATTCGGGCGCAAAGCCTCAACTTCTGCCAATAACTGGGTTTCTGCGGTTTTTAGCAGTTCCATAGCGTCTT
>JBDKGR010000175.1:0-3317 GCA_039798085.1 Pseudomonadota bacterium
AACGCAGGCGATGCCCAGCCTCTATATCTGAAAAGCGTCCATTACCGATGGCATCACCCGATTGGTTGAAATAATCGGCATAACGCACGCCCACACGCACATACTCCCGTTTACTTAAATTGAAATTAGCCGATAGTCCAGCACCATTTTCATAACCTGCGACCCGCAGCGCGGGGGAAGTGGTGGATTCGGTTCGATACGCCAAATAACCATCCACATTGGAATGCCCTGTCCATTGGTAGTTGTGCTTGAGTTTAGCTCCCCAAAAATGGGCACTCCCGCTTCCGCTATCGGTATCGGTGAGTTCTAAACTGGTTTGAGAACGGGGTTGAATCCAACGTCCTTCGATATGGCTGAGTTGCGAGTGTCCGGGTGTTAAATCGCCCATCACGCTGCCACTTCCGGTTTGTGCCTGTCCCTTAGAACCCAGCAAAAGATGCCATTGTGGATTCAATACCCAACGTGCTTCCCAGCGGTACGATTGGGTTGCCAAACCTGCTTGCTGTTCATTTTGGGCTTGTAATTGCAGGTAATTCGAGTACAAGGGTGCTTGCAGATAGAAGCGTTCGTACATGGATTCGTCGTCTTGTAGCACCTGACCTTTGAAGGCAATATCCAATGCCTGAGCGACATTGCCAAGGGAATAGGCAATATCGTACCGGTTATAAAGTGGCAGAGCATCACTGTGCTGGGTCAATAATTTGTCCAACACATGGGTTTCTTTGAGCTGCAATGCCGTTTGGCTTTCCCCCCATAAGGGTGCTTTATGGGCGTGTCGAACATAGTTAGTCCACATCCAATTCCGCGCATTGGGAAATTGTTCTTTGAGAATAGCCCAACCCAAAATCAGAGCTTGGGTTTGTGCGTCTTTTTCCGTGGCAGGTACACCGCGCAGTTGGGCGACCAATCGCCGCACCAAATCCATGCCCGGGTCACCCGGGGTATTCATCATAATAAGGCGTGCCAATGCCAACAACTCGCCGCTTTCATGGGGTTTAAGTGCCACACTGAAATCGGGATAGCGTTTTTTCATTTGCAACCAAGCGCTTTTCCGAACACGCTCCGCCATACCACCACGGTTAATTCGGGTTAAAGCATCGGCATAATTCAGCAAAAATAAAGGATCATTCACATGGGCATTCACCATTTTTTGATACCAATAAACCGCTTGACGATGCTCTTCTAATAACTGGCTTGCCGCTGCATACCCCGACCAAAGGCTTGTTTGTTTGGTCGCAAGCGCGTTGTATTTAAGCAAAAATCGCTTTAAATCTTTCACCCGCGCTGTATCAATTAGATACCATAAACCCAAAGAAATCGCATCGGCATTCTGGGGTTCGATCGCCAATATCGTTTGAATATCGCTCCATGCAGCATCGCGGTTGCGCATTTTTTGGTAGTAAAAAATACGCAACAATAAAAACTGAACATTTTTTTCTAATGCTTCACGGTCTTTTTCCGTTAGCAAGGTAAGCCAATGGGTTTGTACGGGTAAATCACCTAACTCCGATAAAATCCCAAAACCTTGTACAAAATACGCTGTATTATTAAATTTACGCCATGCTTCAATGGATAGTTGTGCTGCTTGTTCTGGAGATTTTCTCCGAACCAAGAATATCAGTTTATCCCAATCCGATTCTTGGGTTTTTGGTAAACGCACGTAATGGGAGAAACTACTGCGTGCGGTTTCTTCATCCCCTAATTTCCAAGCGATTTGTCCTAATAATTCCCAATAAGCGATTTCATCATCGGCAACCGATGCTTCGTGTTCTCGCAATACATCACGGGCAAGTGCTAATTTATCCCGACGCAATAAAAGATGCGTGGTGTGCATCAACCGAGCCAAGGAAAAAGGTTTTGCCCGTGTTAATGCGATATGCAGCCTTTCGGCACGGTCATCATCCCCTGCGTTTTCGGCTAATTTGGCAGCAAGCTCTAGCAAAAGTGGATGTTCGTGGCGTTTATATTCTGCTTCAAAATACTCTGAACCTTGAATGGGTTCAGCCGCAATTTCGTACAACGAATATATATCACGCCACTGCGTATCCGATAATTTATTATTTTGCGCATAAATCATCCATGCTTTTAATGCCAGCATGGGGTTTCCTGCCGAAGGCGCTGTCGCTATGACTTGTTGAATTGCTTCATTGGAATGATCGCCATTTTGGAAAAGATACAGCCATTGTTCCGTAAATACATCTTGGCGGCTAATCCATTGGCTTACTTGTATCAAACGCATACGCCAAGTTCGGTCATTGGGTAGGGTTGCTACCGCTTTTTGTGCCACCAAAAATGCTGCTTGGTTATCTCCTGCTTTTACCAATACATCAAATGCGAGTGCGTAATCCGCCTCGTTAAAAGCACGCATGGTCTGAATTTTGGGATGCACCTGCGCTTCGGTCGGAAGGGTAGTACAACACGCCAGCGCAGCAATCCAGTATCTTTTTTGCTGCATCAATTCTCATCCTTTTCCGTTTTTTCTATATTTTCCGTTCTTTCCGCTACGGTAAATACCAATAGCCGTGCATATTCGGCTGCCAATAAAGGTTTCCCAGCCGATAAAGCAACTTGTGATAAATAGCGCAAAGTAGGTAAATCCTGCTCTAAATCATCGAGATGTTCTTTGGCACTTTCCATTGCCAAATCAAAATGGGATGCCTGCATATACGCATTAATACCTTTTTGGAAAAAATACCGCGCCTCCTCCACCGAAGAAGCCTGAACACGGGCAAACAAGAAAAAAGTCGCTGCCGCTTTATGCCGCCCTTCCCCTAACGCCGCATTCGCCCATTCCTCTAGCAAAGGAACCGAATGCGTGGCGTGCGATTTTTGCAAATAAAGCAACGCCAATGCAGGTTGATGAAGTTCAAGTGCCTTGGCAGCATACAACAAAGTTGCTTTGGGTAGAAATGTATCTTCTGCCCCCCGTTTTATCAATTCAATCAACGCACGATCACGGCGCATTTTCTCGGTTTTAGAAATACGCGCTTCATCGGGTGCATTGGTATACAGTTCAAATAACAATAAACTGGCTTCCACGCGCTGGCGAGATGTTCCATATATGGTGGAGGGGGTTAAGGCGGCTTCCATTTCTTGCAAACTCCATTTGGATCGCATGGTACGTGCCAAGAACAAACCCGCATCGGGATTATTCGGATCCGCACGGTAAAGATTGTGAATATAAGAAAGTGCCAGTGTATCTATATCACGTTCTTGATAGAGCATATCTATTAAGGAGCCGCGCGGGAAAATAAGGGTAAGAACCCCCAACACCATGAATGCTGTGCCCAGTAAATGCCACGGTGTGGTCAATTCTA
>JBDKGR010000176.1:0-3169 GCA_039798085.1 Pseudomonadota bacterium
CGCACTTTATCGGCGGCACTGCGCCATTGGGCATCTCCGGTATCCAAGGCGCTCAGGGCATCAAGCCGAATAGGGGTGGGCTGCAATCGGGCGGGCGATTGGGTCGGTACATCCACCCGCGCAAACACGCTGCTGATGCTATTGCGGTGCAACCAGTGCAGGCGCAGCGGGGTTTGTGGCTGGCGCTGGGCGTGGTCTAGCAGCGCACGCATCCGAATATCCACCAACTGTTCGATATTCGTCAGCCCCAGCGTACACGCCAGCCCCTGTAACCACGCGGCGGCGGCGCGGTTTGCACCCAAAATGATGCCGTCTTCGGATAGCGCCACAATCCCTTCCGCCACCGTGCCAATGCCCTCACGCAGCGTATGAAAATGCAGGCAGATATTCTGGCTGTGCTGTTCCAGCAGCAAGCGGTTTTCGATCATGTGCGCGGCAGTCGTCACCAGCCCCAAGGAATGCGGATGCCCGTGATGCTCTTCGCCAGAAATATCCAACACGCCCAGCAAACGCCCATCGCACGAACGAATCGGCGCGGCGGTGCAGGTGAGGAAATGGTGGCGCGTTAAAAAATGCTCGTTGCCATGAATTTCCACGCCCGTGCCTTCGATCAGCGCCGTGCCGATGGCATTGGTTCCGCGATATTCCTCCTGCCACGAAGCTCCGCGCGATAGGGCGACCCGCTGCGCTTTGTCCAAAAACAAGGCATCGCCCAGCGTGTGCATGAGCGTACCGTTTTGGTCGGCGAGTATCACGATATTTTGATTGCAACGCACCTGTTCAAACAGGTATTGCATCACGGGGATGGAGTGCGATAGCAAGCGGTGATTGCGTTCTAAATTCTGCCGCAGCTCGGCATCCGTGCAATGAAGATTGCCTTGGGAATGCCCTTCAGGTTGCAAACCCGCCGCCAAACTGCGTTGCCATGACCGCGCCACCGCGTGCGAAGGGGAAAGGGAAGGGGGTGTGGTGTAGGGCATTGTTTCAAAATAAGACATGGGTTGAATAGATGGTGATTTTTGGTACACATCCCTTCTATGGGAATACCCTAATACATCACGATGGATTGTAAATTGATGAAAAAAATTCTATATCAATCAATAACTTATAAAACTATAAAAAGCTGGCACGGGTTTTGATAAAGAAAGATACCGTCAAGGTACACAAGGCATATTGTCAAAAATTGCATCCAATAAACAATGAGGAGATACCAGTATGATTTACGCAGCACCCGGAGCCGAAGGCGCAACCATTGTCTACAAAGCGCAGTACGATAATTTCATTGGTGGCAAGTTTGTTGCCCCTGTTAAAGGTCAATACTTTGACGTAATCACCCCCATTAGTGGCAAGGTTTATACGCAAGTAGCGCGTTCTACCGCCGAAGATATTGAATTGGCATTGGATGCAGCCCACGCCGCTGCCGATGCGTGGGGCAAAACATCCGCTGCTGAACGTTCTAACATTTTGCTCAAAATCGCGGATCGTATCGAAGCGAATTTGGAGCTGCTCGCCTACGCCGAAACCGTCGATAACGGCAAAGCCATCCGCGAAACCTTGAATGCCGATATTCCTTTAACCGTTGACCACTTCCGCTACTTTGCGGGCTGTGTACGGGCGCAAGAAGGGGGATTGAGCAACATTGACGAAAACACCGTTGCTTACCATATTCAAGAACCGTTGGGCGTGGTCGGGCAAATCATTCCTTGGAACTTCCCAATTTTGATGGCGGCTTGGAAACTCGCTCCCGCTATCGGCGCGGGTAACTGCGTGGTGTTGAAACCCGCCGAATCTACCCCCATCAGCATTTTGATTTTGGTCGAATTGATTGCCGATTTGTTGCCCGCTGGCGTGCTGAACATTGTGAACGGTTTTGGACGCGAAGCCGGTATGCCCTTGGCACAATCCAAACGCATCGCCAAAATTGCGTTCACGGGTTCGACCACCACAGGTCGCGTGATTGCCCAAGCTGCTGCGAACAATCTGATTCCCGCAACATTGGAACTGGGCGGCAAATCGCCTAACATCTTCTTTGCCGACATCATGGACAAAGACGATTCCTTCCTCGACAAAGCGATTGAAGGGTTGGTTTTGTTCGCGTTCAACCAAGGCGAAGTGTGTACGTGCCCATCGCGTGCGTTGATTCAAGAATCTATTTACGAAAAATTCATGGAGCGTGTGCTGAAGCGCGTAGCCGCCATCGCCCACACCAACCCCTTGGATACCAATAGCATGATGGGTGCGCAGGCTTCTAAAGAACAACTGACCAAAATCCTTTCTTACCTCGATGTGGGCAAGCAAGAAGGTGCGGAAGTGTTGATTGGTGGCGGACAAGCGCATTTGGGTGGCGATTTGGAAGGCGGCTATTACGTGCAGCCGACTTTGTTCAAAGGTCACAACAAAATGCGCATCTTCCAAGAGGAGATTTTTGGCCCCGTGTTGGCAGTGACTACGTTCAAAGACGAAGCCGAAGCCCTTGCTATCGCCAACGATACGCTCTACGGTTTGGGCGCTGGCGTGTGGAGCCGCAACGGTAACGTAGCGTATCGCATGGGTCGCGCCATCAAAGCCGGTCGCGTCTGGACCAACTGCTACCACGCCTACCCCGCACACGCGGCGTTTGGCGGCTACAAAGAATCCGGCATCGGACGCGAAACCCACAAAGTGATGCTCGACCACTATCAACAAACCAAAAATCTGTTGGTAAGCTACAGCGAACAGAAATTGGGATTCTTCTAACCACCCCGTCTGGCTTTGCCAGCCACCCCTCCTTTTGAAGGAGGGGAGTTCATGCAGTAGTAGTTCCAACTCTCCCCCTGAAAAGGGGGAGTACCCCGCAAGGGGGGAGGGGGTTTCACATGACACAAAAAATTGACACAGTTCCAAAAGTCATAGCCACCGATGCGGCGCTTGCGTTGGTGGCACTGTTGCAATCGAAATACGGCAAGGATTTGATGTTTCATCAATCCGGCGGGTGTTGCGATAACAGTGCCGCCAACTGCTTTCTCCCCGGTGAGATTACGATGGGTGCGGGGGATGAATATCTGGGTGATATTGGCGGCTGCCCGTTTTATATTGGCAAAGCGCAATACCAATACTGGAAACATACCCAGCTTATTATTGATGTAATTGAAGGCCACGGCGGAACATTTTCCCTCGAAGGCCCCGAAGG
>JBDKGR010000177.1:0-3147 GCA_039798085.1 Pseudomonadota bacterium
GCCAGTAAGTCGCCCATCACGCCACCGCCGCAGCCGCTCAAACCGTGCAGTGCCAATGTGCCAAGCCCCAGTCCCAGTCCCAGTACCGCACGGCGATTGAATTGAATAGAAGAAGAATTCATGGTTTTATGATGGAATCGTTAAAGTACACACCGAAGCGTATTTGGTAATGCGGTTCGTCATTCGGTTCGTCATGGGGTTCGGAGTGATTTTGGCTGCGTTGTTCGGCAACGGTGGCGGCTTGCAAAAACGGTTGCAACGATTTGCTCCACAAGCTGCGTGCCAGATTGTGCAGTTCTTCCACCTGTTCGCGGGTTAGACCTTGGGAAGAAATACATTGTTCCAATTTAGGGGGGGCACTACGGTGCGGAGCCATGTTGTGAACGGCGGCACTCAAATGCTCGCTTACGTTGTCTGCTAAAAAGTGAAACGATTCGCGCAATCCATCCTTCGGTACAAAGCCATGCGATTTCAGCCGGACTAAACCATCCTCTTGCAATGCCACTGCGCCCAACCGCACCAGCTCATCCAACACGGCACGCGCTCCCACATCTTTGCTGACTTCTGCGACCAACATCGTGAAATCGGGCAAACCTTCTTGCCGATGTTTGGGGGTACGCGCCAAGAGCCGAGCGGTTTGATCGGCATTCAAAAAACGGGGATCGCTAATCCAACGCGCCACCACCACCGCCGCCAAAGGCAACAGAGGCAGCGGTGCGGGTTGTTCTAGCGCTGCTTCCGTGCGCAAGCGGCGCACATCTTTGCGATGCACGCCCGTGAGCAGAGAAATACGGGTATCCGAACTGCCCTTCCCCGCAAAACCATACTTTTCATACGTTTGGGTTGCTTCTTCTACAAGGGCTTTTTTCAGTAAATCTACCAGAGCGGGGAGTTGCAAACCGTGGTCAATCGCTAGCCGAGCCAGTGGACGCAGCACTTTGGCAACCGCCTCCGCTGCCAGTGCAGGGGCTGGCAGGTGACCTTCAGAAGGTGGATCGGCAAAGTTCGCTTGATTCATGGTGATGTAACAAAGGTCTGAAATATTTCGAGGAGTTTTGGGCAATTTTCCCACGTTTGACATCAATAGTCTTGACGGCAAGGGCTTATTGGGGCATATTATCGGGAAATTTTCCCAAATTAAGGAGTTCTCTCATGTCATCCCTTCCCTTCAAAGCGTTTCATACCGCCATTGCCACGGCTGCCGCTACATTGGTTATGCTCACAGCCTGTGGTGGTGGTAGCAGCACCAGCCCTACCTCGACTGGTGGAGCTACATCCAATCCCTCCGCTCCCTCTACTCCCGTTACAGTTACGGTGATGGATGGTTTGATTCGCAATGCCAAAGTGTGTGTGGATAGCAATAACAACCATGCGTGCGATGCGGGTGAAATCCAAGGCAGTACCGATGCCAATGGACAAGTCACGCTTTCCATTCCGACCGCCTCTTTGGGCGCAGCCAAAATCATCGCCAATGTGGGAACGGATGCGGTGGATGTGGATAACGGTGCTGTTCCCACCGCCTTCACTATGACCGCCCCCGCGACAGGTGGTACGACCGCCGTGGTAAGCCCATTGACCACGATGGTGCAATCCAAAATGGATACCGACAAAGTGAGCTTGGAAGATGCGATCAATTACGTGAAAACCCAAACGGGTTTGACCACGGCATCGCCGATGGATAACTTTATTGAAAAACGCGCCTCTAGTGCAGAACACCGCAAAGCCGGTGATGTGGCACGTCTTTTGGTGCTGAGTATGCAAAAATCCAAAACCGTAGCAGCCTCCACAACGGCAACGACAGCGACAGCGTGCTTGACAGGTAGCACGGATTCGGAAAATGAAAGAATTAAAGACAGCAATATCAACACCAGTTTGAGCGAGCGGTTAGGGGATTTCCGCAAAACATCGGATGATTTGGATGATGAGAATGAAGGCGATAACGATGACAACGATTCGCGCAAACGTACAGTCGCTCCCGTTGTACCGGTTTGCAGCACCACTACCGCTGCTACCGCACCTACAACGACCACTACTACTTCCGCATCCAATGGAAAAGCCTTGTATGCAGCTTCGTGTTCTTCTTGTCATGGAGCCGACACCAGTATCGGTCGCAGTGCCAGTTCCACATTAAAAGCCATCGCATCGAATAAGGGAGGTATGGGCTTCTTGGCTAGTACGATTGGCACGCAACAAGCCGCCGATATTGCCGCTTACGCTGCCAATCCCAATGCAGTTACCACCACCACCACAACTACAACTACACCCACAACGACTACACCCACAACGACTACTCCAACGGCTCCGACCACACCCACACCCACGACCACCGCACCTGCGACTCCTGCGGTAACCACCCCCGTCAGCACATCGGCGACCAGTGGAAAAGCGATTTATGTAGCCAGTTGTGCCATGTGCCACGGTGCAAATCCTGCACTGAATCAGTCCAAAATCCTGAAAGGGGCGAATTCGGCAATCACGATTCAAAATGCGATTACGAATAACGTTGGCGGCATGGGCTTTCTTTCCAGCACGATTAAGGCAACCCAAGCGGCAGATTTAGCGGCGTATTTGGCAACACCGGGCATTTAAAGTATCGCTAAAATCTGCGTCCTTTTGTTTTTTAATATAGGACTTCGTGATGTCTCTTTTTTCCGCCGTCGAAATGGCTCCCCGTGATCCGATTCTGGGTTTGAACGAACAATTCAATGCCGACACCAACCCCAATAAGGTCAATTTGGGCGTGGGGGTGTATTTCGATGACAACGGCAAATTGCCCCTGCTGCAATGCGTGCAAGCCGCTGAAAAAGCCTTGATGGAAAAACCCACTGCACGCGGCTATCTGCCCATCGACGGTATCGTAGCCTACGACAACGCCGTGAAAGCGCTGGTTTTTGGTGCAGAGAGCGAACCCGTTACCTCGGGTCGCGTTGCTACGGTGCAAGCCATTGGTGGCACGGGCGGCTTGAAAATTGGTGCGGATTTCTTGAAAAAAGTCACCCCCAATGCCCAAGTGCTGATTTCTGACCCCAGTTGGGAAAATCACCGTGCCATCTTTGCCAACGCTGGTTTTGATGTGGGCACTTACGCTTACTACGATGCAGAAAATCGCGGCGTGAATTTTGACGGTATGTTGGCAAGCCTGAATGC
>JBDKGR010000178.1:0-3085 GCA_039798085.1 Pseudomonadota bacterium
CATCATTTCCATCACGCTGATTTGTTCGCCGGCTTTCATCAAACCAATTTCAGCGGTAAGCGATGTACCCGCACGTCCGGCAAAAAGCAGCGCCGTAATCACCGGCCCGAGTTCGCGCACCAAACTCAACGTCACGAGCAAACCCAATGCCTCGGCTGAACCGTAGCGTTGCAGCGTGTAATATCCTTGTAAACCAAACACAAAGCCGACAAATAAACCCGATATAGCAATAATCGCCAGCGAATAATTGCCCAAAAAGTGCATTTGGTCACGCACCAAACCAAAGCGTTTGAGCGTAGGAATCAACGAAAAAAGCAAACGAAAAAACAACCTCGCAGCGTAGCCCATATCGGCTAATTTGCTACGGGTGGCAAAACCTATATCTTCTAAATTCTTCCGATTCATTATTTTCATGAGAAATCCTCTGTGACCGTGGTAGCCGGATAATGAAAGCGTACCGGCCCTTCGGATAAAGCATTCACGTATTGATATACCAGCGGATCGGTACTGTGCAACACTTCGTCGGGTGTGCCTTGTGCGGCGACTTTACCGTTTGCCAAAATGATGATGTGATCGGCAATCGCAAAAGTTTGCTCCAACTCGTGGGAGACAAAAATACTGGTCAAACCCATCGAATCATTGAGCTGGCGAATCAAATGCGCCGATGTTCCGACTGAAATAGGGTCGATACCCGTAAAAGGTTCATCGTACATCACCAAATCGGGGTCAAGGGCAATCGCACGCGCCAACGCTACCCGCCGCGCCATGCCGCCAGAAATGGCACTCGGCATCAAATCCCGCGCACCGCGCAAACCCACCGCATTGAGCTTCATGAGCACGATGTCGTAAATCATTTCTTCCGATAAATCGGTATGCTCCCGCAACGGAAACGCGACATTATCGAATACGCTCAAATCGGCAAACAATGCCCCAAATTGAAATAACATCCCGATACGTCGGCGTATGGCATACACCGATGCTTGCTGCATGGGCGTAACATCTTGCCCATCAAACAGCATTTGCCCCGACTGCGCCCGATTTTGTCCTCCAATGAGGCGAAAAATCGTGGTTTTCCCACCGCCCGAAGCGCCCATCAATGCCGTGACTTTGCCGCGCGGAACTTTCAGCGAAACGTCGTTCAAAATAACACGCTCCCCGTAACCAAAGGTGAGGTTGCGCATTTCAACAAGGGGATTTGAAAATTCGGTGTCGGTGTCCATACCTTGGAATGATACGGTATTCGTGAAAACCCTGAAAAAAACCCCGCTCAGGGCAAACCTGAGCGGGGTTTTAAGGAATTAAGCCGAGAGGAGCTTATTTGCTTGCGGGTGTAGCAGGTGCGGCTGGAGTGGCTGGAGCTGCGGGTGTTGCATCTGCTTTGGCTTTTGCCGCATCAGCTTTTGCTTTGGCTTTAGCAGCTCTGGCTTCAGCGGCTTTGGCTTTGCGTTCAGCACGTTCTGCTTTGCGTTTAGCGCGTTCGGCTGCTACTTTTTCTTTATCCACTGCGGTAGCGGGTTTCGCCGCATCTGCCTTGGCTGGAGCAGCTGCTTTGTCAGCAGTTACCGCAGGAGTCGCAGCAGCGGGAGCTGGAGTAGTTACTGCCGGAGCGGGGGTCTGAGCCAAAGCACCTACGGAAAACAGGCTAGCAATCAGGGCGGCAGCGGAGAGAGTCTTGAAGTTCATGGTGTACCTTTCAGGTTCGGTGTGTATTACAGATGTGTGTTTAACGGCATACCCTCAAAGGCGGTTGACCCATTCTTCAATTATTTTTCCGCAGGTATCAGGTGTTTTTGCTGGGTATTTTTGCTAAGTATTTTTGCTGATGGTGATCGTCGGGAACTTGCTGGAAAAATCTTTATTGCGTGTGGCAATCGACACCGCTACTTGCCGTGCCACGGATTTATAGAGATTCGCTACCTCTCCGTCTGGTTCGGCTACTACGGTGGGCTTGCCATTATCTGCTTGCAAGCGAATCTGCATATTCAAGGGCAATGCACCAAGGTAATCCATCTGGTACTCGGCTGCCATTTTTTTACCACCGTCTGCGCCAAAGATATGTTCGATATGTCCACAATTCGTACAGACGTGAACCGCCATGTTTTCGACAATCCCCAAAATCGGTACGCTGACTTTTTCAAACATCTTGATGCCTTTCTTGGCATCCAATAACGCAATATCTTGCGGTGTCGTGACGATGACTGCCCCCGTCATAGGAACGCGCTGGCTCATGGTGAGCTGAATATCGCCCGTACCGGGAGGCATATCGACGATAAGGTAATCCAAATCTTTCCAATTCGTTTGGCGCAGCAGTTGTTCTAATGCTTGGGTTGCCATAGGGCCACGCCAAATCATGGCATCGTCTTGAGCAACCAAGAAACCAATCGACATGACCTGCACGCCGTAATTTTCCATTGGCTCCATCGTTTTACCGTCTTCGGATTCAGGACGACCTTCAATGCCCATCATCATTGGCAAACTGGGACCGTAAATATCGGCATCCAATAAACCGACTCGCGCACCTTCCGCAGCCAGTGCCAATGCCAGATTCACCGCCGTCGTGCTTTTGCCCACGCCACCTTTGCCGGATGCCACTGCCACCACATTTTTCACCCCCGGAATCAACTGCACGCCACGCTGCACCGCATGGGCAACAATTTTGGAAGTGATGTTCACCGACACATTGCCCACACCCGCCACCGATTGAACCGCCGCAATCAGGTTTTTACGCAAATCGGCTATTTGGCTTTGAGCGGGGTAACCCAATTCCACGTCGAAGGATACATTGCCCTCGGATACCCAGATATTTTTGACAGCTTTGGTGGAAACAAAATCTTTGCCCGTATTAGGGTCGATTACGCTTTTTAATACGTCATGAATCGCTTGTACGGTGATGGTGGCGGTAGGGGTGTTGGTGGTGGTGCGGCTTGTGGTTGTCATTATGAAAATGTCTCCTAGTAAATCAAGGTGACGGTAGTCTAGCTGAGGGCTAAAATTGCGCCCCCGTAGTCCCAGAAAACCCTTTACCCACCATGCCAAATTTACCCCGCCAACTTTTTGTCACCACTGCTCTGCCTTATGCGAACGC
>JBDKGR010000179.1:0-3046 GCA_039798085.1 Pseudomonadota bacterium
TTGTATTGTCACGCCCGCAGGAAATTGGAAAACGCTTCTGGCATTTTTAACCGATCGCTTCCCCCATGTTTCTACCGATAAATGGGTGAAACGCCTTCAAGAAAGCGGTATGGGCGATGCCGCATTTGAAGCTGGACAGCGCTTTTATTACTTCCGCGAAGTCGAGCACGAAGAATGTATCCCTTTTGAAGCGCAGATACTGTGGCAGAACGATCATTTGCTGGTCGCCGATAAACCCCATTTTTTGCCCGTTATTCCGTCGGGAAAATACGTGCAAGAAACGCTCTTGGTGCGATTGAAAAATGCGTTGGGATTAGAAGCACTATCCCCCATCCACCGCATTGACCGCGATACGGCGGGATTGGTGTTATTTTCCAAACAGGTAGCGAGTCGGGGAATGTACCAACGGCTTTTTCGGGAGCGACAAGTGGATAAAACGTATGAATGTATCGCCCCGTGGAAACCCGATTTAACCTTCCCGCTCACACGCCATACCCGCATTACTGCGGATAAACACTTCATGCAGCAAACCGAAGTAGAAGGCGAACCCAATGCACTCACCACGATTTCGCTACAGGAAACGAACGGGAAAATCGCCCGTTACCAATTAAAACCCATAACAGGACAACGCCACCAGCTACGGGTTCACATGAGCGCTTTAGGGTTACCGATTGTGCATGATGGTATCTATCCTATCCTCACGCCGGAGGGTAGTATCGATTATTCCCGTCCTTTGCAACTGCTCGCCAAAACACTGGCGTTTACCGATCCGCTCACAGGGGCGTGGTTACATTTTGAAAGCCTTCGTGTTTTGAGGATGTAGGTATCTATTGCAGTCAATGCTACGATGCAATCTCCTCTCCTAGTACCAAGAACAAAGAACAAAGAACAACGGAAACTTTCATGCAGATTTCAATTCGGGAATTAAAAGCCAATCCAGCTCCGGCTATCGCTTTGGCACGGCATGGGCATCGGGTACAAATTACTTCGCAGCGCAGAGTGGTTGCAGAACTGGTTGCACCGATGCCGATGGAGGAAAAACCGGATACCGAGTCGGATGAAGAAATGATGCAACGCCTGCTTCATACCGGTTTGATTGCACAACCTGCTAATCAGTTGTTTCAACTGGGTCAAACGGTGCAGTTTGTGGATGAAGCGGATGCCATCTCGATGAGCGATTGGGTCTCCACCTTGCGGGGTTCATTGTGATTTTATTTTGCGATACTTCTGCCTTGATGAAGCTCTATGCCCAAGAGCTGCATAGTGATTGGATGCGGGAACAAGTCAATCAAGCCAGCTATTGCATCGTCAGCCAAATGGCGTTGGTGGAAATATGCGCCGCCTTGAGTTTGAAAGAAAAAACCGGATTGATTCACACGGTCGCCGTGAAAACGGTATTGGCACGTTTGCGGACAGAATGGTCCATGTTTCAGCAATTTGGAATCGATCAAAGTTTGATTCAAAATGCCAGTGAACTCGCCTTGCGTTTTGGTTTGCGTGCCTACGATAGCGTGCAGCTTGCCAGTGCGCAAAAAGCCCACTGGCATTTGGGCAATACGATGTTCTTTTGCTGTTTTGATAAGCCTTTGAATCGGGCGGCACAATCGCTGGAAATTCCGATTTTGACTATTTAAGGAGACACCATTTTGGAAAGTACGTTTATTCCTTCCACCTATTTAGCCCCTTGGCTTGCCATTTTTGTGGCGTATTTGATGGGTTCTTTGTCCTTTGCCGTGATCGTGAGCCGTGTGATGGGCTTGAACGACCCGCGCACCTACGGCAGTAAAAACCCGGGAGCGACCAATGTATTGCGTTCCGGTAGCAAAGCGGCCGCAGTCGTAACCTTGGGTTTGGATGCGCTCAAAGGTGGGTTACCCGTGGTGTTGATTCTTGGATTCGGTACAGATTGGGGGCTGGGTGAAAATACGGCAGCATTGGCTGGAATGGCGGCATTTTTGGGACATTTATTCCCGATTTTTTTTCGTTTCCAAGGTGGAAAAGGCGTGGCAACGGCACTGGGCGTTCTGCTTGCTATTCATTGGATACTAGGTCTGATGGCGTTGCTGACATGGATTTTTATGGCATGGCGGTTTCGTTATTCTTCATTGGCATCGCTAACTGCCGCCATAACCGCACCGATTTATTATGTATTGCTGGATGGTAGTTGGTGGACAATGAATAAAAGTGCCGTTCTTTGCACCGCTGTTATGGCAATTTTTTTGGTTTGGCGGCACGTAGAAAACATCAATCGACTACTTCAAGGTCGTGAGTCGCGTATCAAATAAAAAATAACGACACCATACCATTGTGATTACAACCAATTCGCCCGCAAGAGCGCTGCCATTGCTTGCGCGGCGCGTCCTCGGTGGCTGTTGGCGTTTTTCACTTCGGTGGCGAGTTGGGCGAAGGTTTGACCGAATTCGGGTATCCACATCACCGGATCAAAGCCAAAACCGTTGCTGCCCATCGGTTCAGTGGTGATGCGACCCACTACACGCCCCATTGCAATCAGCGGCTCAGGGTCTTCGGGCGAACGCACTGCTACCAAGGTACTGACCATTGCGGCACGGCGATTGGGGGGGGCGATGCCTTGCATCTGTTCCAGCAACGCGCGGACATTGTTGGCATCGCTTTTGGCGTAACCGAATTGCGTGGCGTAGTACGCGGTATCAACCCCGGGTAAGCCGCCAAACGCATCCACGCACAAGCCAGCATCGTCGGCGAGCGCGGGCAATCCCGTGTGAGCGGATGCGTTGCGGGCTTTGGCGAGGGCGTTTTCAATAAAAGTGCGATGTGGTTCAGGGCATTCGGGAACGCCCAAATCGCCCTGATGCACCAGCGTACAGTTCAGTGGCGCGAACATGGCTTGCAGCTCCACGAGCTTACCTTGGTTGTTGGATGCGAGGATGATTTTCATGCTTAACCTGAGTTCGGGATAAGAAAGAGAAGAAGTAGAAAGGGAATGCCTAATCAGGCGTAGAGAATCGAGGTATCTAACCCCCATCGACGACCTACGGAGAAAGGCATTCATGAGCGATATTACCGA
>JBDKGR010000180.1:0-3018 GCA_039798085.1 Pseudomonadota bacterium
CAATCGCTCTCGGGTGTGTTTTCGCGCGAAGTGAATGCCCTGAAAGATGCGTTGATTCATCTGCGGATGCTGGTGGAGGCGCATTTGGATTTCCCCGAAGAGGAAATTGATTTTGTCCAAACATCGGACGCGCTGCTACAACTCACGCGCATTCAAAACCAACTCACCACATTGATGCAGCGTGCCACGCAAGGCGCTTTGCTGCGCAACGGCATTAGCTTGGTGATTGCGGGTCAGCCGAATGTGGGTAAATCGTCGCTGCTGAACGCACTCGCGGGGGCAGAATTGGCGATTGTCACCCCGATTCCGGGAACAACGCGCGATAAAGTACAGCAAACGATTCAAATAGAAGGCATTCCGATTCATATTGTCGATACCGCCGGATTGCGTGATAGCGACGATGAGGTCGAAAAAATCGGTATCGCGCGTACTTGGGATGCGATTGAACGCGCCGATGCGGTATTGTTTTTGCACGATTTAACGCGCCGCGATACCGCCGAGTACCAATTAGCGGATGCTGAAATTGCGCAAAAACTTGCGTCCCGCATTCCCCGCATTCCCTGCATTCCTGTGATGGATGTTTGGAATAAATCAGATGTTGCCCAGCTTGAACAAGGGATTGCTATATCGGCAAAAACCGGTCAGGGTTTAGAGGGTTTGCGCCGCGCTATTTTGGAAACCGTGGGTTGGCAAGCAAGCCATGAAGGTTTGTTCATTGCCCGTGAACGGCATCTGCAATTACTGCGCACCGTCGCGGCCCATTTAGAAAATGCCGCTTTGCACTTTGGCACGTCCACCGTGGTTCTTGAGTTGTTGGCAGAGGAATTGCGATTAGCGCAAAATGCCTTGAGTGAAATTACAGGTGCTTTTACACCGGATGATTTATTGGGGGTGATTTTTACCCAATTCTGTATCGGGAAATAAAAAATGTCTCTACTCAACTGGCTGCAAAGAAAAGAATCGAATAAAGATTTGGTGTTGGCCGAGGAAGCGGCTCCTCCAGCACTGGCTCAAAAACCTTCTGTGCGCAGGGCAACACGGGCGCGTCGGCGTGAATTGCTGTTTTCCGTGATTGCGGATGCCATGAATACGATGGATATGGCATCACCCAGCTATAAATTCAAGGTGTTGACGTTGGATTCAGAAGGTTGCCAGCATTTGGTGATGATGGATATGGCGCGTGAATTGATGGGGGATGTGGGGCGTTTGGAGGAGATTGAGCATCGGGTGATTCAGAAAGTTAAGCAAAAACACGATTTTTCGGTTGCCGCTATTTATTTTCGTGCCAATGAAAGCCTGATACTGCCAGTTCAAGCCCTCCCTCCTCATCGTCACCGTCCTCGGAACGCCGCACCCCCGCCCGCTCCGCCTTCTGAGGAGGTGGCTTCGACTGCATTTCCGCCCACATCGCTTTCCGTACCAAGCACATTGCGCCCGTTGGAAAAAAGCAAATCGTTGCTTCAATCGTTAAAGCTATCGGGTGGTGGTTTAGCCGCCAGTTGGCGCAACCGCAGAGCAGAATCGACCAAGGTAGCATCCCCTAAAAGCGAACGCAATTTTGCCGATACCAAAGTAGAAGAAGATACCCATGCAGCTAGCCATGCCCCCAACCCAACGCAGTCTAGCGCTGGCAAATGAAACTCTGGATATTGAAGCCGCTGCTATTTTGGGGTTGAAGAACCGCATCGGCGAATCTTTTTGCCAAGCATTGGAGCTGGTGCTGACCAGCCGTGGGCGCGTGGTGGTGATGGGCATGGGCAAAAGCGGGCATATCGGACGCAAAATTGCGGCTACCTTGGCTTCTACCGGAACGCCCGCGATGTTTGTTCACCCTGCCGAAGCCAGTCATGGTGATTTGGGCATGATTACGCCGCTGGATGTGGTGCTCGCCCTGTCCAATAGCGGGGAAGCACAAGAAATCATCGCCATTTTGCCGGTATTAAAGCGCCTTGGCGTGCGCATTATCAGCATGACGGGTAGCGCCGAATCCACAATGGCGCAGCACGCCGATGTGTGGTTGGATACGGCGGTCGATAAAGAAGCCTGTCCTTTGAACCTCGCGCCCACGGCTAGCACTACGGCGCAACTCGCACTGGGCGATGCGCTGGCGGTGGCGTTGTTGGATGCGCGCGGTTTTCGTGCCGAAGATTTCGCCCGTTCGCATCCGGGGGGCGCATTGGGACGCAAGCTGCTCACCCATGTGGAAGATGTGATGCGTTCCGGTAACGCCATTCCCCGCGTGGGTTCGGAGGCAACATTCAGCGAACTCATGCGCGAAATGAGTGCCAAGGGCTTGGGCGCGACGGCGGTGGTCGATGCGGAAAACCACGTTATCGGCATTTTTACCGATGGCGATTTGCGGCGTTTGGTCGAACAAGGAATCGACCTTCGTTCCAAAACCGCGCGGGATGTAATGCACGTTGCTCCTCTTTCGATAGCTGCAAACGCTTTAGCAGCGGACGCTGCGGGCATGATGGAGCATCATCGTATCAATTTTCTGCTGGTGTTGAATGCCGAGGGCGAACTCTGCGGTGCGCTCAATACCAACGATTTAATGCGTGCCAAGGTGATTTAATGCAGCAAGCACTACCCGTTCTACCCGTTCTACCCGTTCTTCAATTTGACCCCGCCCTTCTCTTGCAAGCGCAGGGCATCAAAGTGGTTTTTTTCGATGTCGATGGCGTGCTAACCGATGGCGGTTTGTTGTTTTCAGAAGACGGCGAAGTGCTAAAACGCTTCAACACGCTGGATGGACATGGTTTGAAACTGCTGCAACAAGCGGGTATTACCCCCGTCGTGATTACGGGGCGGGATTCCAAAGCCTTGCGCGTGCGTTTGGCGGCATTGGGCATTGAACACGCGCATTTTGGAACGGAAGATAAGCGTCCTGCCGCCGAGCAAACCCTCGCTGCTTTGGGGTTAGACTGGAATAAAGCCGCCGCAATGGGCGACGATTGGCCGGATATTCCGATGCTGCGCCGTTGTGCCTTGGCGTGTGCTCCTGCCCATGCGCATATC
>JBDKGR010000181.1:0-3007 GCA_039798085.1 Pseudomonadota bacterium
ATACAAACTCGTGAGGAACGTGGTTTTTCCCGCACCTTGCGAGCCACCAATTGCCAAAATAGCGGTATTACCCAGTACCTCTGCCAAAAGCAGCTTACGCATGACGGGCAAAAATTTACTATCAATGCGTGCATCGTCATCATCACCAAGCAAATTGGCTGCCCCGCGCAGATTGCATAGGGCGGTATTCAAGTTTTTCAAGAGAATTTCAGGATTTTGCATACGTACTACTTTCAATTCATTTTCATTTGTTGGAACTATCGTTACTGTACACAGCAGCACTACCCAATCGTGTCGTTTTTGGAACTGGCAAAAAATTATTTCACCGGACTCCCCAACGCCTTCAATACATCCCGCACCATTTGCACCCGCCCTTTCACATCCGGTAAAGCCCGTTCAATCCGCAGTTTTTCATTACCCACCAATTTAATATGCCGATGTTTTTGAATTAAAGCAATAACGCCCATTGGGTCAATCGGCGCATCTTTTTTGAAGGTAATTAAAATCACATTCGGGTTGGCATCGACTTTTACCACGCCATACGGCTGGCTGATAACGCGCAGGCGGTGCGTGTCGATTAGCGTTTCCACTTGCGGCGGGAGTTTGCCGAAGCGATCTACCATTTCTTCTAATAAAGAATCAATCTGCGCCGTGGTTTTTGCCATAGCGAGCTTTTTATAAAACGATAATCGCAAATGCACATCGCCGCAGTAATCATCGGGCAATAGCGCCGGAGCGTGCAAATTAATATCCGTAGCCGCGCTTAAAGGGGCAAGTAAATCGGGTTCGATACCATTTTTCAAACACCGCACCGCCTCGCCCAGCATTTCGTTGTATAACTGGAAACCAATTTCCAACATATTACCGCTTTGGTTTTCGCCCAATACTTCGCCTGCACCGCGAATTTCCAAATCGTGCATCGCCAAATAAAAGCCGCTGCCCAATTCTTCCATCGCTTGAATCGCATCCAAGCGTTGTTTGGCTTGTTTCGTTAATCCTTCCACATCGGGAACCATCAAATACGCATACGCCTGATGGTGGCTACGCCCCACGCGCCCGCGCAACTGGTGCAACTGCGCCAGCCCGAACTTATCCGCCCGCGCCATCAGGATGGTGTTGGCGGTCGGAACGTCAATGCCCGTTTCGATGATGGTCGAACACAGCAGCAAATTGCTGCGCTGGGCATGAAAATCGCGCATCACGGCTTCCAACTGGCGTTCCGGCATTTGACCGTGGGCGATGGCGATTCGCGCTTCGGGCAAAATTTCTTCCAGCTTGGCGCGGCGGTTTTCGATGGTTTCCACTTCGTTGTGCAGAAAATAAACCTGCCCGCCGCGTTTCAACTCCCGCAGCACGGCTTCGCGGATGATGCCGTGGCTCTCGGTGCGCACAAAGGTTTTGATTGCCAAACGGCGTTGCGGCGCGGTCGCAATCACGCTTAAATCGCGCAAGCCCTCTAGCGCCATGCCCATCGTGCGCGGAATCGGCGTGGCGGTGAGCGTCAGCACATCCACCTCGGCACGCAGGGCTTTCATTTGTTCTTTCTGGCGCACGCCGAAACGGTGTTCCTCGTCAATGATTAAAAGCCCCAGATTTTTGAAATGTGTCGATTGCGACAGCAGTTTGTGCGTGCCGACCACAATATCCACCGTTCCATCCGCCACACCTTTCAGCGCGGCGTTAATTTCCTTGGTAGAACGAAAACGGCTCATTTCGGCGATTTTGACCGGCCACTTGGCAAACCGATCCACCAGCGTTTGAAAATGCTGCTCCGCCAACAGCGTAGTGGGCGCGAGGATAGCGACTTGCTTCCCGCCCACAACCGCCACAAACGCCGCCCGCAGCGCGACTTCGGTTTTGCCAAAGCCCACATCGCCGCAGACTAGCCTATCCATCGGGCGCGGACTAATCATGTCCTGAATCACGTTGTGAATCGCGGCTTTTTGGTCGGGCGTTTCTTCAAAGCCAAAATCGTTGGCAAAGGTTTCGTAATCATGTTCGGGGAAGCGGAAGGCGTGCCCCTCCCGTGCCGCGCGGCGTGCGTAGATATTCAGCAATTCGGCAGCCGAATCGCGCACCTGCTCGGCGGCTTTGCGTTTGGCTTTATCCCACGCGCCACTGCCCAGCCGATGCAACGGTGCTTCATCCGCGCTCACGCCCGTGTAGCGGCTAATCAGTTGCAACTGGCTCACGGGGACGTACAACACGGCTTTATCGGCGTATTCCAGATGCAAAAATTCTTGTGTTTCGCCCACACCGCCGACATCCATGTGAATCAGCCCGCGATAACGCCCAATGCCGTGCGCACTGTGAACCACCGGATCACCCACATTCAGCTCGGATAAATCTTTGATAAGCGCTTCGACATCGCTGACTTGTTCCTGCTTTTTGCTGCGGCGGCGCGTGGTCGGGGATGTGGCGAATAATTCGGTTTCGGTGACCAAATCAATGCCGAATTCGTTCCAACTAAAGCCACTTGAAAGAGAAGCGGTTGCAATGCCGAATTTTTCTTTGCTGCGCGTAAATTCGGCAAGCGAATCCAACGAATCAAACACGGGCGCATCAATGCCACTGGCACGCAGAAAATCCAACAAACTCGCACGCCGCCCGTTGCTTTCCGCCAGCACCAAAATGCGGTTTTTAGTGGTGTTGGCGTGATTTTTGAGGCGGATAAGCGGATCGTCATTGGTGCGATCGGCGGTTAAGGGCGGTAGTCCCTCACCCCAACCCTCTCCCACGGGGAGAGGGAGCGAAGGCATTGCACTGCTGGCTGTTATTCCCTCTACCTGTGGGAGAGGGCTAGGGTGAGGGTTTGACGAACGTGGCTTAATAGCCAACTGCGCATACGCATTCGCCCGCTGATAAAACTGCTCGCTGCTTAAAAAGAGCGCATCGGGCGGCAAAACGGGGCGTTCGGGGTCGGTTTGGACGAGGCGATAACGGTCTTTCGTATCCTGCCAAAAGTGCTGAAACGCATTTTCCAAATCGCCATGCAGCACGATGGTGG
>JBDKGR010000182.1:0-3002 GCA_039798085.1 Pseudomonadota bacterium
AAGTCTCTCCATCCTCCATCGTGATCACGACTTTCATCGCCCCCGAAGCAGTACAAACCAACAAAATATCTTGGGGTTTGACGATAGGCGATGCGATAGCGATACCCAACGACAGCACAAACCACGCTAGCACGAAGCGGGTGAGGGTGGTGAAGTGACGTATTGCATGAAGGGGGTGCATAGGGGCGGATTATCACCGAAAAAATCGGGGTTTCGATTGATAGAATGGTCTTATGAGTTTTATGCTAAACCGTTCACGCTATACCCTTTCTAGCTGGATTGCCATTTGGGCTGTCCTGCTGAATGCGTTGATGCCTACGGTTTCTGTGGTGTTGAACGAAGCCCGTAGCCCCGCCGTTGCGGGTGGCATTTGGACTGAAATTTGCTCAACCCGAGGTTCTATCTGGGTACGGTTCGGTGAAGAGCCAGCCGATACGCCCTCGTCCACTGAACATTGCCCCTATTGCCTCACCCACGCGGCATCGTTTGGGTTACCCCCTGTACCGCTTTGGGTGATACCTATTTGGCGGCTGACGCTTTCCCCACTACCATCCGTTTTACTGCCGCAGATACGAATCGCTTGGCTTATGCCTGTTGCACGCGCTCCACCACTCCCGATTTGACCTTTTCCAGTCTTTTTAAGTCTTGTTTAGTCTTTTTCGGAATTTTTGTGGAGTTTTGTAATGGATTCTTATGTAACCCTTCGCGCCGAGCATCAGCTTTTTCAACGTGAAGCCCTTGCTCCCTCTGACCTTGCTTCTTTGTGGCGATTGGAATCAGGGGCTTTGCGCGTGGATAGCCAATCGGAAGACGGAAGCTGCAATTTTGTTCGCCTAGCCCTTCCCGGGGATTTGGTAGGGGTAGAAAGCCTTGCCGGAGTGACCGATACGTTGACAGTACGCGCCATCACCCCAGCCAAACTGCGTCCGGTGGATTTGGTCGATAAAAACCACCTAACGCAAATTTTGATGGAAACGCTTTCCAAAGTACACCAACGCTGCCGCGAGGTAGCAAGTCTGCGCACGGGTTCTACTACAGTACGGATTCAGCGTTTGCTGCAAATGCTCTCAGGGAACCGCAATGCCACCGAACATACTGCCTGTGCGCTCCCTACTTTGACCGATATGGCAACCATCATCAATGCGGCCCCCGAGACCGTATGCCGTGTATTGGCAAACTTGCGGGAATTGGATTTTCTGAAAGAACGCAATCCCCAAAGTGCCAAGCATTGCCGATTAGAGCTGCGTGAACATCAGATAAAAACCAGCATCCCCGCGCGTGTACCAGCTTTGCGAAGCCGCATGGCAAGTTGATTAAACGCCACGGCGTGCCAAAGCCAAATAAGTACCTAATCCCAACATGGTTACGCCCGAGGCACGGGTTAAAAAACGCGCCCGTGCTGCACGGGCGGTGCTGGATTGAAGCAAACGCTCCGCTGCCAACACAGCAATCGCATCCACCAGCGTATTGAGCGCAACGCATACGCTACCCAACAGCACCAACTGGGGTGCGAGAGGTTCATGGGGCACAACGAATTGGGGTAAAAACGCCAAGAAAAACAAAGCCGTTTTCACATTGAAGGCTTCTACGGCGATTCCTTCCAGCAAAGCACGGCGTGTACCTTGGGGGGATGCCGATTTGGATGATTTAGATAATTCGGATGGCATGGCAAAGGCTTCATCTTTGCGCAGCAGTAGCCGAATTCCCAAATAAATTAAATACGCTGCACCGATGTATTTAATCAAATCAAAAACCAAAGCCGATTGCGCAACGATGAGCGATAGCCCCAAAGCCGCCGCCAGAACGTGCAACATCCCCCCAATACCTGTACCTAGGCACGATGCCAAACCCTCTGCACGTCCACCCGCAACCGTTCGCACAACCACGTAAGCAATTCCGGGACCGGGGGTAATCGCAAGAACAATAGCTGCAATCGAAAAAGCCCAAAATGACATGAGCAATTTTCCTTTATTTTTACCTGCTAAACGGATCGCGGGGTTTGTTTGCGCCACCGCTGCGTCCGCGATTGCCACCGCCTGCACCGCCGCCGCCATAACCACCGCCACCGCCACGGCGCTGACCGCGTTCGGCGAGCATATCCACACTGGTGCGCATCGGGTCGGGCTGTGCCGATGGGCTGCGGGGCGCACGGGGAGGACGTTGTTCAAAACGGCTCTCGTGGCTAATCGGTTGTTGCTGTGTGTGGCTGGAACGTGGTTTGGGCGCACCTGCTCTAGCGCTTCCTTGTGGGGGGCGTGGTTGATGTGGGGCAGCGGGTCTTTTGCCTTCTTTGCCTTCTTTTCCATCCCGAACACGCTGCATCATCTCGGTACGCGCAGCGCGGGCGGCGGCTTGCATAACATCGCGGCTAGGCGGTTTGCCTAATCCGCCCCAAATCGTTTGGCGACCCATTGCAAGCGGTTCGGCTTTTTCACCCGCTTCGGCACCAAAACCTTCCACAATTTGCACGGGGATGGTTTGTTTGGTGAAGCGCTCAATATCCTGCATGAAACCTTCTTCATCCAAGCACACCAAGTTGATGGCTGCGCCATCGTTGCCTGCGCGTCCGGTGCGTCCGATGCGATGCACGTAATCTTCACTGACGTTGGGGATTTCGTAGTTCACAACGTGTGGCAATTCGTCAATGTCGATACCGCGTGCTGCAATATCGGTAGCAACCAAGGCACGTACTTCGCCGGTTTTGAAGCCATTCAGTGCTTGGGTACGAGCCGCTTGGCTTTTGTTGCCATGCAGTGCCATTGCGGTGATTCCTTGTTTGGACAAGAATTCTGCCACCGAATTCGCGCCGAATTTGGTGCGCGTAAACACCAAAACTTGGCTCCATTGGTGTTCGTTGATGATGTGTGCCAGCAAGGCTTTTTTCTTGCCGCGCCCCACCGGATGAATCACCTGCGTGATGCGTTGCACGGTGGTATTGCGGGGCGTTACCTGTACAGTTTGCGGATTTTTCAGTAAGCCCGAAGCCAATTCCCGAATCTCAT